>JBDGPY010000014.1:0-87724 GCA_042219425.1 Haloarcula sp. | reverse complement strand
GATGGATACGAGGTGAAGTCCAATGGCTCTGCCAACTACAACACCAAGTTCGTGGATGCGGGGTCTGGACCTTCCCTCCCGCCTGCTCGAAACCGGTAGTGACGACTACGAACTGTACGAGGAGGACGACGAGTTCGTCCTCAACGTCGAACTCCCGGGCTTTGACGTCAAGGACATCAACGTCTCCTGGGACGACGGCATGTTGAACATCGCTGCCGAGCGCGAGGACGAGGAACGCGGTGAGCGTCGGACGTATCACCGACGCTTCCGGTTCCCGAAGCGTATTGACGACGATAGTATCGCCGCGAACTACACAAACGGTATTCTCGAAGTGCGCCTCCCAGTCGAGACGGGCGCGATGACTCGCGGCAAGGAGATCGAAATCGAAGCCTAACCGGGACGTTTCGGGAGTACCGCTCGACAACCGAGCTTTTTCGACCAGTGCAGAACGATGCAACTGACCGTCAAGCCGCTCAAGAACAGAGAGCCGGGGAGTGGGATGGCGGTCATCGACCGGCAGGCTCTGGAGAACAGCGAGCTAAGCAGCGGTGACTTCGTCCACATACAGGGGCGTGCAAGCAACCGCTCAGCCATCGCGAGAGTGTGGCCGAGCGACCGCGACGACGCCGGCCGTGGGTACGTCCGTATCGACGGCCAGTTGCGCAACGCTGCCGGCGTCAGCGTCGACGACCGCGTCACGGTCGAACCGACCACCGTCGAAGAGGCCGAACGGGTCACACTCACCCTGCCGGAGGGGCTCCGGATACAGGGGGATCTGGGTCCCCACGTCCGGGAGCAGTTGGCTGATCAGGCAGTGACTGTCGGCCAGACTATCGCGCTCCCACTCGGCTTCGGGCTCCTGTCGAGTCGGTCTAACAGACGCGTCCCCGCTCAGGTTGTCGACACCACGCCGGCCGGTCCAGTCGTCGTGACCGGATCGACGGCGGTCGACCTCGCCGGCCAGCCGGCGGATACCGTCGATGTGGAGCGGGCAGACACCCCTGAACCGGAGATGCCCGGCGTCACCTACGAAGACGTCGGCGGTCTCGACGACGAACTCGAACAGGTCCGTGAGATGATCGAGCTCCCGATGCGCCACCCCGAACTGTTCCAGACGCTCGGTATCGAGCCGCCGAAGGGGGTGCTGCTGCACGGCCCGCCGGGAACCGGGAAGACGCTCATCGCTCGCGCCGTCGCCAACGAAATCGACGCGCATTTCGAGACGATCTCCGGGCCGGAGATCATGTCGAAGTACTACGGCGAGAGCGAAGAGCAACTCCGGGAGGTGTTCGACGAGGCCGAGGAGAACGAACCAGCAATCGTCTTCATCGACGAACTCGACTCCATCGCCCCGAAACGCGAGGAGGTCAGTGGTGACGTTGAGCGGCGGGTCGTTGCCCAGCTACTCAGCCTGATGGACGGCCTCGAAGAACGGGGCCAGATCACCGTCATCGGGACGACCAACCGCGTCGATTCGGTGGACCCTGCGCTCCGGCGGCCCGGCCGGTTTGACCGCGAGATCGAAATCGGCGTCCCGGACCGCGACGGCCGCAAGGAGATCCTGCAGATCCACACCCGCGGGATGCCCCTCGCCGAGAAAATCGACCTGGACACCTATGCCGAGAACACGCACGGCTTCGTCGGGGCCGACATCGAGAACCTCGCCCGAGAAGGCGCGATGCACGCACTCCGTCGGGTCCGGCCTGAATTAGACCTCGAAGAAGATCGAATCGACGCCTCGGTGCTTGATTCCATCGAAATCACTGACGAGGACTTCCGTTCGGCGCTTCGAAGCATCGAGCCTTCGGCGATGCGCGAGGTGTTCGTCGAGGTCCCCGACGTGTCCTGGGCCGACGTGGGTGGTCTCGGCGAGGCCAAGGAGCGCCTGCGCGAGACTGTCCAGTGGCCCCTCGAACACGGTGATGCCTACGACCATGTCGGCCTCGAACCGGCGAAAGGCGTCCTCCTGTACGGCCCGCCGGGAACCGGGAAGACGCTCCTGGCGAAGGCTGTCGCCAACGAGGCCCAGTCGAATTTCATCTCGATCAAGGGGCCGGAACTGCTGAACAAGTACGTCGGTGAGAGCGAGAAGGGTGTCCGGGACGTGTTCAGCAAGGCCCGCGAGAACGCCCCCACCGTAGTGTTCTTCGACGAGATCGACGCCATCGCGGCCGAGCGGACCGGTGGTGTCGGCGACTCCAATGTCGGCGAGCGCGTCGTCTCGCAGTTGCTCACGGAACTCGACGGTCTCGAAGAGCTGGAGGACGTGGTGGTCATCGCCACCACGAACCGGCCGGACCTCCTCGACGATGCGCTCCTGCGTCCGGGCCGACTCGACCGCCACATCGCTGTCGAGGAACCCGACGAGGCCGCCAGACGCGATATCTTCGCGGTCCACACCCGCGACAAGCCACTGGCAGACGACGTGGACCTCGACGATCTGGCCGAACGAACCGAAGACTACGTCGGAGCCGACATCGAGGCCGTCTGCCGCGAGGCGGCGGCTGCGACCGTCCGCGAGTACGTCGGCTCCGACGATGACCTGGACGATGTCGTCCTGACGATGGCCCACTTCGAGGACGCGCTTGATTCGGTCAAGGCTGGTAGCACCGACGACTCGCTGGGCTCTGTGGGGGGCGACATGTCGTTCGATCCTGACTCGGCCGGTATCGAAAGCGGATAGCGTCGGCCTTAAGCCCGCGACGGCCCCACCATCAACCGTGACAGACCGCGCTCCGTCGACGGTGACAGTCCAGCGCGATATCCCGTTCCACGAGGTGAACGGCGAGACGCTCACGCTCGATCTGTACGACGCGCCGGAGGCCAGCGGCCCGAAACCGGTCGCGGTTCTCGTTCGCGGTGGCGCGTTCACGGTCGGCGACAAGGGAGAGTTCGCCCGGCACGCGCTTGATCTCGCGGCAGACGGGTTCCTCGTCGTTGAACCACAGTACCGCCTTGCACCTGCGTGGACGTTCCCGGCGGCGCTGGTCGACGTGAAGGCCGCTATCGAGTGGGCTCGAACCGAGGCTGAGAGCTATGGCGCGGACACGAACCGAGTCGCCGGTATCGGCCACTCAGCGGGGGCAAACCTGGTCGCACTGGCTGCGCTGACAGCGGACGAACCCGGCTTTGAACCCGAGCAGTATCCCGGAGCGTCGTCGGCGCTGTCAGCCGTTGTCGGCTACGCCGGCATCTACGACTTTCACGCGCTCGACAGCGCCACCGGCGACGATGACGACCGGCCCCACCGGGCGTATCTCGGCGGGGGACCCGACGACGAACCCGCGGCGTACGACCTCGCGTCGCCGGTCGCACAGGTGGATGTCGATGCCCCGCCGACGCTGTTGCTCCACGGTACGGACGACGGGACCGTGCCGCCGTCCCAGTCCGAACTGCTGGCCGACGCTCTCTCGCCGATGACTGACGTGGTCCACGAGACAGTTCCGTCGGACCACGGGTTCCCCTTCCACGGAGCGCAGTACGACGACGTGTATGAGCGGACCGTCGAGTTCCTCCGGCGAGCGGAAATCACAGGGCCAGAGACGTCGGACGCAGCGGGCTCGGTCGAGGACGCCGGCTTGTCCGGCCGTTCGCCGCCGGGACCAGGCGGGAGTGTCGGCGGCCCCGGACCAGTGGATAGAGAGGGGCCGGACGATCTCAATTCCCGAGACGGACCCGGGTTCTGACGGCCAGGTCGAAAAGTTAAGTATCTCGCAAAAGTGAGATAAGATACCAATGGCCATAGACCCGGAGTTCGAGGAGAACCGCGACGTTGTCGAACAGCACGACGGTCACGACGTCTGGGGCCCGGTTGATGAGCCCGAGGAGCTGGGCATCCACGGGACACACGTCGCCGTCGACTTCGATATCTGTATCGCTGATGGCGCGTGCCTGGAGGACTGCCCCGTCGACGTGTTCGAGTGGGTCGACACACCGGACCATCCGGAAAGCGAAATCAAGGCCGATCCAGCCCACGAGGACCAGTGCATCGACTGCATGCTCTGTGTCGACGTATGCCCGGTAGACGCCATTGACGTGGACCCGGGCCGTGCTGGACGTATCTGAACCTCGGCTGGACCTGTTTTCGCCGTGCTGTCGGGTTTCTGGATTCGATTACACAACTGCGACAGCCGCAGTGTCGGAGTACTGATTGCCGACTGATACGTCTCCCACGGAGCCACGGCCGGCGAATCTGTCACTCAGGTTTGTAAACATACATTTATTATAGACTCTTGTGTGGTATACACTAACGAGGGGAATGATAGAAATGCACGCAGTCGTTCTGACGAAGGGCGTTCCGGACTTCCGCGAGGGACAGGTATCGTTCGACGAGGAGGGGCATCTCGAACGGGGGAAGACACCGACAGTGATGAACCCCAACGACAAGCACGCGCTTCGTGCAGCCTTCCAGACGAAAGTCCGCAACGGCGGGCACGTCTCGCTGATGAGTATGGGGCCGCCGGGGTACAAGGAGGTCCTGCAGGAAGGAATGGGGGACGTGTACGCAGACGACCTGTATCTCCTCTCGGACCGCGAGATGGGGGCCGCAGACACCTGGGCCACTGCCATGACTGTCGCGACCGGCCTGCAGAAACTCGACGACAAGCCGGACCTGGTGTTTGCTGGGTTCAAGACGGCCGACGGCGAGACGGGCCACACTGGCCCACAGACTTGCTGGTGTCTGGACTGGCCGATGATTACCCACGTACTCTCGCTCGATATTGATGAGGACGCCGGGACCGTTCGAGCAAAGCGGCTAGTCGACGGCGACACCTCCGAGATCGAAACCGTCAAAGCGCCGATGCCGTGTTTTATCGTCGCCGACCCGGAGTTCGAACCGACCTACCGGAAGGCGAGCCACCGGCTGAAACACAAGGACCTCCGCGAGGAGACCCAGGAGCGGGCCGCGGAGTACGAGGAGCATCTCACGGTCTGGGGCCACGAGGCCCTCAACCTCGACCCGGACTACATCGGTCTGGACGGCTCACCGACTATCGTCGCCGGGGTTGACCCAATCCCCAAGGCCCCTTCTGAGCGGGAAGCGACGATTGTCGAGGCCGACGAGGGCGAGGCGCTGGAACCGGTGCTAGACGAACTCACGCCGTACGCGGCAGGTGACTGACTATGCCTGAAATCGACCCAACAGAACACGACATCGCCGACCTCGGACCGAAAATCAAGGATGTCGACGACGCCGACGAACTGCGGGAGATGCTGGAACTGGAGGAACGTGGTGAGGACCGGATGCCAGTCAAGACGCTCATCGAGGACCGCATCGAGAAAGTCGAAGCCGAGGACGACGGCGAGGTCGACCCGGGAACTGTCGACCTCGCGGAACTGACTGTCGCTGACGTTGCGAACATGGTCAGGGATGTCGACGACGCCGACACACTCCGTGACCTTCTCGAACGCGAGAAAGCAGGAGAGGACCGCAAGACAGCGAAATCACAGATAGAGAGCCGAATCGAATCTGTCGAAGGGACTGACGAGGCGGAAAGCAAGGATGTCGAGTACATCCCACCGGCGGAGAAACACCCGGAGCTCGACCATCCAACCAACGACAAGCAGTGGGTCGAGGGGACCGTCGGCGCGACGTACCGCGACATATGGGTCTACTGTGAAACCCAGGCCGGCGAACTCGTCGACGTCTCGAAGGAGATGCTCGGGAAGGCCCGGGACCTGATGGACACGTACAACGAGGAGTACGATGCGGACGAGCGAGTCGTCGCCGTGCTCATCGGAGCTGACGCGAGCGACCACGTAGAGGACGTCGTCGCCTACGGCGCAGACCTCGTGGTGTATCACGAGGACGACCGTCTCGAACGCTTCCGGCACCAGCCATACACGAAGATTTTCTGTGACATGGCCAGAGCTGGCGGACAGCTCGCTCCTGATGGTCGAGAGGACGTGGACTGGAAAGACTACCACGAGCCGCGCTACACTGTCTTCCCGGCGACGAACAACGGCCGCGATCTCTCGGCGCTCGTTCAGGGCGAACTCGACTCCGGGCTGGCCTCTGACTGCTCGGGACTGTACATCGAGAGCGCGATGATCTCGAACCCCGCAAAAGTGGGAACCGCTGGCGACAAGAAGGAGTTCGAGCGCGTCCTGCATATGAAGCGGCCGGACTTCTCCGGCTTCGAGTACTCGACAATTCTCTGTATCGATAAGCCCAATCGGGATTTCCACCCCCAGGGTGCGTCGGTCATCCCCGGGAGCTTCGAGATTCCCGACCCCGATTACGAGCGCGAGGCCGAGGTCGTCGACTACGAGATGGAACTCGCCGACGAGTGGTTCCAGGTCGAAGTCGAGGGGTTCGACCGTCTCTCCGGCGGTGTTGACCTCACCGGACACGACGTTGTCGTCGCCGTGGGCCGGGGTATCGGCGACGATCCGACGCGCGGAATCGAGCAGGCACTCGACCTTGTCGATGCCTTCGAGGACGCTGCTCTGGGGCTCTCTCGTGGCGTCATCACTTCCTCGTACTCCTTCGACAGCCACGTCGAGCAGTACGTCACCGAGGAGCGCCAGATTGGCGAGTCCGGCCAGGAGGTCGAACCGGATGTGTACATCGCTGCGGGCATCTCCGGCGCGATCCAGCATAAGGTCGGCTGCGACGAGTCGGACACGATCATCGCGATCAACACCGATCCAGACGCCGACATCCGTGACTTCTCGGACTATCTCATTGAGGGCGACCTGTTCGAGGTACTGCCGCGGCTGACCGAGGCGGTCGAAGCCGGTGAACTCGGTGCGGTAATGGAGGCCAGCGATGACTGACAGTTACGAGGAGTACGAGGCGGTTGTCGTCGGCTGTGGCCCGGGCGGGGCCGCAGCGGCGGCGATCCTCGCTCGGAACGGCGTCGAGACGCTCGTCCTCGAACGCGGCGTCGAGGCCGGCTCGAAGAACGTCTCAGGCGGGCTCATCTATGCCGAAGAGTCGGCCCCATACACCATCGACGGGCTGTTCCCTGACTTCCGCAAGGAAGCGACAGAGCGGCCGGTGACCGAGAACATTATCCACAACATCGCCGGCGACAAGGTGAAGTCCTTTGACATCGGCGACCTGCACCACCACGACACCGTGTGGGCGGACGCAGTGCTGCGCCGGAAGATGGACTCATGGCTCGCTCAGCAGGTCCACGAGCGAACCCGCGAGACCGGCGGTGGCCTGCTGACCGAAGTCCACGTCACCGGCCTGCTCCGCGAGCGAGGCGAAATCGTCGGCGTGACAACAGAGGAACTGGACCCGATCAAAGCTGACCTCGTCGTGGCGGCCGACGGCGTCAACTCCGAACTCGCCCGCGATGCTGGGCTGATGGACTGGGAAGACCCCGAGGAGTGGTTCCAGGGCGTCAAGGCGGTTGTTGATATGCCGCCAGAAGTTATTAACGACCGATTCGACGTGGCGGCCGACGACGGCGCGGCCCATCTGTTCTCCGGCGACCTGTTCGACGGCGTTCGGGGCGGCGGCTTCCTCTACACCAACGAATCCTCGCTCTCTATTGGCACCGTGTTCCACCTCGACTCCATCGCTGCGGAACGAGCCGAGCCCCATGAACTGCTTGATAGCCTGCTCACCCATCCGCTCATGGCCCAGTGGCTCGGCGACGAGTACAACGAGCGCGAGTACAGTGCAAAACTCGTCCCCGACTCGAAGAAGGTAGCCCATCCATCGCCCCACAGGGACCGTCTGGTGCTGGTCGGCGACGCTGCCGGCCAGATGCAGGCCCAGGGCCCCATCATCAAGGGGATGAATCACGCTGTCACCGCAGGGGCACTGGCTGCCGAGGCGTTCACCGACGCCCGCTCCCGAAACGAGCCACATCGGGCCGGCGAACTGTACGAGAAGAAGCTCCACGACGAGGGTGTGATGGACAAACTCCGTCCGACTGGGTACAGCGTGTTCGGGCAACTCGGTGAAGTCGGCCCCATTGACGACCTCTCAAACGCTATCGTCGATTCCGCTGTCGGCCGGTTCGGCGTCCGGGCGGCCTCGGGACTGCTTGAACGGGCCTACACATCTCCAACGCTCGTCTCGATGATTCCGGACACGAAACTGCCTTACGTGACGCTGCCGACGGTCATCGCCGAGGAACTCGGCGAGCGGATTACGGACGAGAACACCGTTTCACCGCCTGATCTGGCCGACCGCATCGGCGAGCTGACCTACGACGTGGGCGACCCGCACATCGAACTGGTCGACAAATCGTTCGATGCGTCCGGCACTGCTGTCACGGCTTGCCCAGTCAGTGCACAGGACTTCGGCGGCGGCTGCTACCGTGACGAGATGGTCCAGACCAACGGGAGCGAAGAACACCTGGTCAGCCTCGACACCCAGCCTTGCGTCGAGTGTGGTACCTGCGCAGTCGTCGCTGACACCGAGTGGGAACACCCCGACGGGGGGAAAGGCGTCGAGTTCAACGAGGGCTGAGCCACCCCGGCAATGCGCCACCAGTATCACGACCGGATTCGCGAACTGTCCGACAGGGCCGACGCGGTCCGCGAGTCGCTGGACCCGGACCCGCCGGACGACGAGCGCGCGATGGAACTGTTGCGGAATGGGTTCGGCCCCACCGTCGCGCTGTACTGCGAGGCCCGCACCGGCGGGTCGTGGGTCCGGTTCTCCGAGTCCGATTTCGAGCGACTGGAGGCCACGATGAACGACTGGCTGGACTGCTATGCCGCCTGCTACGGCGTGCAGTTAGACGGTTCCTACACTGTCAGAGAGGCCGCAGAACTCCTCATCGACACCCGAAACGTGCGTGACGTGGCGCAGCTACTGACCGGAGTTCCAGAGCAGTAGTGACCACCTACGGTACACAATGATTATTGATAAAGGACTAAGTACTGGGTAGTGCTAACGGATAGCATGGAGCTAACAGAGCCACTGCAGTTCGACCACAAGGACCGAAAAGACATCTACGAGTATATCGAATCGCATGGGTCTGTTGAGCCGGCGGCCGCCCGGTCGGCGCTACAGATGGACCCCCGTCCGTTTGGCCACCACGTTGCGATACTCAAGCGCGATGGCGTACTGGAGGAGATCGAGGGGGAACTCCGCATCTCCTATAACGACACCGTTGAGGAGGAGTTCGAGGCCGACGATATCGAGTTCACCATCCGACAGGCGCGCCAGGAGGATCTGACGGGTCTGGTTGGGGCCATCCGGGCCGCCATTGGTGGCGGCGAGTACGTCAACGCAGAAACTGTGGCCGACGTGGTAGACTCCGAAGGGGTCCTGCTCCGGCACAACGAACTGGAGTCACGCATCTTCTTCGTCGCCTGCATCGACAACGATGTGGTCGGCTGGGTCCATCTCAAACACCCGGAAGTCGAGAAACTGAGCCACACGGCAGAGCTCACGCTTGGTGTCCTCGAACAGTACCGAGGTCACGGCATTGGCTCACAGCTCCTCGCCCGGGGGACCGAATGGGCGGCGTCGAACGGCTACGAGAAGCTGTACAACTCCGTTCCGTCGACGAACGAGGACGCTATTGAGTTCCTCGAAACCCACGGCTGGAGTACGGAAGCCGTCCGTGAGGACCACTACAAGTTCGGCGACGAGTACGCCGATGAGGTGATGATGGAGATCGATCTGTAGGTTCCTACGTCCGACCCAGCGCCCGAATCGTCTCCCGAGCGAGTTCCCCGTCGACTTGTTGTGGCACAGTTAGCAGGAGCCGATCAAGTACGTCGGAGTCGGTCATCGAATCCCGTTTTTTCCGAGCTTGCTCCGGTGTTCCGGCGATACCGAGGTCAGTTGCCATTTCGTCAGTGACGAGTTCGGTCGCCTCGCCGCGGTCCCCCGCTTGCCAGGCGTCGGCGATACGCTCCGCGCGGTCCGGATACGTCGTCGCGACGGCGCGGCGGTACCCTTCTCCGCTGCCGACGTAGTAGGCGATATGCTTTCGGAGTTCGGTGACAGCCCGGTCGGGGTCCTCGTGGACCACCGCTGGCACGTACGGTGCGACCGTGATTTCGGAGGGGTCGCGGTCGGCCTCGCGTGCGGTTTCGGCGATGTAGTCAAACGCCGATTCGAGCTCGGAGAACGGAATCATGTGTGGGAGCCAGCCGTCCGCAAGCCGGGCGACGACCCGCCTGTTCGCCGGTCCGAGCGCGGCATGGTACACCGGCACGTCCCGATCAAGCGGGGGGACGCCCGTGACCGACACAACCTCACCATCGTAGGTCACCCGCTCGTCGCTCGTCATGAGCTGTTTGACGATATCGATAGTCTCGTGCGCGCGGCGGACCGGCTGCTCGAAGGATGCGCTATGCATATTCTCTACCGAGCGCGCCGTACTCGTTCCGACGCCCAGCACTGCCCGGCCGTCGGACACTCTATCGAGCGTTGTTGCCGTCATCGCCAGGACGGCCGGCGACCGCGAGAAAACATTGAGTATCGCAGTCCCGATTTCGATGTCGTCGGTCCGGGTGGCGATATCGGTGAGTTCCACGACGGCACTGGCCCCCCACAGTTCGTTCAGCCAGACGGAGTCATACCCGTGACGTTCGGCTTCGACTGCTAGGTCGATGGTACTGTAGTCCTCGACTCGTGGCATGACGACACCCAGATGCATGGTCACACCGACTCCCGGAAATATAATAAAGAACCGTGCTGTTTCCCGCACTCAACAGCGCTACTCCTGTCCGATCATGCGTTCCTGCCCCTCCCAGTACTCCTCGCGGAGCTCGTACTTCTGGACTTTGCCGGTCGCCGTTTCCGGGAGCGAATCCCGGAAGTCAACGCCCGACGGGATCTTGTAGCTCGCGAGGCGCTCGCTCAGGAAGTCAAGGATATCCTGCTCGGTCGCGTCGCTGTCGGCTGTCGGGACGACAATCGCCATCGGCGTCTCGCCCCACTTTTCGCTGGGCACGGGGATGACCGCGGCCTTCTGGACGCCGGGGTGGTCGTAGAGAGCGTCCTCCAGTTCAATCGATGAAATGTTCTCTCCCCCGGAGATGACGATGTCCTTGCGGCGGTCCATAATCTGGACCATCCCGTCCTCGTCCCACGTCGCGAGGTCGCCGGTGTGGAAGTAGCCCTCGATGCGGTCAGTAAACGCCTGTTCGGTGATTTCGGGCTTGTTGAGATAGCGGTCCATCACCTGGTTGCCCCGAACCACGACCTCGCCGATGGTCGACCCGTCGCGTGGCACGTCGGACCCGTCTTCGTCGACGACTCTGATGTCGGTACAGAGTGCCTCTGCCCCCTGACTGACTTTGAGGTCTCGTCCTCGCTCGGCGATGCGTCGCGGGGAGTTGCTAGTCGTGATGACAGGGGCCGTCTCGGTCAGCCCGTAGATGTGGATAATGCGCCAGCCGAACTCGTCCTCGACCTGCTCGATTGTCGCCGTCGCCGGAGCGCTGCCGGCTGTTGCGATTCGAACGTCGCGGTCACCCTGTGTCACCACGTCGCCGTCATTGGCCCGGTAATGCTGGATGAGTTTGTTCAGTACCGTCGGCGCACCGCACATGAACGACACGTCGTACTCGCGGACCCGGCGGAACGTCTCCGCGGCGTCGAAGGTCCGCTGGCAGACGTGGGTTCCGCCAGTCCCGGTGATGGAGTAGGTGTGGCCCCAGCCGTTGCAGTGGAACATCGGGAGCGTCCAGAGATACGTGTCGTCGTCGCGGATCTCCATGTGCTGGTTGAGGACGAGCGCGTGCCAGCTCTCGGTTCTGTGGGTCCTGACGACACCTTTCGGATCGCCTGTCGTTCCCGATGTGTAGTTGATGCTGGCGTCGTCATCCTCGGAGATGTCTGGCCGCTCCGGTTCGGTCGTCGGCTGGCCGTCGAGCAGGTCACTGTAGGCAACCCAGTCCCCATCGATGCGGTCGGCTTCGTAGCCGACGAACGTGTCTGCCGGGACAACGTCACGTACCGGCTGGACCTTCTCGGCGAAATCGTAGTCGGCGATTACTGTCGCCGCCTCACAGTCGCTCAGGATATACTCGATTTTCGTCGGACCGAGACGGTAGTTCAGCGGGACAAACACCGCGCCGAGCTTGTTCGCCGCGTACAGCGTCTCAATGAAATAGTGCGTGTTGGGGGCGAGGATAGCGACGCGACTCCCTTTCGAGACGCCACGCTCGGACAGAGCGTGTGCCAGTTGGTTCACCCGGTTGTTCATCTCGGCATACGTGTATCTGGTTCCGTCGTGGGCGACGACTCCAGTCACGTCGTCGTAGATGTCTGCTGCACGGTCGATGAAGTCGGTAGTGAGCATCTCGCGTTTCATGATAACACGTTACAGCCCCACCATTCACATCCAATTATTATTATGTTTTCTCCGAGTAATTTCACTGAGACCATGCGAATGAAAGGATAGTTCCCCGTGTACGGCAATCTGTCTGGATAATACTGGCCAATCAGGGCCACTCGTCTTCGTGACCGTCAATCGGGGCGGGGACCACACCGTCTTTCTGTGCCCAGACGCGGGCGTGGTCCGGGCACACCTCGCGGTTCGCGTCCCAGGGGATATGGAGTTCGACGGCAGCGGCGTTTTCACAGTCTGGTTCAGCGCACTGGGTCATAGCAACGCGACAGCGACCATCGTAACCAGTATTGACGCCGTCAGCAGGGCCTGCACAACGCTGGAGGCGAGCATCCCGGCGGTCGTCACGAGCGCCGCCTTCAGCCCGCCTCTGGCGTCCTCCTGACGGTAGAACTCGACGACAAACACCGTCCCGGCGACACCCAGCAGGATGCCGAGTGGGCCGGTAACGAAAAAGAGGACGAGCGCGACGAGGCCAGCCAGGACCGCTGTCCAGTTCGATGCACCACCGACACGCGCAACGACGGCCCCGCCCGCGAAATCAACGATCCACGTCAGCAGACCGACAAGTGTCAGCAGGGCGAGCAACAGTACCCCCGGTTCGGCCATGCTGCTGGCCACCCAGTAGAGATAGACGCCGACGAGTGAGACGAGCGCGCCCGGGACCTGGGGCGTGAGGCTGCCGACGACACCGCCGGCCATCAGCACGAACGCGAGCACGAACAGCAGAGTTTCGAGACCAAGCAGGGTCATTGGTGTCTGTCGAGTTCCTCCTGTACCGAACTGTCGCCGTACAGACGCGTCAACTTTTCGACGGCACCGCCGAGCGCTCGCATACACTCCCGCTCGGAGACGAACCCCAGTTCCTCGGTGACGGCTGGCCAGGGCCTCGTCTGCAGGACCTTCCGGACGAGCAGGCGCTCTTCCCGGTCCGTCAGTGCGGTCGGGTCCGCCGGGACGGACAGGTGTCTGCGCGTGAGTCTGCGGAACGGTCTCGGGTTCGTATCGAGAATCGACGCGCCGCCCGGGACGCCTGCAATTAGTCGCCACTCCCACTCTGAAAGGGACAGGGTCGGCTCGCTGTCGGTGGCCCGCAAGACCGCACGGACCACGTCGGGGTCACAGTCAGCGAGCGGGTCCGACAGCACTGCAGCGATGCGGTCCTGAAACCATCTCCCGTGCCGCCGTGCGAGGGCAGCCCCAGCATCGGAACACGGGTCGAGCATGATTGCGGAGTACTCGCCGCTTGTCGAGTTCCGTGATGTAGCGAGGTGAACAGTATGATAGCCGTTATCGTCCCAGAATCGGACCAGCCCCGGCGTCGCGCCGTAGCCGACGCCGAGCCAGTCAACCGTCCCGGCGAACTCCGTCCTGATCTCCGAGAGGAGATGCGAGCCGAGTCCCCGAGACCGGACCGCGGCGTGTGTCGCGATGCGGAGGACCCGCTGCCCCACGGGAATCCCGGCGGCCTCGTCGCGGAGCTGCGTCGACAGCACGTCTGGAATCATGTTCCCGCGGACGCGCCCGCCGCTGTACATCGTGGCCCGCGTCTCTGCCGAGAGGTCGCCCTCACGCGCCAGTAACGCCACAGCGACGACGTGATCCCCGTGAGTCAGCGCCCGAACAGTGAGATTGGGGGCGTCGAGCAACCGGGCCAGATCGGCCGGCTCTGTCCGGTAGTGTGCCAGCACGAGCAGGCCGAACACCTCTCGCAGCAGGTGCTCGTCGGCGAGAAGATCGGCCGCCGAGAGCTGTCGGTATTCGACGGTCTCAGGCGTCGCGTCAGTGATGAGCTGGTCGACCGGCGGGCGGGCGTCTAGCAGCAGCGCCCGAAACGCCCACACTTCCACAGGGTCGGCGTCGCTGTACCGGACCGGCGACGTCATCGTCACGTCGGTGACATCGTGTTCGCTTTCGGTCAGGCGATCCCGGAACCGCACCGAAAAGCCTCGCCCCGCTCCCTCGTAGCCGTGGACAGTCGTGGTAAACGCGACCGCCGGGGCGGCGAGGAACTGTTCGAGTCGCTGGACCGGCAGGGCGGCGGCCTCGTCGACGATGACAACGTCCGGATCGTCCGGGCGGGTCACGGCCTCGGCTGGTGGCGAAAACCTGACACAGCCGCCATTGTCGACCGACAGTTGCCGCGGTTCCGGAGACTGGTCGTGTGTGAAATCTACGCCGAGTGTATCTAGCAGATCTGCGGCTCGGGCGAACACCTCACCTGCGCTCCGGTACTGGGGTGCCGTCACCAGTACGTCCTGTCCGTTCGCTGCGAAGGTACCGGCGGCCAGTCCAGCAGCACTGGATTTCCCCCGCCCGCGGTCGGCCTCAACCACGACGGCCGTCTCTGGGTCTGCCAGCGATTCGAACGCCTGTACCGCGTCCCGCTGATCGTCGGTGAGACACTGGGCGTACGTCTCCGTCCGGAACTGTGCATCGGCAGGCGGAGCGGGTTCGGGTACCGGACGACTCGGTGCCGGATTGGTCAGCCCGTTCCGCTCGACGGTGTCCGTGTCGACATCGACGACAGCGACGCCCCGGTGTGCTCGGAGCGTTTCAACGAATCGGCGGCGGAAATGACCGGTCACAACCTCGACATCGAACGGTGGAACTGCGAGCGAGCCGTCAAACCCGTCACGCTCTTCGGGCCACGTTTCCAGAGACGGCGCGAGGATAACATAGAGACCGCCGCCGTCGACAGCACCGACGGTCCGCCCGACCGCGTCCGGCCGCAGTTCCTCGTGGGCGTCAAGGACGACGGCCGTCCGGGTCCGGCCCAGGAGTTCCTCGGCACGTGACTGCTCGTGGTGTTCACAGTTGAGAAACGGGTCTGGGCCGACGACGGTCGTCTCCGCTCGTGACACGTCCGCCGCATCGAGCGCCGCAGACGCACGCTCCCGCGTTCGGTCCGGGTCGCCCGCGAGAACGAGCAGCCGACGCTCGTTCGAGCGACGGGCCTCTTGACGGAGCGAGCGCGCGATGTCCATACCGGTGATGGCAGACGCGCCAGTATGGGCCTGACGGTCACAGCGCTACCCAGGTGCGCTTTTCACCGTACCGACTGCAGGCCACTGCATGGGGTCCCTCCAAACTGCCCTCTGTTCCGAAGTCGGAATCGACCATCCGGTCGTCCAGGCACCCATCGGGAGTGTCTCGACGCCGGAACTGGCTGCAGCCGTAGCGGACGCCGGCGGCCTCGGGATGCTGGCGATGTCGTGGCCCGGCTCGTCTCGCAAACGAGGGCTGCGCTGGCAGATGCGTCAGCCGCCACTGAATAGATCGACCACCCGATACGTCGTGTGCTCTTCTGGCACGCGATTTCGGCTTCGAAAGCGCTTTTAGGGCCGGTTGCACAGAAACGTGTACAGCCTGCGCCGAGTTGATGATGCTCCCAGCCTTTTCAGGATACACACCATCACGGTGTGACGGGCCTCGCGGCCCGGACACGGCGGGGGAGCCTGAGCTCGCGCGCAGGAGGTGAACATACAAATGCCAGTATACGTAGATTTCGACGTTCCCGCGGACCTCGAAGACGACGCCCTTGAGGCGCTCGAGGTTGCCCGGGACACAGGCTCGGTAAAGAAGGGTACAAACGAGACGACGAAAGCCATCGAGCGCGGCTCCGCAGAGCTCGTCTTCGTCGCTGAAGACGTCCAGCCCGAGGAAATCGTCATGCACATTCCGGAACTCGCCGACGAGAAGGGTGTCGCCTTCATCTTCGTCGAGCAGCAGGACGACCTCGGTCACGCCGCCGGGCTCGAAGTCGGCTCGGCCGCCGCAGCCGTCACCGACGCCGGTGAGGCTGAGGCCGACGTCGAGGACATCGCCGACAAGGTCGAGGAGCTTCGGTGAGGTGACCTCGGATGAGCGCTGAGGAATCCGAAAGCAGCGGTTCCACGCCCGCCGAGGTCATCGAAGTCGTGGGCCGGACGGGGATGCACGGCGAGGCCATGCAGGTCAAGTGCCGCATCCGCGAAGGCGAGAACCAGGGGCGCATCATCACGCGCAACGTTCTCGGTCCGGTCCGCGAAGGTGACGTGCTCCAGCTCCGTGAGACGGCTCGCGAGGCCGACACCATCGGAGGGCAGTAACCATGCCCCGGACACGCGAATGTGACTACTGCGGTGCGGACATCGAGCCCGGAACGGGTACGATGTTCGTCCACAAGGACGGTGCAACCACGCACTTCTGTTCCTCGAAGTGCGAGAACAACGCTGACCTGGGCCGGGAGGCCCGCAACCTCGAATGGACCGACACCGCCCGCGGCGAGGCTGGCGAGGTCGACGAGGAAGCATCTGAGACAGAGAGCCCTGCCCCGGACCTCGAAGCGGCCGAGGACGAGGCAGCGGCTGACGCCGACGAAGACGTCGAAGACGAGGAAGCGGAGGAGGCTGAAGCCTGATGTCCGAGACAGAGCGCACCTTCGTGATGGTCAAGCCTGACGGCGTCCAGCGCGGCCTCATCGGGGACATCGTCTCCCGCTTCGAGGACCGCGGTCTGAAGATGGTCGGCGGCAAGTTCATGCAGATCGATCAGGACCTCGCCGAGGCGCACTACGGCGAGCACGAAGACAAGCCGTTCTTCGACGGCCTCGTCGACTTCATCACCTCTGGCCCAGTGTTTGCGATGGTCTGGGAAGGCCAGGACGCGACCCGGCAGGTCCGCAACATGATGGGCGAGACCGACCCGGCTGAGTCTGCCCCGGGCACCATCCGTGGCGACTACGGTCTCGACCTCGGCCGGAACGTCATCCACGGTTCCGATCACGAAGACGAAGGCGCAAACGAGCGCGAAATAGCGCTGTTCTTTGACGAGGACGAACTCGTCGACTGGGACCAGATCGACGCTCCCTGGCTCTACGAGTAACACCGAAACAGAACCATCTGCTCGGTTTTCTTCTGAACACAACCACCTTGAGGGTAGCGTCCGTACCGACGGTTATGTCTCGGACACTCTACCAGCTTGATGGCTGTCCGTACTGTGAGAAAGTCGCCGACCGACTGGACGAACTCGGCGTCGACTATGACAGCATCTGGGTCGAGGCTCTCCACTCCAAGCGCGACGAGGTCAAGCGGGTCTCTGGCCAGCGGGCCGTTCCGGTGCTAGTCGACGAGGACCGCGGTGTCACGATGGCTGAATCCGACCGTATCCTCGAATTTATCGACACCACTTACGCACCGGAAACCCGGCCAGCGTAGAGGTATCGAACGGCTGTGCCCAGGCCAGCGAGCACGAGCGGGAGGAAGAACATCAGTATCAGGACCCACAGCACTGCCGGCGTGGCCTGACCCGTGGCCCCGCTGTCGAACATGACGCTCCGAGTGAACACGAAGCTCCCGACGAATCCCGTCAGAACGTACCCGAACCCGATGCCGGTCCCGACGAGCGCCGCTTCTTCGAGCAGACTGTCCGACCGGGCATCGCTACGGTAGCGCTCGAACAGTGTCCCAGCGACGACCAGTGATACAACGGGGATCAGGAAATACACTATCGGCGGGACGCTCGCACCCTGTGCACCGTACAGGAGATTTCGTGCAGCCGAGCCGTACACCTCGGCGTCCGTCGCGGTCACCATCGTCGGGACGTGGTGGGCGTTGTATAGCACGAAGCCGTACTGGATGAGCCGGTCGGTAAGCTCCGGCAGGTCGACCGAGGAGGGCCCGACGACGAACAGCAACGCGACAAGCAGGTACTCGACCGCCAGCGTCCCGGCGGCGGCGACGGCCGCACGGAGCCACGGGAACGACCGGAGGCTTTTATCAAAGAGATGGTGCTCCGGCTGTGGCTGTGCGGCAGTGGCAGTCGGTGGCTCGTCGACCAGCGATTCGCTGACCGGCCCGGTTCCGGCCCCCTCGTCAGTCGCCTCGTCGGTCCCGTGTTCAGTCACGTCTAGCCGTATCAACTTCAATAACGGAAAAAAGGGTTCCGGTGGCTCTACTCGTCCTCGAAGTCGAGCGCCGCACCGTTGATACAGTATCGCTTCCCAGTCGGCTCCGGACCGTCATCGAACACGTGGCCCAGATGGCCCTCACACTCACTACAGACGACTTCCGTTCGTTCCATTCCATGGCTGTTGTCCGGTCGCGTCTCGATATTGCCATCCTGATACACGTCCCAGAAGCTCGGCCAGCCGGTTTCGGACTCGAATTTCGCGTCGCTGTCGAACAGTTCCGTGCCACAGCCAGCACAGGTGAACACGCCCTCGTCTTTCACGTCGATAAGGTCGCTGCTGAACCGCGGCTCTGTCCCCGATTCACGCAGTATCTGATACTCTTCGTCGGAGAGTATCTCGCGCCACTCCTCGTCGTTGTCCGGGAGTTCACCGGTGGGTTCACTCATACACCATCGTACATGCTCCAGTAGTAAAAAGGGACTCAAGACAGAGACCGTCGCGAGTACGGTCTGCTGTGCAGTTGCCCGTGTTCTGCTGGAACGCGTAGGAGAGACAGCTCTCACATGACGTCATTTCCGGATCGACCGCACGCAGTCGGGCGGTCGTCCACGGACACAGTTACAGCAGTCCGTATGAGACTCTCACAGAGGAAACCCGGCATTGTCGGGTACGCCCAACTTCCTGTTACTGCCGGCTGTACGTTCGTAAAGATATTCGGCAGCCCCGAATTCTTCCGAAATGGTACAGCCGGTAGTATCAGCCAGGGCCACGCAGTCCGGCCAGACCGGCCACTCCGTCAACCACGCATCGAGGTCGTCGATTCCGTCGGGGTGAAGTAGCTGCTCCCGAACGGATAGGCATAGAGTTTGCTGTCGAAACTCCGCAGTAAGTGCGCTCCGGCTCGTCTCCGAGGCGTTGCTGTCCAGCCGATATGCTGGTGTCATGGTCAAGACTCGGAGAGATACGTACCCAGTCGGCGAAGAAGTGGGGATTCCCGTGAAGTGGTTTCGCTACCACTTTGATTCGCGGCTTCGAAGCCAGGGGTGGGATTTGAACCCACGAACTCTCGATTACAAGTCGAGTGCTTGGACCACCCAAGCTCCCCTGGCGCGGTCGTATACCAGCGTTGTGTGGCAACCGTTTAGAGAGTATCGTTTTCGGTTGGCTTTTCTAGCTCGACTCGGTGGGGGGCGTAGCCGTGTGATCGGTAAAACTGTCGGGCGTCTTCATTGTTGGCCATCGCTTCGAGAGCGAAGGTATCCGCACCGGCTGCCCGGAGCGTCTCCTCGGCTGCGTCTAGCAACTTGCTTCCGATACCTTGGTTTCGGTACGCTGGCCGGACGTAGATGTTTTCGATGAGGCCGCGCGTCTCGTCCTGCTCGTAATGGCCGTTATCCACAGTCACCATGACGAATCCGACGAGTGTTCCATCCGTTCGGGCGACGAGTACGTTCTCGGCGACGACCCGTTGGACGATGGCCTCCCGCACCGCAGTCCGGTTCCGGTCTCCGAGGAGATGAGAGCCGTGGGCACGCTGATCTTCTGCTAGCTCCACCCACAGCTCGACGATGGTGTCAACGCTGGCCATCGAAGCGGTGGTGATCTCCACAGTGGTACTGGGCGGCCTAGGGCCAAAACGGTTCGGCTACGTCCGCTGTGTAGCGGCTTCCGGTACCGGCTGGCCTCGCTTGCGGTGGCTCAAACGTCGCGACAGTCCGCACAGAGGAGTTGCCCGTTGAACGACGCGAGATCCCGCGTAAACGTACTACAGGCCGAGCAGATACCCTGGTTGTCGAAGGTGTCCGCCGCCGCTGATTCCGTCCCCTCGGTTGCCGCCTCTCGCCCGGTCGTCGCGACCTGCTGGACCTGATCAACGGTCTCGGTCGTTTCACTCTCAAGTCTCGCCGTCGAGAGGATGTCGTGTTCGGTCAGCGTTCCCAGCGGCTCACCGTCCTCAGTGACGAGCAGGAATTCGGCGGACCGGGACGCCATCCTGTCGCGTGCCTCTGGGAGACGTGCGTCGGGATCCACGGTCGGGATTGCCTCACGCATCACGTCGCCGATCGAGGCCGCCGCCGGGTCACCACCGTCGACGATATAGGCGAGGATATCCCTGTCTGTTGCGACACCGACAGGCTCGTTACCCCGTAGCACGAGAATCGGGTGTTGATCCTCGCGAATCAGCAACTCCGTCGTCTCAAGGAGGTCGTCAGACTCGCTTGCCCCGACGTACTCCCGGTTCATAACCTCCCGCACAGTTACCTCACTTTTCATGTGTGTTGGTAACACACGATTGGTCTAAAAGATACCTCCACTAGGCTTATGTCCCGCGGTTCCTAACTTAATCAGTTGCTCTGTGTTCGATTGTCACAGCGTCGCCAGTCGCCCGACAGTCCTCTAACGCGTGCTTGGCCTCCATCCCGGCGTCTGCTGCCGTCCGCCCGCGTCCGACGCCGACTTTCAGTTCCACATCGACCGCCTCTCGGACATGGCTGATGGCGTCGTAGTAGGCCGTTTCGTTGAGATCCGGGCAGACCGCAATGACGTTGTCCCCGCCAACGAAGAACGACAGCGAGTTGTGCGCCTCGCGCATATACTTCATCAGGGCCGCGTACCCCTGCTCGATCTGGATGAACGTGTCGAACTCGTTGAGCTGATCAGTGTACTTTTCGGTGGCGTCGTCGACGTCGAAGTGAGCGATCTGGACGTCCGTCTCCGTCTGGAACTGCTCGTCGATGGTCTGGCCACGCAGGACCTCACGGCGTCCCTTGTCCTGTGCGCTCCCGGCCTCCTGAAGTTGCTCCGTCGCTGTCCCCAGTGCTGCAGCGGGCGTCGTTCCCGTCGCTACTGAGAGACTCATCGTTACTGGATACCGGTTACTGACGGATTCCTGGATGAGAGCGTGGGCCGCTTCGTCCAGCCCGTTCGTCACGGCGATCATATTGTCAAACCGCGAGAAGAAAATATATCCGTCGCGGTTCCCGAACAACTGGGCAAGATCAGCGTACAACCGGGACTGCAGCGTCTGGAGGTCGACCTCCCGTCGCGGTTCGGGTGTCACAGTCCACGGGCCGTAATTGTCGATCTGGATATGTGTAAGCTGCGTGTTGGTCACTGTCAACCACTGGTTCGGAACCGACAGCTATTGATTTATCGGAATCTACTCACACGCGTTGACACGGATACTCGACCAGTGGTCAGTTGACTCACGCGGCAATCAGTTTTTCCGGTCGAGTGACGGCCGGGTGTAAAATGACAGGGCTCCGTCACTCCTACAGTCGTTCCTCTGGTAACGCCTCGCGCCGCTGTAGTTCGACCGTCCCAACCATCGAGTCATAGGAGACGATACCTGTCGCGGTCAGTTTTGGGAGGTGTTCAGTGAACAGTTCGTTCCGGAGCGCGGCTCTATCGGCCTCTGGTACCTCCGCTGGCTCGATATCGCGCTCGGCCGCCAGAACCGCCGCCGCTAGGTCGTCGACGATGAGCGGCTCCCCGCGCGCGGCCAGTATTGACAGGGCGCGACGGCGGTGTTCGTCCGACAAGAGATCCTCGATAACGTGGTCTGGGAGCCCATGGTTGTCGTGGTCACTGCTGGAGCCGGTCGTCGCCATACCTGATGCTACATGGGCATCCTACAAGTATGTGTCGTGATCTCAAACCACACACTCAGGCATGTTCGAGGCGGTACGGCCACCAGTCCGCTTCGCGCAGGGCCCGCCCGATGCATTTGTGGAAATCCGGGAAGTCTTCGAACTCGTCTTGATCAACGTGCTTGAAGATGTCCGCGACGCTGACGATTGTCTCGTAGTCGATCCGAACCGGGTGGTCTCCGTACTGGTCGACGTACTCTTCAGCGGTCAACGGGAAATCCTCTTCCTCGTCGATTTTCTTCGCCAGGACGGCATGGCCGTACTTGCGTCGGCCCTCGCTTCCTTCCTCACCATCCGGATCGTGTGGCCAATCCATACGCGGTGCTCCGGTCACTGGCACAAAAAGGGTTTCTCTCCCCGCCTACAGTTCGAATCCGCTGTCGTTACGGCTCCTGCTCCGACGCAGGAGGACAATGACGACGCTGAACAGGAGCAACGCACCGGTGAGGCCACCAATGACCAGCATCGTACTGACACCCATGATAGTGGCCGGAACCGGTCCAATACTGCCGTCATCATCGGCATTTCCGGGCTCGGTTTCAACTGCTGGTTCCGTCTCGTCCGTTTCCGTGGTTGGTTCCGCTCCACCGTCCGCGTTAGTCTGGACCTGGCTCTCGGCCACCTGAATAACGCCCGCGTTGGCGTCGTTAAGGCCGACCTGGAAGCGTCCCGGCGTCGTGACGACGGTCGACATCGCTACGGTCTGTTCAGTGTCTGCCGGAACAGACACCGACGTCTCGTTGACGACGGTTCCGTCGACCAACATCTGCGTGTCGTACGTGCCTTCGATACTGCCGGAGTTGCTGATCGTTCCCTTGAGGACGACCCGCTGTCCGTCTGGAACCGATTCACTGACGACCGACGTTCGCGTGATGGTGAACGACGGCTCTATCTGCCCGATGGCGTAGGCCGACGCACCTGCGGTGTCCGCTTCATAGACGACGCGGTCGGTCCGTTTGTCGACGACAGTTGTCTCGGCGGCCTGCCATGACCCGTCCACGCGATGATACACGCGAACCTCCGACGCGTCGATGCCGGCCGACTGGAGGACCGAGCGGTTCAATATGAACTGCATGGACGATGGCTCGACGCCCTCAGTTGACCCGACAGTCACCACGCTGAACACCGATGCGGCGTCGTCAGATGGGATCGGGAGGTCTGATTCGCTGGGGTCGGTGTACTCAGTTACATCCTGTGTGAACGCCTGCTGTGACGCGTTGACCGTCCACGACTGGATGGCAAACGTCCGGTTCGCCGGCCCTGAGACAGTGATGTCATAGGGTTCATTTGTCGGGACTGCACCGCCACGAACCCTGATCTGCCGGCTGGTCGAGTCTACATAGGTCGTGTCTGTGATTACTTGCTTGACCTCGACTCGTCCGGCTGAGTTTTTCGGACTCTTGACTTTTAGACTGTACATCCCGGGCGTGTCGAACTCCAGTGCTCGTGTCCGTTTGACTGACGAGTCTGCTTCAACGACCACCCGTTCGGTTGCTCTGGTCGTTCCGTTTGCCGTGTACTCGATGTTGATCGCACCGCCGGAGTCGCCAGTGTTCTTGACCGTCGCTGTGACGTTCACTGACTCACCGGCAAGTACTGTGCTCGTATCCGTCGATGCCGTGGAAACGAACAGCCGCGGCGCAGCAGCAGCGGGGCCTGCCGCCGTCGCGACGAGGAGGAGGGCAACGGCACAGACGATCAGGAGAGCCGGAAGGCGCTGTTCTGGGGACCTATCTTCGCGTACCATTATACGGATCTAACCCGGACCACCGATATAAAACCGCCCGGTTGATCTGGCTAATTAAACTTCTCCTACGAATCAGAAATCGGTGTCCGCTCTTCCTGCCCTCGATACTCGCTTCGACTGCGTCGGCCAATACCAGTGCAGGCCCGTGATCCAGATCCAGTTGCACCGCCCACTGCTCACTGTCGTTCGCAGAGAAGCGGTGGGGCTGGGATTTGAACCAGAGCAAGACGGTCGCACTCACTACGCTCGTGCGCTGCGACTTGCAGGGCTCAAATCCAACTGAACTGTTCACTGCTCACTGTCGTTCGCAGAGAAGCGGTGGGGCTGGGATTTGAACCCAGGAATCCGTGAGGATACCTGCTTTCAAGGCAGGCGCAATAGGCCGCTCTGCCACCCCACCGCAGGCGAGAATACTGCGTGGTCCCTTTAAGACTTGTCGGTCTCCCGTACGACGGTCGGGGCTCCGTTATCGTCGACAACGCGAAGTCCAAGTTCGTCGAGGAAGGTTGTTGTCCGTGGCGGAACCACTCGTTCCGCCCGATTGCGGGCGCGGAGCAACGGGACAATAGTTCGCAGGTCCGCGTCTGTTTCGAGAACGGGCGTCGACGGCAGGAAGTCAACCTCAAGACCGGCATCTGCGGCACGCTGGCCGATAGTTTCGACGCTCGGCGTGGCAAAGGCGTCCTCGAAGTCTATCGGTTCGCCGAACCCGGCGTAGTAGACACGGCCGTCCCCGGCAGGACCGAGGACTACGTCGCTGGAACGGAGTTTCATCGCCGCGCTATCTATGAGTTGCCGGCTCAGCAGCGCCGCGGTCGGCTCGACGGCGGCGACAGTTGCGACTCCCTCGCGGTCCAGCAGATGCGTGACAGTGTTGCCGACCCGGCCGGCGAAGGTCGTCCCGACCTGTACCTCGTAGCGCGCTTCGCCGGGCGAGTCAAGCGCGTCCGCCAGCGGTTTCCGAACCGCCTGCTCGGGGTCAACGCTGTCCGGCACCTGTTCCGGTGGTCGGTAGTTCACTAGCAGCTCAGCCCCGCTGGCTTCCACCGCGCGACAGACATCGACCAGCATCGCCTCGTACAGCGCAGCGGCTTCGGTGTCGTCCAGCAGTTCGTCCGTGAGGTCCTGCAACACGAACCCCTCGACGGGAGGGTCTGCCAGGACAGTTACCGTGGTCATACCTTTTCCTCGGCCCGAGGTCGGTTAGTCGCTTGCGTTCCGCTACTGTTGATTCGCTCGTCCGCGGATACCCTCCTGTAGCTACCGTCTGAAAGCTGTCGCCACTTGCGCGACAACACTGCATAACTATATATGTTGAATAACATTCCGGTGTACGTGGAAATTACATGGGTAACGTCGAGACGTACCGATGTGACGGGTGTGGGGAAGAATATCAGGTACTCGGTGAGCCCCAGCCGAAAGTCCTGTGTCGCAACTGTGAACGGGAAGCAACGCTGTGTGGGACTGCGGCAGCGCGACGAGCGTACCGTATCGGCTACGCGCGGTACCGTGAGGCGCGACGCCAGTTATCGGATGCGCTGGCAACTGTCGAAGACGGAGAGATGACGCTCGCACGCGGCGGCTTCGACGGTGCTGCGGCCGATTTCGAAACGAGCGTCGACCAGTTCACGACTGCTGTTCGGGAGGCCGACGACGGGACGGTCGCCAACTGTTCGGAGCGGGCGCGAAAAAAGGCGACCTGTCTCTGGCAGGCCGCTGCGTGGCTCAGTGGAATGACTTTCGCCAGTGAGCAAGATGAGGCAACCCGGGCGACCCAGTACCGTCACGATGCCGAGAACCGGTTACAGGCGGCCAGGGAGTACGGGCCGCTGTCGCCGCCGAAGGATGTGCTCCAGGCTGCGGGCATCGAAAAAACGACTGGCGGCTGACTATCGGCCACGTCGGCCCTTCGTCTGGCGGTAATCCTGCCCGAGTGTCTCGCTGAAGTGCTCAAGGAACGCTGTCCGCTCCTCGTCGGTCTGTTCGCTGGGTTGAATCATCGGGATAATCTCGAACCCGCGGCCGCGGATCGTTGTCGCGTGCCGCTCGCTGATGTCGAGTTCGTTCTCGCTCATCGTCGTGTACTCGAAGGCCAGTTCTTCCAGCGGACGCTGCCCGACAGGAAGCAGGATCTCGGGGTTGATCATCCGAATTTCGCTGTTGAGATACGGTTCGCAGTTGACGACCTCCTCTTCGGTGGCGTCCCTGTCGGGATGCCGACAGCGGGACACGTAGGTCAGGAAGGCGTTCTGCAGTTCCGGCCTGTCAGCATCCGGGTCCGAGCACATATCCACTGCGGCGAGGATATCCAGCAGTTCGCGCTCGGTTTCGTCGGTGAACGGGATGCCAGACTCGTCCACGCCGGCGTTCGGTGAGTCGCCGAGGACGATGAACTCAGCGCCTACATCGCCGTAGCCGTGGACGACGTTTTCACGTGTCTCACACAGTTCGGGGCAGTTCTGGCACTCCTCGTCCATGCCGAACGGGTTCGACTTGGACTCCTGTTGTGCGTCCATCTTACTCCTCGTCGATGGTTTTCGCGTGGGTGTCGGCGTCCTCGGGGTCGGTCTGGGGACTGGATGGGTGGTAGTCGGTGTCGTACTTGCCGGGCCGGTCATCGAGCCGATCAGGGTTGATACGGCCGCCAAGCAGCATGAAGTCAAGCACCGTACAGGCGAGCATGGCCTCGACGACGGGGACCGCTCGCGGCGGCAGGACCGGGTCGTGCCGGCCGGTGACGGTGATCTCTTTCTCCTCGCCCGTCTCCCAGTCCACCGTCTTCTGGGTCTTGGGAATCGACACGGGCGCGTGCCACGACACCTCGCCGTAGATTGGCTGGCCGGTCGTGATACCACCCTGGATGCCGCCGTGGTCGTTGCCGACCGGCGTCGGGTGGCCGTCGTCGTCGAACTCCCAGTTTTCGGTGTACTCGCTGCCCCGGGTCGTCCGGGCCTCGCGGCCGATGCCGTATTCGAAGTCGTTGACCGCTGGAATGGAGTACATCGCCTGGCCGAGCCGGGACGGGAAGCTATCGAACCGCGGTGCTCCGAGACCCGATGGGACGCCGCGACATTCGAAGTAGATCGCACCGCCGATAGAGTCCCCCTCTTTCTGGTGCTGATCGGCCACGTCACGCATCTCCTCGGCGGCCTCGGGGTCGGCACAGCGGACCTCGTTCTCCTCGCTGTGTTCGAGCATGTCCTCGAAGGTGACTTCGCCTGCCTCGACGTCGCCGATCTGACAGACGTGGGCCTTGATCTGGACATCGTACTCGGACTGTTCGAGGACCTGCTTTGCGATCCCGCCAGCGGCGACCCAGTTGACGGTTTCGCGAGCCGAAGAACGGCCGCCGCCGCCCCAGTTTCGGGTCCCAAACTTCGCGGAGTAGGTGTAGTCACCGTGGGACGGCCGCGGGGCCGTGATGAAGGGCTCGTACTTGCCAGAGCGGGCGTCCTTGTTCTGGATGACCATCCCAATCGGCGTTCCAGTGGTGTAGCCGTCCTGAATCCCGGAGTTGATCGTCACCTTGTCCGGTTCGCCACGGGACGTAGTAATCATCGACTGGCCGGGTTTCCGTCGGTCGAGATCCTTCTGTATCTCCTCCTCCGAGAGTTCGACTCCTGACGGGACGCCGGAGACGGTACAGCCCATCGCCTCCCCGTGGGACTCGCCGTAGGTCGTCATGCGGAACAGACGACCGAACTCGTTGCCGTTCATTACAGTGGTGTCGGGGGCGGGGGCATTTGAACCTTGTAGATGCGGCCGGTCGGAGCTGTCAGTCGTCGAGTCGCTTGATGCGGGCGAGCAACTGTATCGTCTGCTCCGCTCCGACCTGCTTTTTGACGACCGCATCGAACTCCGTGAGTCCGGCGTCCCCGATGCCGTCCGGTGGCTCCCAGGTGTACAGCACGAGCGTCAGATCCGGATACGCCCTGCGGAGGTCGCGCGCGAACTCTACCACCGTGGGATCGGCGCGACCGCCACCGAGTATCACGTAGTCGAACTCGTGTTCAGCCAGCAACGCGGCCGCCGCTTTGCTGCCCGTCGTCGTTACCAGTTCCATCCTCGCGTCATCATCTGCGATATCAGCATGCAAATCGAGTAACAGCGGATCGTCTTCGAGATAGAGGAACGTAGTGGGGTCCGTAGTCGACTGCTCCGACACGCTCGTTCGGTTCACAACATTTGTTGTAAACTTTCGTCCTTGGTAAATCCCTTCTATCTCCCCACTATCGTATTCTTCAGTTGTGGAACGGCAAACTGCGAGCGATGGCTCGACCACCTACAGCCGCCCTACCGCTGGACGACCGCTCCGAGCGAATCGAGGACATCGAAGAAGTTCGGGAAGGACACGTCAACGTGTTCCGCGCCGGTCACGGTCGTCTCGCCGTCGGCGACGAGCCCGGCGACAGCCAGCGACATGATGATGCGGTGGTCCGCATGGCCTTCGACGGTCGTTCCGACGAGGTCGCTGTCCGCGCCGTAGACAACGAGTTCATCCTGCTGTTCCTCGACCTCGGCTCCCAGCTTCGTCAGTTCCTCGGCCATCGCGCTCACGCGGTCAGTCTCCTTGTACCGGACGTGCTCAGCGTCGGTGATTCGGGTGACACCGTCGGCGGCGGCCCCCAGCGTCGCGATGGTTGGTAGCAGGTCGGGTGTGTCCTCGACGCCGACCTCGATACCGGTCAGTGAGGACTGGGAGACGGAAATCTCGCCACTTTCTCGGTCCCAATCGAGGTCGGCCCCCATCTGATCGAGGATGTCGACGATGGCGGCGTCGCCCTGCGCGCTCGGGAACGCCGACGTGACGACGAGATCGTCTTCAGCGGCGAGCGCGCCGGCCGCGAGCAGGTAGCTCATCGACGAGAAATCACCGGGGACGTGGTAGTCGCCGCCCTCGGGCGTATAGGTCTGGCCGCCTTCGACGGTGAATCCGGCGTCGGTCTTCTCGGCGTCGACGCCGAACGCATCCAGCACTTCGAGCGTGATGTCGACGTACGGCGACGATTTCAGGGTGGTCGTCAGGTCGATGTCGATGCCCGCTGGCGAGACGGCTCCAGCCATCAGGAGGGCGGTGATGTACTGTGATGACACGTCACCGGGAATCTCGACCGCGCCACCGTCGACGCCGCCGCCGACGACGAGCGGGGCCTGTCCGTTTCGGCGGGTCGACTCGGCGTCGCCGTCCAACTGGTTGATCGCGTCGAGCAGCGGCCCCTGTGGGCGTGACCGAAGGGATTCATCGCCGGTGAGGACCGTCAGGTCGTCCTGCAGGGCGGCTGTGGCAGTGACCAGTCGCATCGTCGTACCGCTGTTAGCACAGTCGATGACGTCGTCCGGTGTCTCCGGTCGACCGTCGAAACCTTCGACCTCGACCGTCGACTCGACGTCGGCCAGCGAGACAGTACCGCCGTAGGCGTCGACCGCTCGCATCGTTGCCTTCGTATCGGCGCTCACAAGCGGGCCGTGAACCACTGCGCCGTCGGCATAGCCTGCCGCCAGCACCGCCCGGTGTGTGTAGCTCTTCGACGACGGCGCTTGCGCTGTCCCCTCGACCGTCGATTCGGCGATGGTGATGTCCATGCCCGGTCGGTGGCGGGCGTTCAACAAGAGAGTACCGCTCTTAGGGGAGGCTGCTCTGTCGATTCCAGCGACCGAACTGCGGGCGATTGGGAGACGTATATGAGGATGGGGGCCACACTGACACGCATGGAACCCGATCTCTCGCGACTGGACGCGTATCTCGATGACGCCGGCGTTGACGGCTATCTCTTGGATGCCGATTCGGAAAAGTCCGACCAGTACTATCTCTCTGACTTCGACGCCCCGGACCCGTTCATCACGCTGTACGACGGTGACACGCATCTCCTCTTTCCTCGGAGTCTGGAGTTCGGCCGAGCCAAGCGCGAGGCGCGGGCCGAAACAGTCGAACGCTATGTCGACTTCGACCACCAGCAAAAGGTTGAGGAATACGGTCCCGAAGAAGCGGTCTCGTATGTTCTCGTGGATTTCCTCGACGCCTACGACGTCGACACGGTGGCTGTGCCCCCGCGGTTCCCACTCCGGACCGCGGACGGTTTGCGCGCTCGCGGGGTGGACGTGACAGCCGATACCGACGGCATCGTCACGGAGATCCGGGCGACGAAAACCGAGGCCGAGATCGATCACATCCGGGCGGCACAGCGGGCCAACGAGGCGGCGATGGCCGCCGCCGAGTCGCTCCTCGAAGCGTCGGAGATCGACGACGACACGCTTGAACTGGACGGTGACCCGCTGACGAGCGAGCGTGTGAAGGAGGAAATCGAGGTGGCGCTGCTTCGACACGGCTGCTCACTGGACGAGACCATCGTCGCCTGTGGAGCGGACGCCGCGGACCCCCACGACCGCGGTAGCGGACCGATCAGCGCACACGAGCCGATTATTATCGACATCTTCCCGCAGGACAAGGAGACGAAATACCATGCCGATATGACGCGGACGTTCGTGAAAGGAGAGCCAAGCGATACGGTACGCGAGTGGTACGACCTGACAGAGCGCGCTATGACGGCCGCGTTCGACGCACTGGAAGCCGGCGCGACTGGTGCCGACGTGCACGACGCTGTCTGTGACGTGTACGAAGACGCTGGAGAGCCGACGCTTCGAAACGATGAGCGAACAGAAACGGGGTTCATCCATAGCACGGGCCACGGCGTCGGCCTGGACGTGCACGAACTCCCACGCCTGTCACCAACTGGTGACGACCTCGAACCTGGCCACGTCGTCACTATCGAACCCGGTCTCTACGACCCCGCCGTCGGCGGCATCCGAATCGAAGACCTCGTTGTTGTCACTGCTGACGGCTACGAGAACCTGACCGACTACGAGACACGACTGGTGGTCTGAGCCGCCCGTCTCAGAGCCGTTCCATCTGGCCGCCACAGGCAGGACAGGCCGCCCTGACGTCCTCAGTCCGGGTCCCACACAGCGTGCACTCGTAGCGCATGCCGGTCGAGTCGTTGCTGTCCGTGTCAAATAGCCCCGACAGTCGCCGTAGCAGTTTCATTCTGGCCACCATTTTGTAATATGTCATTGACTATCAAAATCCTTGTTACCGGTTCACAATATTTCCACCGCCTACATCATGAACATTTATTATGAATGGGGCGAAAGGTGGTGATACTCAATGCTTGTATCAGATGTACGCCGTTCGCGAGACCCACGCACTGCACTGCCCTCAAACCATAGACGCCGGCCGACACGACCCCCAGGATGACAACACGAATCACGACACCGACGGACGAGGAAGCGTACCCGACAACCAACCCGACTTTCGGCGACACGGACACTGGGTCCCGCTCTGACAGCGCGCCGAAGATGTTCTCGCCAACCAATCACGCCACGATGGGCCAGTTCGAGACCGAGGCCACGGACCCGCGCTGAGCTGGGACACAACGCATATCCCGCCGGCATGCCTCCGTCACGACATGTCCGACTACACCACGGTTTCGATTCCGAAGGAGCTCGCAGAGCGTGTCGAGGAGACGATTGAGGGGACGAGTTTCTCCAGTACCTCCGACCTCGTTCGCTTCCTGCTCCGGAGTATCGTCGTCCAGCACCAGCGGGAAGGAGAGCTGACCGAGGCGGAGTTCCAGGATATCACCGATCAGCTGCGCGACCTCGGCTATCTGGAGTAACTACTGCGGGTACTTTTCAGGCGGTTCCACGTCGAGCATCGTGACTTCCCGTAACTTCCCGGCTCTGTCGAACGCTTCGAAGGAGCCGGTGTCCCACGGCGGAATGCCGACGAAGATCACCTCGTGTAGATCGTCGGTCTTACTGACGCCCATGTAGCCCGAGGGGTGGGAGACGAACCGACCCTGTGTCTGGCCGGCCGGCGTCCCGAGATCCATCCCGAACACCGCCCGCACTGACGCCCCGGCGGAGGGGAGATAAAAATCGGTGAACACCGGGGCCTCCGCCGGCAGATCGGCGTCCGGGATTTCTTCAGCGGGAGTGACGGCCAGCGAAATCGTCACGTCGTCGGGGTCTGCCTCGCTGGCGAGTCGCAACAGCGTCTCGACGAGTCCGCGGGTGACATACACCACGACAACACTTCGCATGGGGTGGATAAAACGACGTCGCTTGTTTCGGGTTAGCCGAGCACGAGCGACTTGAGGTTCTTTGCGTACAGGCCCGGTGTCCGCCCGCGCGATCCACGGAGTGCGTAGGCGATTGCTTCGGTAGCGTCGTCCATCACGCCGTGGCCGTGCCCGACCAGCACCCGCTCGGGGTCTAGTCGTTTGAGTTTCTTCGGCGGGAACAGCCGAAGCATCGGGTGAACACCAAGCCGCTCGTTGCCAGCGAGGAAGTAATCGGCCGTTCCGACCGCCTCAGGAACGACCAGCGTGTCGTCTTCGTCCCCATAGAGGGCCGCCTCCTGCCAGAACGGGTTCTCGATGATCTTGTGGACACCGTAGTCCGTGTCGGGCAGCTGCCGACGTAGCGTCTCAACGGGTGCGTCGATGTCGTCCTCGACGCCGGACATCCACTCGGGGACAAACACAGGTACGCCGTGACGGTTGGCGACTGCGGCGCTGTCGCGCTTGTGCCGGTCCAACAGGATGACGACGCCGGCCACCTCACCGAACTCGGCGAACAGGTCGTCGATGCCGTCGACGTCGACCGGGTCCACGACGAACACGCCAGCGTCAGTCGAGAGGACGTGGCTCACCCGCAACATCATCTCGTCTGGATAGGCGATCCAGCTCGCCCCGCGGTCCCAGCGGTTCGTCTCTTCCCAGTCGGTTGCGCCGCCCTCGTCTTTTAGTGGCATACAATCGCGTAGGGGCCTGACGTGAATAAATGGTAGAGAACTGGACACCTTGCTTGCTTCCCGACTGATACTGCCGGCTGTACGTTCGTAAAGATATGCGGCACCCCGAATTCGTTCGAAATGGTACAGCCGGTAGTATGAGACAGCGTCCACAGCGGCTTTGTTTGTGGGAATCGAAGGTCGAGTATGCTCTCATCGCCAGCCTGGGTCACGTTAGAAGTGAAGTACCCCGACCGAGCGACGGCGTTCTACGAGGCCTTCCTCGAACTCGACGTGCTCTCGGAGACCCCTGAGGAAGCGGTGCTCGCGGCCGGCGACACAGAGCTCCGACTCCGCGCTCCGGGTACGGTCCCGCGTGGCGGCCTGCACACCCACTATGCGCTGACGATTCCTGACCGCGAGTACGATGACTGGTACGGCCGCCTCGACGAGCGTTTCGACCTCGTCGAGCACACCTTCGGCGACACACGTTCGTTGTACTTCTACGACCCGCAGGGCAACTGCGTGGAGCTGGGCGAGCGACCCGTCGACGGTGACGGGGTGATCGGTCTGTTCGAACTCGTCCTCGAAGTCGAAGACCTGCCAGCGGCGGTCGATTTCTACACCGCGCTGGGTTTCGATGTCGTTGACGACGGCCGCGAAGACGGACGTGTCAGACTGTCGACTGGCGATCTCGACCTGGAACTGTGGTCGCCGCGGCTCGGTATTGCCGACGCCCGCGGCGGCGTCCACGTCGACTTCGGCGTCGCCGCCGAGGACCCGAAATCGTCGGCCAGAGACGTCGCCAACGACGCGATGGCGGTCACATCAGTCGAGGATGGCGTGCGAATCAGGGACCCGGATGGACACTATTTGACGCTGGTATCTGAGTAGCGGGCAGTAAGTCTATTCAGAAGATAGCCACGTCGCCAGCCCTGACGGCCCGTCGATGAACTCAGTCTAGTCGGTTGGCATCGATACTGACACCGGGTGGCGTCACAATCAGAAAACCACGGAAGTGCATCAGCTCGCCGCCCGTCTCCCGGATCGGCCGAGCGAATCCGGCGGCGAGTTCGTTCAGATCCCCTTCGACGTTGAGCACGAGGACTGATCCGCTCTCGACGGTATTTATCCACTGTTCCGGTGGTTCTGTCCCGTCGAGGACGCCCAGTACGACCCGGCTACTCCCGGACCCGTCGCTGCCGTCGTCCATCTGGTCCTCGACGGCCTGTAGGTCCAGTCCCTCGAAATCGCTCATGACATAGCACACGCGTGGAAGTAGCAAAAATCCTCCCCAACTGTCTGACGCCTGACTGCCGTCTGGGCCAGACTGGGACGGTCGCAAGTGTGTGCCGTGTGCACGCACTGCCCCCTTCATGGACAATTATAAATAGTGGAAGCAACCAGATACAGGTGCTTATGTCCAACAACGAGGGCACGTCGGGATCTCCGGCGGATCGAGTTCTTCCAGGGCACACTGGATTCCACGTCTGAGATAACAGACGCACGGATTTTCGACACCACACTGCGCGATGGTGAGCAGTCACCACGCACGTCGTTCAACTACGAGGACAAACGTGAGATAGCTGCGCTGCTCGACGAGATGGGTACCCACGTCATCGAGGCCGGGTTCCCCGTCAACTCCGACGCGGAGTTCGAGGCAGTGCGCGATATCGCTGAGTCCACGCGAGTGACGACCTGCGGACTGGCGCGTGTGGTCGAGAAAGACATCGAGGCGGCTCTGGATTCGGGTGTGGACATGGTCCACACCTTCGTCTCGACGTCGGACGTACAGTTGCAGGATTCCATGCATGCGACCCGCCAGGAGGCGCTCGACACCGCTGTTGACTGTGTCGAGATGATCACGGATGCGGGTGCCGAGTGCATGTTCTCGCCGATGGACGCGACCCGGACCGACGAGGACTTCCTCGTCGAGGTTATCGAGGCCACGTCCGCGGCGGGCGCAGACTGGATCAACATTCCGGACACTTGCGGGGTCGCCACGCCACGGCGGTTCTACGACCTCATCGAGATCGTCGACGACTGCACCGACGCGTACATCGACGTGCATACGCACGACGACTTCGGGCTGGCGTCGGCAAACGCCATCTCTGGCTTCGAGGCCGGAGCCAGTCAGGCGCAAGTGTCGGTCAACGGCATCGGCGAACGGGCCGGCAACGCGGCCTACGAGGAGGTCGTGATGGCGCTAGAGTCGCTGTACGATGTCGACACCGAAATCGACACTACCCGCATTACGGAGTTGTCGCGGATCGTCGAGGAGAAGTCCGACATCGGGGTGCCGGCGAACAAGCCTATCGCCGGGCGCAACGCTTTCTCCCACGAAAGCGGCATCCACGCTGCGGGCGTCATCGAGAACTCCGACACGTTCGAGCCGGGCGTCATGACCCCCGAGATGGTCGGGGCCCAGCGCGAACTCGTGCTCGGCAAGCACACCGGGGCCCACTCGGTTCGGGAGCGACTCGTCGACGCCGGCTACGACCCGACCGAGGCAGAAGTTCGGGAAGTTACCCGACGCGTCAAAGAGTACGGCGCGGAGGAGCAGGTCACCATGTCGTCCCTCGAGCGGTTCGCCGAGGAGGTCGGCGTGACTGAGGAGAGCGAGGAGGTCCGCGCGTAGGCCGATGACCTCGCCTCCGGTCGTCACTGAGAGTCAGCAGCTACGGGTGAGTGCCTGCTCTCGTGACCCTGTTCGACAGCGGCTATCACAGAACGCTTATTATTCGGGACGAACTGCTACCGAACGTGATGACCGCGAACGCTGGTCTCCGAGTTCGTCCCGCGACCAGCGCCGCGATCGCTATTCTCGGTTCGGGTATTGTAGGGGCCCAATAGCCCCTCTCTTTCAATTTTCACCCCCGGTCGAACCGATTTGCCACAACAACACAGAGTCACGAGTCATGCACGCAGCACACACACCACCACGGTATCGAACGCGAACAGACGGAGGGATGGCCAGATGAGCGAACGCGCTTCCATCCCCAAAGAGGAGGAGGAAGACACCGAGTCAGCATCGGACCAGTCGCCGGTCACGACGGGTGCACAGTCGGTCATTCGTGCCCTCGAAAACGCCGGGGCGGACTACGTCTTCGGCGTCCAGGGTGGCGCGATAATGCCCGTCTACGACGCGCTGTACGACTCCGACATCACGCACGTCACGATGGCCCACGAACAGGGGGCCTCGCATGCGGCCGACGCGTACGGTATCGTCACCGGCGACCCGGGGGTCTGTTTCGCCACCTCTGGCCCGGGCGCGACGAACCTCGTGACCGGCATCGCCGATGCGAACATGGACTCTGATCCGGTCATCGCTCTGACCGGCCAGGTCCCGACGGAGTTCGTCGGTAACGACGCCTTCCAGGAGACAGACACGGTCGGCATCACCCAGCCAATCACGAAGGAGAGCTACTTTGCCGTCGACCCCGACACTGTTGGCGACGACGTCAGTGAGGCGTTTGCGCTCGCCGACGCTGGCCGGCAGGGACCGACGCTCGTCGATCTCCCGAAGGACGTCACGCAGGGTGACACTGAGGTCGAACCGAGCGAGCCGCAGATGCCGGATACCCACGATGTGCCGGAAGAGGCTGACGACGAGGCCGTGCAGGAAGCAGCCGACGCGCTGGCTGAGGCTGACCGACCGGTCATCCTCTCTGGCGGCGGCGTCATCAAGGCCGACGCCTCCAGCGCGCTCCGGGAGTTCGCGAAGGAGTACGATATCCCGGTCATTACGACGATGCCCGGTATCGGCTCCTTCCCCGAAGACCACGAACTTTCACTGGAGTGGGCCGGGATGCACGGCACCGGGTACGCCAACATGGCGATTACCAACACCGACTGCATGCTGGCTATCGGGACGCGCTTCGATGATCGCCTGACTGGCGGTGTGGACTCCTTTGCCCCCGATGCGGAGGTCATCCACATCGACATTGACCCCGCCGAGATCAGCAAGAACATCTACGCCGACTACCCGTTCATCGGAGACGCCCGGAACGTGCTCCGGCAGCTGTTCGACGCCATGCCGCGCGCGCCGGACGCCGACGAGTGGCGCGAGCAGTGCCAGACCTGGAAAGACGAGTACCCGATGACCTACGACACGCCCGACGACGAACCGCTGAAACCGCAGTACGTCGTCGAGCAGTTCTCGGAGATGACGCCGGACGACACTATCGTCTGTACCGGCGTCGGCCAGCACCAGATGTGGGCCTCCCAGTTCTGGGAGTACACCGAGCCCCGGACGTGGGTGTCGTCTCACGGTCTCGGAACGATGGGCTACGGCGTGCCCGCAGCCATCGGTGCGAAACTCGCCGCCCCGGATCAGGAAGTCGTCTGCTTCGACGGCGACGGCTCATTCTTGATGACCGTCCAGGGACTCTCGGTCGCGGTGCGCGAGCAACTGGATATCACCTATGTCGTCCTGAACAACGAGGCGGTCGGAATGGTCCGGCAGTGGCAGGACGGCTTCTACGAGGGCCGCCGGATGGCTTCGGAGTATCCGTGGATCCCACAGTTCGACAAGCTCGCCGAGGCCTTCGGCGCTCGCGGGTTCACGCTTGAATCCTACGAGAACGTCGAGGAGACGATACAGAAAGCACGCGACTACGACGGTCCGAGCGTCATCGACGCCCACATCGACCCCGGGGAGAACGTCTTCCCGATGGTCCCCAGCGGCGGTGACAACGGACTGTTCGCGCTCGAAGAAGACCATCTGGATATGATCTAACAATGACAGGAGGAATGCCAGGCCCTGCACCGGACGAACGGATGCGTCCGAAGGGCCGACGCAACACGCAGGGGATCCGTGTCGACCCTGAGGCTGAAGTGACCCACGAACCGCGACAGGCGGTGCTGTCGGCCCTGGTCAAACACAGACCGGGCGTCCTCTCGGAGGTCTCGGCGCTGTTCAGCCGGCGACAGTTCAATATCGAAAGTCTCACTGTCGGTCCAACGACCGATGACGACACAGCCCGGATGACAATCCTCATCGAGGAACCGGAACCGGGAATCGACCAGGCGAAGAAGCAACTGCGGAAGCTCGTGCCCGTTATCTCGGTCAGAGAGCTCGAAGGCGAGTCCGTCCGCCGGGAGCTCGCGCTGGTGAAGGTCAGCGGCGAGAAGCCTGACGACGTCAACGCGGTCGCCGACATGTACGACGGACAGGCCGTTGACGCGTCGACCGACTCGGTCACCGTCGAGATCACGGGTAGCAAGCAGAAGATCGACGCCGCTGTTGAGGCGTTCAAGCAGTTCGACGTGCAGGAGATCGTGCGAACCGGAGCCGCCGCACTGGAACGCGGCCCGACAACACTAGAGAAAGATGTCTGACGAATTCACTACAACCGTCTACTACGACGAAGACGCTGAGGTATCGACCATCGATGACGAGACCGTAGCCGTCCTTGGCTACGGGTCACAGGGCCACGCCCACGCGCTGAACCTCCACGAATCCGGCGTTGACGTGGTCGTCGGCCTCCGCGAGGACTCTTCCTCGTGGGCCGACGCCGAAGACGCTGGCCTCCGTGTCGAGACGCCCGATGTGGCCGCCGCCGAGGCGGACCGCGTCGTGATGCTCGTCCCCGACACGATCCAGCCGGCGGTCTACGAGGCTATCGAGGACGAACTGGACGCCGGCGACACGCTCCAGTTTGCCCACGGGTTCAATATCCACTACGGGCAGATCGAGCCACCGGAAGACGTCGACGTCACGATGGTCGCTCCCAAATCGCCGGGCCACCTCGTTCGCCGGACGTACGAGCGTGGCGAGGGGACGCCCGGCCTCATCGCCGTCTACCAGGACGCCACTGGCAGCGCCAAAGAGGAGTCTCTGGCCTACGCGAAGGGTATCGGCTGTACCCGCGCAGGTGTCATCGAGACCACCTTCCGGGAGGAAGTCGAGACGGACCTCTTCGGCGAGCAGGCCGTCCTCTGTGGCGGCGTCACCGAGATGGTCAAGGCCGGCTTCGAGACGCTGGTCGACGCCGGCTACGCGCCGGAGATGGCCTACTTCGAGTGTCTGAACGAACTGAAGCTCATCGTCGATCTGATGTACGAAGGCGGCCACATGGAGATGTGGAACTCCGTCTCCGACACCGCCGAGTACGGCGGGCTCACCCGCGGCGAGGACGTCATCGACCGCGAGGGGATGGAGCAGATCCTCGAAGAGGTCCAGAACGGCGAGTTCGCCCGCGAGTGGATCAACGAGAACCAGGCCAACCGGCCCGCCTACAAGCAGTATCGCGACGCTGAACAGAACCACCAGATCGAAGCCGTCGGCGAGAACCTGCGTGAACTGTTCGCGTGGGGCGAGGACGCCGACGCAGAGAAAACAGAAGCCCCAGCAGATGACTAACGAGAGCACGGAACCGACGGACGGCGAACAGAGCGAGTCGCACAAGACGATGCAGAATATTGAGCACACCCACCCGGAGACGAACGCGACCTTCGGTGCGGTGTTCCGCCGTGGCCCAGTAATCGCCGCTGACGGCGGCGAACGCGATGCGGAGCAGGCCGAGGAAACGATGGGCGATATCGACCACGAGCCACCTAGCGAGGGTGTCACCCGTGCCTACGAACGCGGGACCGAAGGGCGGGGCGACACAGTATGAGTGAAAACACCCTGTACGACAAGGTGTGGGACGAGCACAAGGTCACGACGCTGCCGAACGGTCAGGACCAGTTGTTCGTTGGGTTGCACCTCATCCACGAGGTCACCAGCCCACAGGCCTTTGGCATGCTCAAAGAGCGCGGCCTCGAAGTTGCTCGCCCTGACCTGACTCACGCAACGGTCGACCACATCGTTCCGACCGCCAACCAGGACCGTCCCTACGGTGACGACTCGGCAGAGCGGATGATGGCCGAACTCGAAGAGAACGTGCAGGACGCTGGCATCCAGTTCTCCGACCCGACGACAGGCGATCAGGGTATCGTCCACGTCATCGGTCCGGAGCAGGGCATCACCCAGCCCGGCAAGACAATCGTCTGTGGGGACAGCCACACCTCGACTCACGGTGCGTTCGGCGCACTCGCGTTCGGTATCGGGACCAGCCAGATCCGGGATGTTCTGGCGACACAGACCATCGCGATGGAGAAACAGAAAGTTCGCAAAATCGAGGTTACCGGTGAACTCGACGAGGGTGTCGAGGCCAAGGATATAATCCTCGAAATCATCCGCCGGCTGGGGACCGAAGGCGGCGTCGGCTACGTGTACGAGTATGCCGGCGAGACCATCGAGAACCTCGATATGGAAGGTCGGATGTCCATCTGTAACATGTCAATCGAGGGTGGCGCTCGCGCGGGCTATGTCAACCCTGACGAGACCACCTACGAGTGGCTCGAAGGGACGGACTACTTCCAGGAGCACCCCGAGAAGTTCGAGGAACTCAAGCCGTACTGGGAGTCCATCCGGTCGGACGACGACGCAGAGTACGACGATGTCGTTGAGATCGATGCCAGCGAACTTGACCCGGTCGTTACGTGGGGAACCACGCCGGGACAGGGTATCGGTCTCGATGATCCGATTCCGGCCCCCGAAGAACTCAACGAGGACAAGCAGGACACGGCCCGACGGGCACAGGAACACATGCGCGTTGAGCCTGGCGAGACTATGGAGGGCTACGACATCGATGTTGCCTTCCTCGGGTCCTGTACCAACGCCCGCCTGCCCGACCTGCGCCGTGCGGCACGTATCGTCAAAGGCCGCGAGGTCGCTGACGACGTGCGTGCGTTCGTCGTCCCCGGCAGCCAGCGCGTCCAGCGCACTGCCGAGGAGGAGGGTCTGAAAGACATCTTCGAGGAAGCCGGGTTCGAGTGGCGAAACGCCGGCTGTTCGATGTGTCTGGGGATGAATGAGGACCAGCTCGAAGGCGACGAGGCCTGTGCCTCGTCCTCGAACCGGAACTTCGTCGGCCGTCAGGGCAGCAAGGACGGACGGACCGTCCTCATGAACCCGCGAATGGTGGCCGCTGCGGCGATCAACGGTGAGGTCTCTGACGTGCGTGACATCAAGGAGGTGACGCTGGCATGAGACGCGAGACACGATGCGGCTCGGAAATGCGACCACGCCAGCCCGACGTGCTGGAGGTGGACGCATGACTGATCCAACTGAAGAGATTCCCGCGGTCGACCATGCGGAGGGCACGGGGATCCCGATCCGCGGAAACGACATCGACACCGACCAGATCATCCCGGCGCGATTCATGAAGGTCGTCACCTTCGACGGCCTCGGTGAGTTCGCCTTCTTCGATCTGCGGTTCGACGACGACGACAACCAGAAAGACCACCCGATGAACGAGGAGCGGTTCCAGGACGCCAACATCATGGTGGTTAACAACAACTTCGGCTGTGGCTCCTCTCGCGAGCACGCGCCGCAGGCGCTCATGCGCTGGGGCATCGATGCCATCATCGGCGAAGGGTTTGCCGAGATTTTCGCGGGGAACTGCCTCGCGCTCGGTATCCCGACGCTGACGGCCGACCACGAGACGATCACCGCCCTGCAAGACTGGGTCGATGACAACCCTGACGGGACTATCGAGGTCGACGTTGCGGACGAGTCGGTGCAGTATGGCGACACTGAGATCAGTGTCTCCGTCGACGACGCCCAGCGACAGGCGCTTGTCGAGGGTATCTGGGACACCACGGCGCTGATGAAGGCAAACCGCAACTCCATCGAGGAGACGGCGTCGGAACTCCCGTATCTGGACCAGACGCGTTCGGATATCGAAGCGGACGATTAACTACACGGCCTCTCGTGGCCGTGGCGTAAGCGTCCGGTTCGCAGAAGCGGACGATTAGCGCGAGGTCGTCTTACGACCTCGGACGCGCGAACGGCACAGCCGTGAGCGCAGCGGCCTCTCGTGGCCGTGGCGTAAGCGTACAGTTTGCGGGCGCTGATTTTGACGCTCCTGTATCGGAGATGCAAAAAGCAATAGCGGTGCGGGTCGCGTCGTTCGCGCATGGACAGGATACGTGAGATACATATCGCCCCGCTCGGCCACGAACGCGACCGTATCGCCGAACCGATTCACCAGCACAGCGCCGATGAGGTGTATCTCCTCCACGAGACAACGGAGCCGACGCGGCTGACGCCGTATCAGCAGGCGCTTGTCGAGGAGTTGGCTGAGAGCGGTGACACTGTCGAACTCCGTCAGACGGACCTGCATGACCTCTATGACGTCCTGGCCGTCGTGACGACGCTCACTGCGGACCATCCAGACGATATCGTGCGGGTCAACGTCTCCAGCGGGCCGAAAGTGGCAGCCATTGGAAGTGCAATCGCGTGTATGGCGACGGCGGCGACCGCGTACTACGTTCACCCAGAACAGTACGTCCCGCCGGTTTCGGCGGAGCCGCTCACCCGCGGAATGGAGCGTGCGGAGGTGTTACCGTCGTATCCAATCGAAGCGATTTCCCGCGATCAGGTCGCTGTGTTGGATTATCTTCAGCGGACCAACACCGACACGTACACGGCCAAGAAGTCGGATCTCATCGAGTTCGCCGAAGACGCCGGGCTCTCTTTCATTGACGATGCCGACCCGGCAAACGGGAAAGCGAAGTTCGCGCTGTTGAACGCCAACGTCGTCGACCCGCTGGTCGAGGACGGGTATATCGAGGTCCGCGACGTGGGGCGAACGAAACAGATCGAACTGACCGAAACTGGCGAGAACGTCCTCCATGCCTTCCGACACAAGCTTTGATGGCTGTGGCCAATAGGCTCCGACAGCCTCTGCACCACGATAGTTTTAGTTGTATATTTAGTATTGATTGTTTCTTTAGTATCGATAGTAACCATAGTACTATGGTAGTACTTACATAAAAACCACCGCAATATTCGGGTGCGCACGGGCCGCCAGCGATGTGCCGCCGCCCTCATCCCGCTTCGGCCCTCCACTCGCCGGATCCAGAGACTGGTGGTCCGTGCCGTCTGTTGCCATTCCCACTCGCGACTCGGGCTGATGCGTGCGGCACGTACCCGGGTCGCGAACCTGGCCCGCTGACCAGTGGGTGACGGCCGAGAAGTGACCACAGAACCGAACGACTTTCACCGACCGCCCTCGTCCCTCCCGCCATGACACACGAAATCGCCGTCATTCCCGGCGACGGGATCGGCCAGGAGGTCATTCCCGCTGCCGTCGAGGTACTGGAGGCAATCGACGCCGTTGACTTCGACTTCGTCGAGGGCGAAGCCGGCGACGCAGTGAAGGAGGCCACCGGCGAGGCACTCCCACAGGAGACGCGCGACATCGCGGCCGACGCCGACGCGACCCTGTTCGGTGCGGCCGGCGAAACGGCGGCCGACGTTATCCTGCCGCTCCGGCAGGTCGTTGGTTCGTTCGCCAACGTTCGCCCGGCCCGCTCGTACCCCGGGCTCGACGCCGTTCAGCCAGACACCGACATCGTGTTCATTCGGGAGAACACCGAAGGCGTCTACAAGGGCATCGAGAGCGAGATCGACGACGGTGTCACGACCTGTACGCGGGTGGTCACCGAAGACGCAACCGAGCAGATCGCCGAGTACGGGTTCAAATACGCGGCACAGAACGACTACGACGATGTCACCATCGCTCACAAGGCAAACGTCATGCGGACGACGGACGGGCTATTCCTCGACACCGCGTCGGCCGTCGGCGATGACCGCGATGCGTCCTACGACACCGCGCTCATGGACGCCCTCGCGATGCATCTCGTCATGAACCCGCAGGACTACGGCGTCGTCATCTGTCCGAACCTTGCGGGCGACATGCTGTCGGACCTCGCCGCGGGCCTTGTCGGTGGACTCGGGCTGCTCCCGTCGGCCAACGTCGGCGAGGAGAACGCGCTGTTCGAGCCGGTCCACGGCACCGCACCGGATATCGCCGGTAAGGGAATCGCCAACCCGTCAGCGATGATTCTCTCCGCGGCGATGCTGCTGGATCACCTCGGCTACGACGAGCACGGTGACACAGTCCGGACGGCTGTCGAAACCGTTCTCGACTCGGGTCCCCGGACGCCGGATCTGGGCGGCGACGCCTCCACTGAAGACGTGACCGCCGCAATCATCGACGAACTGTAGACGTTTTTCCTCGCCGCTTATTTGGTCAGAAACAAGCACGACCCAATAGAAAGAGGTAAAACCGAAGCGAAACAATCACTGCAGAGAGAATGCTCCCGGCCGAGCGAAAGCGCACTATCGTCCAGCTAGTGTCAGACAGAGACGGGTGTTCAGTGTCAGAACTGGCCGCCGAACTGGAGTTCTCGAAAGCGACGATACGTCGCGACCTCCGCGACCTGGAGTCCGAAGGCCGGATCGAGCGGTCCCATGGCGGCGCGGTTCCGACCACCTCTGTCGGGACCGAACGACCCTACGGACAGCGCGAAGTCGAACAGCTCGCTGAGAAGCAAGCTATCGCGGAACGGGCCGCAGAGGAGGTCAGGGAGGGGCAGGTTGTTTTCTTCGACGCTGGCTCGACGACGATGGAGGTCGCGCGAGCGATTTCGGACACTGACTACGTCGCGGCCACGAACATGCCGGAGCTGGCTACCGAGCTGGCCGACCGGGAGGTGAAGACGAAGCTCACCGGCGGGAGCTTCCGCCCACGAACCCGTGCGCTCGTCGGCCCGACCGCGGAGCGGTTCATCGGCCGCACGAACTTCGACTTGCTGTTCCTCGGGACGAACGCCCTCGACGGCGTCGCCGGGCTGTCAACCCCGAACGAGGGCGAGGCGTCCATCAAGGAGCTGATGGTCGCGCAGTCAAGCCGGGTTGTCCTCGTCGCTGACGAGACGAAGTTCGGCGAACGGAGTTTCATGACCTTTGCCGATCTGGACGCAATCGATCTGCTGGTCACCGATGGGACTCCGACGGGCGCGCTAGCCACGGCCCTCGAAGACGCCGACGTGAATGTTGAAGAGGTCAGTCCATGATTGTCACAGTTACGTACAACCCCGCAGTTGATCAGACCGTACAGTTCGAGGAACCGATGGCTCCCGACCGCGTCCTGCGGGCGAGCGACGCGCAGTTCGACGCCGGCGGCAAGGGTATCAACGCTGCCCAGTTGCTCACTGCGATGGACCGTCCCTGCGTCGCGACGGGGCTCATCGGCGGGTTCACCGGCTCGTTCATCCGAGACGAGCTACACGCCGACGGTGTCGAGACGGCGTTCGTCGACGTGGAGGGGACGACACGTCTCAACACGACCGCAATCGCGGCCTCGGAGGAGTACAAGCTAAACCAGAACGGACCGACGGTTTCGGCGTCGGCCGTCGACGCGCTCCTCGACCGGGTGACCGCGCAGGACCCGGACCGGGTGCTCGTCGGTGGGAGCCTGCCGCCGGGCCTGTCCGCCGGCCACATCGACCGCCTCGCGGCGGGCGGCGACTGGGAGACCATCGTCGACACCGGCGGGGACCTGCTCCGCGAACTCGACGCCCAGTACGGGCTGTGCAAGCCGAACCGCGCCGAGCTCGGCGACGCAACGGGTGCGGACGTGTCTACAGTCGAGGGCTGTGCGCAAGCGGCGGATTCGTTCAGAGACAGGGGGTTCGACCGCGTCCTCGCTTCGCTTGGCGCGGACGGGGCTGTCCTCGTCAGTGACGAGGATCGACTGTTCGCGGAGGCGCTCGATATCGAGGTTGTCGACACTGTCGGGGCCGGCGACGCGCTGCTCGCCGGCGTACTGGGCGCGTGGGAAGCCGGTGCGGACGATGAGACGGCGCTTCAGACCGGTGTGGCTGTCTCCGCGCGGGTCGTCCAGCAGGCCGGGACAGCGGTTCCTGACCTGACCGATATCGAAACACTGCGAGAGAGTGTGACGGTCACGCGACTGTAGCAACCGGCACGCTGAGTGTTGGGTTCTAAAAAATCAAACAGTACCTGTCGGCCTGCTCAGAACTTCGACAGGTAGTCGTCGACGAACGCTCGAACGTCGGTCAGCGACGGCTGATCCGCGGTCCGGACGAAGTAGCCGGCGACGGCGTTACCGACGACGACGGCGGCCGCCGGGGGGAGGTCAGCGACGAGTGCGAGTCCGAGGCCGGCGTTGAAGTGGTCGCCGGAGCTGGTCGTCAGCTCTGGGTCCGAGACGGCGGGGACGGCGACGCTATCAGTTCCGTCCGCGGAGACGACGACCGAGCGTTCGACGCCGTGGCCGACGAACCAGGTCGGCTCCAGCGCCTCGAACACTGCGTGGGCATCCTCAGCGAACGAGCGTTCGCGCTCGCCAGCGTAGGCGTCTGCGAGGACGCTCGTTTCTGCCCGGTTCGAGGAGACAATGACGTTCGTCACCTCGTCTAATCGACCGATGGCTTCCCGGCCTGCGCGCAGGCGGTCAGCATCGAGCTTCCGCACGTCACCGGGGTCGACCAGTACGGCGTCCGGTGGGTCGTCGATGTCGCTCCACAGATCATGGAGGCCGTCGAAGATAGTCGGAAGGTCCGGTGTCTCCGACCAGTACCCAGTCCCAAGGAGGCTTGCGCCGTCGAGTTCCGCCGCCAGCTGGTCGTGCCCGAAGGTCTCGTCGAGTTCGGCCCAGTCCAGCGACATCGTGTCGCCGATTTCGGTCAGCATCAGCTTTCCGTCGTCGAACTCGACGGCGTCGGTGACGCCGGGTTCGCCCAGCGAGTAGAGATCATACTCGCCGAACTCAGTCTCAAAGGCGTCGTGGACCGGGTCACCGTACATCCCAACCATGACGGGATCGAACGACCAGACACCGAAGGCGCGGGCGAGGTGGCTAGTGTGTCCCCCCGTCCGGCTCCCCTGCTGGAGCCACTCGAAGGAGAGCGAGCTGTCGGCAGCGACGGAGCGCTCAATACGGTCGCCAAAGCCCGCAAGCGTGGCGAGTCGCTCGTGGTTCTCCGGGTCGATTCGGTCCCCGACGACTTCCCGGACGCGGTCGAGGTAGCCGTCGAAGCCGAAGACGACACGGCCGGTGTCGATAGCGTCCGGAAGCGCGTCGCTGGCGGGCAACGCCTCGTCCGCCGCGGTGACGGCTCGGCGCGTCTCCTCGTCCATGGCCTACAGGACGTCGTCTGTTGTCGCGTCCTCGAAGATGACGCCTTCGAGTTTGTCGAGGATGTCGTACGGGTCATCACGCTGCCAGACGTTGCGGCCGACCGCGAGGCCTGCGACGCCAACGTCCATGCAGTCCTCGACGAGTTCGAGGAAGTCCCGGTCGGAGGTCTTCGAGCCGCCGGAGAGAAGGACGCGGTTGTCGGCTGCCGAGCGGACGGCGTGGGCCATCGCCTCCTTGTCGCGGGGGTACTTGACCTTCGTGAAGTCAGCCCCGAGTTCGAGGCCGATTCGGGCCGCATAGGCGATTGTCGACGGTTTCCGGTGTGCCTTGACGGCCTGCCCGCGCGGGTACGACCACATCGCAATCGGCAGATCGTGTTCGCGAGCGCTCTCCTGAACGGGGCGGAAGTCCTCGAACATGTCGGGCTCGCGGTTGACGCCCGGATAGATTGTGTAGCCGATGGCGTCAGCACCGAGGTCGGCCGCGTAGTCGACCGACCAGTTCTGTGGCGAGTATGGGTCACCCATCCAGAGGTCCGAGCCGCCGTTGAGCTTCGCCAGCAGATTCACGTCGTCCTCGTAGCTCGGGTAGTACGTCTCCGCGAGGCCCTTGCCGACGGCCAGCGCCGTCACGGCGTCGTGGGTTGCCATCTCGAACACTTCGCGGGGATCGAGGCGTTCCTCGACGCCGCTGAACTGCTTGGGACCGTGTTCCAGCCCGTGGTCGTGAGCCAGCACGAGCGTCTTGTCGTTCCGTACAAGTGGTGAGTCTCCCAGTGGTCGCATGTGTGGTATTGCTACCAAGAACGACCATTAACAGTTTTCGGTTCTGATTTGTTACTCCTGTTCGTGTTCGTTTTTGATTAGGGGCGGGAGTTAAGTGTGTTCCACTGAAAGGTTTTGATATGCCATCGGTGGAACTCGACGCCGAAACCGTCGAGCGACTCGAATCCCTGCGCGTCGAAGACGAGTCGTTCGACGACATCGTCACGGAACTCATCAACATCTACGAGGCCGAGGAGCTGACGCTGTTCCACGGCGGCGACGGGTACTAGGACTGGGCTTGCTCGCAGACGGACTGCCAGCGGCCGTTCGACTCTAGCTTCTCCTGCAGTTTGTCGGCGTACACCTGTGCGAGCTGTGCCGCCTCCTCTTCCTGCTGGTCGTTGCCACCGCTCTCGCCGCCAAGCCCTAGCGCGTTCTTTACGCCGGAAAGGATGCCCCCACTGGAGCTACTGGGGCCGTCGCCGCCCGCACCGCCCATCGGCCCCTGGTTCGCGACGCGTTCCATTTCGGGCATGACGCTGGACAGCTTTGACGTATCGGCGACGATCCGAGCAGCATCGGGGTCGCCCGGATTCTCGATCTCGAACTCCACGGCAGTCATCACGAGCCCCCACTGCTGACTCGAAAAGGACGATGCCTTCACTTGTTCGTTGAACAGTTGGTCGACCGCCATTCGTTCGCCGGCGATGCGGTCGGTCCAGTCTGAGTCACTCATGCTCAGGTATTCGCAGGCCGGAGGTATGAGCGTTTCCCGCTGGCGACGTTCCGGCCGGTGGTCTGGCGTGCCTATTGTTCGGGGACACCATCTAGACCGGTACAAGAAATGAACCCGCTGACAGACAGTTCCAACAAACTAAGGCAACTCCCACTGTAGGCCCTCTTCGATGACTACAGAGTTTGGGACAGGGCAAGCGACTGGGGAAGCCGGTGACGCCGTGGCAATGGATGCGGTACGGGAAGCGATGACCGGAATCGAAGCTGACGAGCCGGACTTCTGTCAGGTTTTCTGCTCGCCCGCGTATGATTACGAGGCGGTGTTGTGGGGTATTCGGAGTGTTGTCGGCCCGAACGTCGAAATTGTGGGCTGTTCGTCGTCGGGAGAGTTCACCGAGTCCGGGACACAGGGTGGGTCCGTCACAGTCGGTATTGTCTCGTCGGACTCGATGCGGTTTTTTTCCAGCATTTCGACGGCACTCAGCGAAGACCCGGAGCGGTGTCTGTTCGAGGCGGTCCACGACCTCCCGTCGACGGACGATCCCGCTGTCGACGGGTACCCGCATCGAACGATTATCAATCTCCACGACGGCATGGCTGGTATCGGGAGCAAAGTCACCAAGCTTACCGAGCAGTACCTCGACGGCGAGGACACACCCGTCGTCGGTGGGTCTGCCGGCGATGACCTGCAGCTACAGGAGACACACGTCTTCTGTAACGGCCGAGTCGAGACGGACGCCGTCGCACTGGTGTTGATCGCCTCTAACGATCCGCTTCCAGTGACGGTCAATCACGGCCACGAGCCGATCTCGGAGCCGATGACGGTAACCCATGCCGAAGGCAGCACCGTATACGAACTCGACGGACAACCGGCCTTCGAGGTCTGGCGGGACGCGATTCGGGAGGATGCGATGGACACCTACGGGATCGACGTCGATGTGCTAGAAGCTGGGTCGGACGAGTTACTGATGCTGCTTGGCCGCTACGAACTCGGTATCGAGTCAGAGCCGGACTCTACTGCGGGCGGTATCACGTCCCGCATCCGGACCTTCATCGAGAGCAAACTCATCTCGACGAGCGGGTACAACATCCGGTGGCCGGGACGAACCACTGACACCCAGGGTCCGCTGGATTTCGCTGTCAGCGTCTCCGAAGGCACGGAACTGCGAGTGACTCACAGCAACAAACCCGACCAGGTGTCCGCGGTCCGAACCGCCGCGGACAACGCTGTCAGCGAACTCGACGGTACCAGCGCCGCCGGCGGGTTCGTCTACGACTGTGCCTGCCGCGCGATGATTCTCGGGGAGGACTTCGACGAAGCGGTCGACGCGATCCGGGGCTCTATTGACGCGCCCTTCGCTGGCTTCGAGACCTACGGCGAGGTCTGCTCCGCCGACGAGGACTACACCGGCTATCACAACACGGCGTCGGTCATCCTGCTGTTCCCGGAGTGACCACTGTCGCCTCGTGACCTGCAGAAAGACGGCGGAACTGTTGTTCTACTTTCTAGACGCCGGACTCGATGCTGATCTCGGCGTGGAGCTCATCCTGCAGCGCCGAGTGGACGTGACAGATGTCCTCGCCGAGTTCGGCGATGTCCTGTTCGTCGTCACCGAGTGACTCCTCGACTTGGATATGGAAGTCGATGGCTTCGAGGTCGTCGTCCTCGTCGAGGTCGGCGGCGACCTCCACTTCAACGGAACCGATGTCGTCGTATCCGTGCTTGTCCGCGGCGACGCGCAGTGCCGGGATGTAACACGAGGCGTAGTCGGCGGCGAGGACCTCGTTCGGTGACGGACCGCTCTCACTCAGGGCGTCGACGACAAGTTCCCACTCGCCGTTGATGACGCTCTCTACTGTGTACCCTTCCTCACACGTGCTTTCGACTTCGATGTCTGCCATAGCATTCGTAGCTGTCTCTCCCCTCCCCCTAAACGTTTCCTGAGACTAGTCTGCCGAAAAGTCATACTGATCTAGCCCGTACTAGCAGTCGATGGAACACCTTGCACCGTCGAACGTGCCGGTGTATGCGACACAGGAGCGCCAGCGCGAAATTTGGGAACGATGTCGGGACCGGGGCCAGCCCGTCCTCGCCGTTCGCGACGCGACGCGGGGATGCATCGTCCGGTACGACCTCCAGCACATGGAGTATATACTCTCAGATACCACTGTCCAGCAGTTGCGCAACCGGGTCAGGTCGCGCCGGCCGTATCCGACCACCACCGACCCAATCTCCGAAACCGAGAGCGTCGGCGGCGAGGCCGGGCCGGTGTCCGGTGATTTCCACGCCGATACCGAGCAGGCGGCCCGAGACCTGGCGTCGCACATCTCCGGGTTCGTGCTTGACCGGTCGAACTGGCGCTAGTACCGAACCAACGTGGATGGGTCTTTTTCCCACAGCCGTCCGTTGAATCTGTATGGCAGTCGCCCGACATGACACCGGCCCGCTTGCGGCCGGAAGCGCACTGGCCTCGCAGGTGCACCCGGTGTTTATGTTGCCGCCGCTGGCGACATCGCTGTTTGGCGGACTCCTATCCGGTGGATTCTGGCCGCCGGTGGCCGCCCTTCACGCGGGAGCGATGTTTTTCGCCGTCTACACCGCGCACGTCAAGGACGGCTACATCGACTTCCACGTCCGCGGCGAGGACGACGATCACCCGCTGACAGCAATGGGTTGTCGCCTTGCACTGGTCGGCTCCACACTGGGGTTTACACTCTGTACAGTCGGTCTCTGGCTACTGGTCGGCCCCGGCGCGGCGTTGCTGACCGTCCCGACGTGGGCCATCGGCTACACGCATGCGCCACAACTCGACATGAACCCTGTCGGCGCGACGATGGGGTATCCCACGGGCATCGCGCTGGCGCTACTGGGTGGCTACTACACGCAGGTGACGACGCTGACCCCGCGGGCGGTCGGCCTCGCGGCCGTGTTCCTCCTCCTGCTGACCGGCATCAAGATCATCGACGACGAGCAGGACTACGACTACGACCGCTCGATACAGAAGCGGACCGTCGCCGTCGTGCTGGGCCGCGCTCGCGCTCGCCGACTCGCGCTCGCTCTGTTCGGAGCCGGCCTTCTGGGTGTCGTGGGCCTGACCGCCGCACTGCCGGGTATCCCGCCGAGCGCCGCTGTGGCCGCGCTCGTCTTCGGAACCGTCGCAGCTATCGCCCAGCGTGGCGATCCCGAAACCGCGACGATGCTGCTGATCCGCGGGTCGTATCTCTTGCTCGCGGTTCTTGTCACCGCTATCTGGTTCCGCCCGCTGGCGTGACCGACGCGTCCGTCTCTCGTCATCGTTTTCCGACACTCGAATCTAGGCCCGCTATGGCCTCCGTCGACGACCATCGCCGCCGCACGACTGACGTGCCACCCGAAACAACGGACTACTTCGCCCCCGAACTGGACGCTATCGACGGCTATCTGGAGACGGTCCCGGCGACTCTCGACGCGGTGTCCGGCGACGCCGCCATCGGCCCGATACACAGCCTCCCGTGGTTCTACGTCGCCGACCTGACCGGCTGGCGCGGCGGCACGCTCGCCCGTCTGCTGGCAGCCGAGCGGGACTGTCCCTGCTACGAACTCTCGAACGGCGCGGCGGATGCACTCACAGCGCTGTGGTCCTTCGTCGACGAAAGCAGCGATGGGCCCGTCGTTCTCCATCTGGAACTGCAGGGCGAATCCGACCGGGTTCCCCGCACGCTGCAGGAGGCGCTCCGCCGCGGCTACGCGCACGAACCGGATGGCTGGAACGAGCCAGTGAGCGGCGAGCCGTCGAATCTCCACGTCGTGTTTACCGACACCAATCCGTCGAAGCGACTTACCGCGCCATTGCCCGCCGCAACGACGCCCACGACAGGTGCGGTCCTCTCGTATGCGCCCCGGCGGAGTATGCTCCCGGAACAGCCCGACGGTACGTCGGTTCTCCCGGACCCGCCGGCGCTCCACGACCGGGAGGCGGAACTGGAACAGTTTCTGCTGGCCACACTCGATGGATGCGGGGACGACGATGCCAGACAGCAGTACGTCGACCGTGCCGTCGAAATTCTGTCGATAACCCACTCGCTCGTCGGCAAGCGCGAACTGCTGTTCGACGTCTCGCCGCGAGTGGCGCTGAAATACGGCGGCCTGCTCGACCGGCTCTCGGTTACGTCGGCGACGGAGCGACTCGGGCGGGACGTGCTCGGACAGGTGCCACAGAGTCCCGGGAGCGAGGACATCCGGGCGACGCTGGAAGACCTGCTTCCGACGTACTGAGTCGGACAAGTGACACCACGCTAATTGGTGCCGTCAGTTCGCGTCGCTCACGATCTTGATGACCGCGCCCTCCTCCAGTTCCGTCTCGTCGCTGATGCGGCGCTTCTCGCGGGCGTCGACGGCGTGGATGTAGCCGTCGCCGATGTCTGAGTGGACGGCGTAGGCGAGGTCTTTCGGTGTCGCCCCGTTGCGAAGCAGGAACGCGTCGGGGAGGACGTTCTCCTGACCGTCAGTCCAGTGGGTTTCGTTCTGGACGGGATAGGCCGTCAGGTGATCCAGCAGGTCGTAGACGGCGGTGTCTAGGGCTCCCTGGACACCGGTGCCGCCCCACGCCTCCATGACGCCGCGGATGCGGTTCAGCCCCTCCCGTTGCTGGTCGCTCACGTCGCCGACGATATCGAAGTCCGTGTCGCCCGGGTCGTAGTCGATGACACCCGCCGTCGCAGCGTTCCGAAGGGCAAGCTCACCGTCGGCCGTCGCGGGAACGACCACGTCGGCGGCCTCCTGTAATCGCTTGATGTTCCCCTCCGGGGCAATATCGGCCTTGTTCGCGACGACGACAAGTGGCTTCGTTCGCTGACGGATTTCCGACGCCAGTGCCTCGCGGTGCTCGTCGGTCCAGGCGATGGGATCTTCGGGATACTCCAGATCCCGTAACGTCCGTGCGACGTCGAGCTCGGATGCACCAACGCCGGCTAGCATGTCCACGAGCGACTCGTCGAGCTTGAAATCCGGCGAGCGGGACTGGCGTTCGATGGATTCCCAGTTGCGCTCGACGATACTGGCCAGCCACAGGTCCATCTCCTCTTCGACGAAGTGCACGTCCTCGACGGGGTCGTGGTCGCCAACCTCGACAGGTTCGCCCTCGGCATCGGTGCCGCCGGAGGCGTCGACGACGTTGAGAATCACGTCGGCGGTCGACAGTTCGTCGAGGAACTGGTTCCCGAGGCCCCGACCATCGTGTGCGCCGGGGACCAGGCCGGCCACGTCAATGAGTTCCACCGGAACGTACCGCTTGCCCGCCCGACAGTTGTCATCGCCACAGCGCTCGTCCAGATCGAGACAGGGGCACTCGGTTCGGACGTGACTGACCCCGCGGTTGGCGTCGATGGTCGTGAACGGGTAGTTCCCGACGTCAACGTCGGCCATCGTCGCCGCTTTGTAGAAAGTGGACTTGCCGGCGTTCGGTTTGCCGGCCAGCGCAATAGAGAGCATGCCATCACCTACCAGTGACCGCCGAAAGGGGGTTTCGGTTCCGCGGCCACGGAACCAGTCTGTTCCGGGCCGCCGATCAGTCTATCAGCCCGGCGTCGGGGTCCCGTGACTGAAGCAGCGAGTACATTACGTCACGGAACGCGTCGCTATCGACGGCTTCGACGACGTTTGTATTGGGTTCTCCGTCGGTCACGCCGTTGACATCGACGCTGGTGTATCCGCGGGTGAGTCCCTCGCGGTCGTCAACATCGACGTGATACGTTGTCACCTGTTCGCGCAGTTCCGGGTAGGCGAGCGACGCGGCTGTCACGCTGTCAGGGAGCGTCGTCCATCCGGGATCGTCGTCGCCCTCACTATTGAACTCCCGAGCGCGAGCGGTCACCGACTCGAAGAACGACGCCAGTTCGGTGTCGAACCCCGAGACCGCCTCGAATTCCTCGGGCCCGAACACCGAGTCACGGAGACAGAGCCCCCAGTCCACCAGCGTCACCTCGAATGCGTCGAACACGCGCCTGGCGGCGTCGGGATCGACCCACAGATTGAACTCGGCGGCGGGGGTGACGTTCCCTTCACAGTTGACGTTGCCACCCATCACCCACACCTTGTCGACGAGGTCCGGGAGTTCGGGTTCGCGGGCGAGCGCCAGCGCCAAGTTGGTCAGTGGGCCGATACAGAGCAAGGTTATTTCACCCGGGTCGTCCCGGCAACGTCTGACGATTTCGTCGGGGCCGAACCCTGCTGTCGAATCGATACCAGTGTCGGGGAACACGTCCCCACCCAGACCATCCGCACCGTGAATCTCCGTGGCGTGCTCGAACTCTTTTATCAGTGGTTGCCGCGCTCCCTCGTAGACGGGCACGTCAAGTGCGTTCGCGAGATCCAGCGTGTACTTCGCGTTCTCGACCTCTTGATCAAAGGGAACGTTTCCGGCAACGACTGTGACCGCCTCGACCGAGAGCCGGTCGCTAAGGCAGGCAAGGAGGATTGCCTGCGTGTCGTCGCCTGCGGTGTCCGTATCGACAATGACGCGTCGCATACCGCCCTATTGGGTGGCAGGTACAAATGGTTCCGGCCGACTCCTGTGTGCCACAGCACGCAGATGAGCGGCCAGTACCGCCTTGCCACCGTGTTTGAAGACAGGGAAAACGCCGCTCTGGCACCAGTATCGATCTGCTCTCAAAACGAGTCCGCGAAACGAAAAGTAGTGGTCACAGACACCGAGACGGTGACGATCAGTGAAAGTGGGTAGTTGACCGTTTGAGGTGTCCGTAGCTTACAGCATTTCGAGACGCTGTCCGCCGTCCACGTCAAGGGATTCGTAGACGATGCGTGCAGTAGCGACGTCCTGAATCGCGAGGCCGGTCGAATCGAACACGGTAACGCCTGAGAGTTCCTCCCGGTCCGGCGCATTCCCGACAACGATTTCGCCGAGTTCGGCGTCGATATCGGATTCGTCGATTTCGCCCTCGTGCCACGGGACGTTGATTTCGCCGGAGTGGGTGGTCTGATCGAGGTCATCGATGACGAGTGTTGCCTCTTTGATAACCTCGGTCTGGAGTTCTTGCTTGCCCTCGGCGTCAGCACCCATCGCATTAACGTGCGTCTGCGGTCCGAGATCGTCGACGGAGACAATCGGGTCTTCGACCGGCGTGACTGTCGACAGGACGTCACACTGTGCCGCTTCGGAAATTGTGCCAGCCCGCACGTCAAACTCGTCGTCGAAGGTGTCGATGAACCGCTCGACTCGGTCTTCGTCGAGGTCGCTGATGACCACAGATTCGATCGGGCGCACCTGCGAGATTGCGTCGAGTTGCGTGTACGACTGGACACCGGCACCGATAATTCCGAGTGTAGATGCGTCTTCGACAGCGAGGTGATCGGTTGCCACGGCCGCGGCAGCACCGGTCCGCTTCATCGTCAGCGTCGTGGCGTCCATCACTGCCAGGGGGAAGCCGTTCTTGGGATCCGTGTAAATGAGCGTTCCCATCACGGTCGGCAGGTCGAACTCGTCGGGATTGTCGGGGTGAACGTTCACCCATTTGATACCCGAAGCCTCCCAGTTCTCTGTTTCGAGGTAGGCCGGCATCGACCGGAAGTCCCCGTTGTGCTGGGGGAGATCAATGTAGGACTTCGGGGGCATCTGTGCAGTGTCGTTCTCGTATGCGGCGAAGGCGGCTTCGATGGCCGGGACGAGGTCCGACATTTCGAGGGCCTCTTCCAGGTCTGCACTGGGGATGATAGTTGTCTGGTTGTCCTGCCGTGCTGTCGAATCTGGTGAATTGCTCATAGTGATCTGAATATTGTTGGGTTGTTCGGTCGAATCGGTCCGCCGATATTAATCGAACCGATCTGTGCCGGTCGAATCGCGTGTCATCGTTGTCTGTGCGGGTGACGATCTAGAACGATCCTTGATCGAGCGTTTTGAGGTGGGTGACACTACCACGGTGCTCGTTGTCATTGAACTCTTCGACTCTCGCGAGAACACGACAGCCGCCGAGGTTCGCCGCGCCGTTCTCGAAGTGCAAACGGGTTTCGCCAACCTGTGCAACGAACTCGCCGGACTCGTCGCCAACTTCTGTAGCGTACACCTCTATCTCTTCGCCTTCCTCGAACGTCGGCGTGGTCGACCTGAAGGTCGCGCCCGTGAGGAACTGACTGAGAATACTCATACGCGACTCACCTCCTCGGATTGGCGATCAGTGGTGTACTCTAGCCCGAAGCCGGTCAGCGCGGAGATAATGAACACGCCAAAGAGGAACCAGCCGTGGAAGACGAAGGGCCACACCTGGATGGGATTGACGATCATCGAGCTTGTGAACCACTCGTACTGCGCCGGCAGACCCTGTAGCGTCGCGAATCCGATGAGAACACCGCCAGCCCATGGGAAGATGTACCCAAGTGCAGAGGTGTTTGCGTCGAGAATATTCGCTCGGCGGTAGCCGTTAATATTGTAGCGGCGGCCGATGCGGGCGATGTATGGCGCGATCGCGATTTCTGCCGCCGTGTTGATCGTGATCATGGAGTTGACGAACGCAGTACCGATCACCATCGTCGTTTCCGCGCTCCGGACACCTGTCGCGACGTTGGTCAGGAGCCAATCTTGGATCGCTTCGAAACCGCCTCCACGGATCATGATCTCCGAGCCGGAGATGATAAGCAATACGAGGACGATGAGCGGGAAGAACCCGGCTGCACCGTTATATATCGACCCGGTTACGCCGGCGCTTCCGGCCTCTACAACCTTGGCGATTGGCAGTCCACCCGCCCAGCTAGCGGCTGCCGACGATTCCGGTATCTTGAACAGCAACACGTCACTCAGCGGCGCGAGGCCGAAGACGACGTTGAAGACGACTGCAACAATGAGTCCCCACGAGATGGCCTCGACAATGTGTCGGCCCATAACTGCCGTCACGATGACGACGAGCATGGAGATGAGATGTATCAGGCCCGCGGGCTCACTGCTCTGGACGAACAGGTCCCGTGCCTGCTGTGAGATGTCCAGCCCGGACATCATGCTACCGGCGAAAACGTACGCCGAGAATGCCAGAACCGCGGCGATGATGGCATACTTGAATCGTGAGGCGACGACGCCACCGATGTCGGCGTCCTGGGTCACCGCGCTCACGATGGTGGTGTCACTGACTGGTGCAAGGTTGTCTCCGAAGACGGCCCCGGAGAGGATCGATCCGAACAACAGTACCGGATTTGCGCCGAGAAGAATGCCAGCCGGGAAGAAAAGCGCCGAGAAAGCAACTGTCGTCCCGTATCCGGTCCCGATACCGGTTGCGAGCAGTGCCGCGAGGATGAAGGTGGCTGCCGGGAACAGCGCCCCGCCGACCTCGGCTGCGTTCGCTGCCCAGACGAGCCCGCCGACGAAACCACCTGCCTGCAGGGTGTTCGAGAACATCCCTGCCCAGAGCCACGCGACGACAGCTGTCGCGGCGACCCGCTTTGTCATCCCGTCGAAGATAGTATTTGCATAGTCTTTCCAGTCGCCCTTGACGAAGAACATACCGACAATAAGCGCCACGAGCATTCCCGCGACGAGCCCCGTCGTATCGCCGATACCGAACAGGCCACTCTGGATAATTGCCCACAGAATGAACAGCCCTATGGGTATGACACTCATCCACCGTCCACCGTAGAACTCGATCTCTTCGACGTCTGGTCCAGAGATCTCCTCAATCTCTGCCCCGTTGCCATTAGCCGTATCTGACATGCAGTCTTTACCTCGTCAGGTATAATGGGGAAAGTTCATGATAATATCCGCTTCTCCGGTAACAAATTACGCGTGCCGTATCTCGTGAAGGTTTTGCCGCTACAGCCCCACCACACATATTTAAAAGTCCACGTATCATGGAGTTCGAACTGGAATACATATCCAGATATAGGACTATAGTCTGATCTCGATATAATTACTCTGTCTGCACTATCGAAATATAGGCAGTGGTTATCCTATCACTGACAGCCATCACATAATTTCATAATATCGGTCAACTATGTTCCACCATGTCCGGAGCTTTTTATTCCCATGAGTATTGCTAGCTAGTATGTCGGACCCTAACGCCCGTAGTCTCCAGACGACCGAAACCTCGCTCGCGATCATCGACGAGATAAACGAGATGGGTGAGGCCCGGATGAGTGAGCTTGCAGACCGGCTGGACCTTTCAACAAGCACCATTCACGTCCACCTCAAGACACTACTGGACCAGGAGTATCTGGTCAAACGAGGTGAGCAGTACCGGCTCGGCCTGAAACTGTTCCACCTCGGCGAGGGAGCACGGACCCGAAACGAATGGTACGGGGTCGCTCGGCGCAAAACACACGAACTCGCCAATACCTGTGGTGAAGAAGTCACGTTTGCCGTTGAGGAACACGGACGCGCGATAACGCTGTTCAACGTCGTCGCGAACGTTTCTTCGAAGGGGTTTCAGGTGGGCCGATACTACTACCTGCACAACTCGGCAGTCGGGAAAGCGATTCTCGCCGCACTGCCCGAACCCCGTGTCACCGAAATCTTGGACCGCTGGGGATTACCCGCAGAGACGGAGCATACTATCACCGACCGTGAGACCCTCATGGAGGATATCGAACGCACGAGCGAACGTGGATATTCGGTGAATGACCAGGAATCGGTCGAGGGCCTGCGCTCGGTTGGTGTCCCGGTCACCGCTCCACACGGTGGTGTCCTCGGCGCACTGGACATCTCTGGCCCGCTGTATCGACTCCCGTCAAACGAGGAGCTCGCGACCATGCTGAAAGACACCGTCGAAGAACTGGAATCGGAAATCGGCGTACCGTAGGCCTGTGGCGGACTAGCGGCAAGTGGAGCAGGAACCCGGTGCCCCAAATAAACACCAACCCCCGTTGGAGCGACACTATCAGTCGAAATCCGGCGGGCCAAGAAGTGTGGCCTCGACTTTACGGAGATGCTCGTGTAGTGTTGTCTTGGAGATGCCGAGTTCTTCGGCCAGTTCACTCCCGGTTGCCTCCCGCGGATAGTCGTAATAGCCGTGCTTGCGAGCCAGTTCGAACACCTCCCGTTGTCTGTCCGAAAGCTTCCGAACGTCCAGACTGTCCTCTCTGCCACCCGTGTTCGCCGATGTGATTTGAGTTACGGTAATTGTCGCGTTTTTCTCGGCACAGACGGCGTCAAGTTTCTCCTGGATCGCACCCCGCGATTCATCGATTGCGACCGTCCAGTACTCGGTCCCGTCACGGATTCGGATCGGTTCCTGATTCATGAACCCGTGTGAGACAAGGGCGTCGTGGATGCTCTCTTCGGCACCGTATTCGACCAGGAGAGTGCTTGTCGCTTTGTTCACTGGCGCGGAGATGCTGCCAAAGTCGTGGCGGGTGTCCATCTCCGTGACTGAGTGGGTGTGCTCCGACGTCCGTGTGGCTTCGACAAGGGTGTCGACCGCTGCTGTCGACTCCGCGTAGGCGACAACGTGGGCCTTGACTTTTCCGTCGACGAGATATGCAGCGTTGACCAGGAGTCTGGCCGATGTCGCTGCCGTGACCTCTCGCATCCAGCAGTCGGGATGCTCCAGTTCGAGTGTCAATTGGAGCCCTCTCGCGACCGCGTCATCGGGATGATCAGCGACCATCGCTTTGTCGAGGTATAGGTCAGTGGTGTCCTTTAACTGCCTGTTCATCAGCCAGAGTGTTGTTCTTTCAGTGGCCGAATCGGGAGCCACACATGTAAGGCTCTGGTTTGTCAGTCACTCCCCTGGTTCACACCAGTATGGACTTGCGGAGAAAATACGACACAGGAACGCCCGCCATCGTTCTCGCTGAGGGCAAGTTCGGTCACCCGGAAGGAAAGACGGCCAACGGTATCGTTATGCATGGGGAACTGTTCGATGTCCAGGCTGTCGTGGACTCGACATGTGAAAGTACCCATGCAGGAGCGGCCCTTGATCGGTCAGATATCGACGACGTGCCGGTCGTTGAAACAGTTACAGCGGCGCTGGATCGGGCCCCAGATGTGGCCGCGCTCGTCATCGGCGTCGCACCTGCGGGCGGGGATCTCCCGGACTCCTGGGTTACGGCCATTCAGCGTGCGATGGAAAGTGGCTGTGACGTGGTCTCGGGATTACACGTCTTTCTGGGTGAGCGTCGAGAGTGGACCGAGCGTGCTCAGAAACACGGTGTCGATCTCGTTGACGTACGGAAACCACCGTCGGTAACTGAACTGGCACTCGGTGACGGTCGCGGTGCCGACGCCGATGCGGACGTTGTCCTGACGATGGGGACTGACTGTGCGGTGGGGAAGCGAACAACGACCTTCGAACTGTACCGGGCCGCGACTGATGCCGGCCTCGATGCCGGCTGGGTAGCGACGGGGCAGACCGGTATCCTTGTCGGCGCGGACCGCGGTGTCGTCATCGACCGGGTTCCGGCCGACTTTACCTCGGGCGTCGTCGAGGACATGGTTCTCGACGTCGCATCGGACAACGAGATCGTTTTTGTCGAGGGACAGGCCGCACTCACGCACACCGCATACGGTGGGGTGACACTCGGTCTGCTTCACGGGGCGGCCCCCGATGCAGTGGTACTGGTCGACGACCCCCATCGGGAGAAGCGATCACACTTCGACGATCTCGACGTGGCTGGTGTCGAGGCCGAACGCCGTGCTATCGACGACCTCGTAGAGACGACGGTCGCTGCCCTCTCGACCTGGGGCGATCCTGCCGAAGAAACGGCTCGAACAGGACTCACGGCCGCGAACGTCTACAACGAGGACGGACCAGCGACCCTCCTTGCTGCAGTCCTGGAGGCGCTATGACCCATATCGACCGCGTCACCGTCGAGGCGATCAACCACGAACTGCGTGAGCCGTTCGAAATCTCTCTCGGTACCCGAGAGGAAGCACGGAATCTGGTTGTTCTTGTGGAGACAGATTCGGGGGTGGTTGGCCATGGTGAAGGCTCACCGCTGCCGCCGGTGACTGGCGAGACGCAGATGGCTGCCGTAGAGACTGCACGGTCCGTGACGTCTATCCTCGAAGGTGCGGCCCTCGCCGACTACCGCGAACTCGTCACTGAACTGCGGGAAGCAGTCCCCGGAATGGTTTCGGCACTGTTCGCTGTCGAGACAGCACTCCTTGACGCCTACTGCCGGGACCGTGACATTCCCCTCTCTGAACTGTTCGGTGGAGCGCCGACCTCCGTCTCCACGGATATCACGGTTCCCATTGTCTCGCCCGAAGTGGCAGCCGACAGGGCAACGCGCGCCGCAGATGCCGGCTTCGACCACATCAAGGTCAAAACCGGCGGTGAAGTCGCGGCTGACGTGGCCCGAACGGTTGCGGTCGCGGACGCAGCACCCGAAGCGACAATCAAGGTGGACGCGAACCAGGGCTGGACACCGAAGGCAGCCGAGGCGTTCGTCGACGAAGTGACTGCTGCCGGAGTCGACATCGCGCTTCTCGAACAGCCGACGCCGAAAGACGATATCCCTGGTCTTGCCAGAACACGTGACAGACTCTCGGTCCCTGTTGCCGCGGACGAGGCCGTATTCACACCGGCGGACGCGACTACCGTAGTTCGCGAGGAGGCAGCCGACATCATCAACGTGAAACTCGGCAAATCAGGTGTGCTCGGGGCGGCAGCGATTGCGACCATCGCCGACGCCGCCTCGCTCGAATGCATGATCGGCTGTATGCTCGAAAGCGCGACCGGCATCGCCACGAGCGCTCATCTTGTTGCCGGTCTCGGCACCTTCGACTATGTCGACCTCGACGGCCACCTGTTGTTTGATGAGTGCCCTCCTCCGATGTCGTTCGGCCCGCGTATCGATATTGACGGTCCAGGACATGGCATTTCACAGGCGGTTCCTGTGTCCGACGCTACTGAAACGTAATATCGTACGTAGGCCGAGACTTTGGCTGGACCTCACTCTGTAGACTCTGGGGCCTCTTCGATGTCAGCAGCGGGCCCAGAACTGTCGTCGGCAGCTGCTGTGTCGTCTGTCTCCCCATCGCTGGTTTCCTCACCGGCCGTCGTCCCTTCGTCAGTTGCCACACCGTCCCCAGCCCCATCGTCAGTTGCTGCACCGTCTGCAGCGACAGCTTCGTCACCGGCGACTTCGTCCCCGGCTGTCTCCACACCGTCAGCATCGCTCCGCTCACGAGCTGGCTCCGTAGTGTCATTCTCGTCTTCAAGTGTCTCGGCCATCTCGGCCATCGCCACAGCGGATTCGTCGGGCCGGTCGAGCACGTCGTCGGTGTGCATCCGCATCTCGTCACTGGCGCGGATCGTCCCGTCGACCGTGGCGTTCTCGTGCAACTCGACAGTCGTACCCGAGATGTCGCCCCAGATTTTCGCACCCGGGCCGACCCGGACGTTGCCGCTGCGAGTCGTCACATCCCCTTTGATCTCCGTACCTCGGCCGACCACGAGGTCCTCCTTCGCGCGGAGACTCCCGAACACGACAGTGTCACGGCCGACTTCGAGAGACTTCGCGCGGATGTTTCCGTGGAGGCGGCAGTCGTCGCCGACCGTCGCTGGTGTCGAGACGCGCCAGGCATCGTCAGAGACGCTCGCCCCGCGTGGGACGAGTACCGGGTCGCGGTCGTTCTCGTCTTCACCTAGCATCTCCTCGATGACTTCCTCGGCGGCGTCTTCCTCGCCGATTCGGAGCAGTTGCGAAAGGTAGACGAACAGAAATACGATTGTCGGCATCGGGTTCCGGATGACGATCCAGCCGTTGGCCTCGAACCCGTTCTCGATGTCTACGTCGTCACCGATGTCGAGGTCACCCGCGACTCGCAGTTCGCCGCCGATGTGGACACGCTCACCGATGTAGGCGTCCTCACCGACGAGCACGTTGTCTTCGACATCACACCACATGTCCAGCCGACAGTCACCTTCGGCCTCGATGTGGCCGCCAAACCGCACTCGTTCGTCAGCGATTACCGTCTGCCCGCGGACGCCGAACTCCACGGTCGACTGGCCACCGACGATGACGTCTCCGTCGGTGACCAGGTCGTGCTCTTCGACGGTCGTCCCGTCCGGAATAGCGAGTTCGGAGAGCGGGTCGGAACCGAGGGGCACACGTGTGTAAGCGTTTTCGACCGTCTTAAACCCTCATGAAGCGTATGACGCGTGTCTGACGCGAGACCGACGAAGCCCGAGAGACTACCCTTTTATCTGTCCCGTGCGTATCTACCGCCATGACTGTGCTGTCGTTCGACGAACAGGGCGTCGATGTCGTGTACGAGGGGACGGAGTTCCGACTCGAAAAAGAACTCATCGAGGACGCTATCCAGAAATCCTATCCCGATGTAACCGATCACGAGGTCCTGCAAATGGTTGAGCCCGAACCGGCGCTGTCGGGCGAGCCCCAGCGAATCGCCGAAATCGTGAACTGAAACGCCGACTGTAACTTCACAGTCCCACGAGGGAAATATTCCGTTGTGGGTACTGAAAAAGATATACAGAGTAATATTGCTTTTCTGACTCATCTTCGGGCCGATTTCGGCCTAATTAAGGCCACGGGCAGTAGGCATTTAAGCCACCAGCGCCCACTGACAGGTAATGTCTGACCCACGTATTGCTGGGGCCGGCGTGACGAACTTCGGGAACCACCCCGAACGGACCGGCCGGGATCTGTTTGCCGAAGCAGGGCTCGACGCGCTGGACAGCGCCGGGATCGATCCTGAAGACGCCGAGGTGCTCTATTACGGCAACTTCATGGGCGAACTTGCGGAGCACCAGGGCCACCAGGGGCCGCTCATGGCCGAAGCCATTGGGCTGGACGTTCCGGCGACCCGCGTCGAAGCTGCCTGTGCCTCGGCTGGCGTAGCCATCCGGGAGGCGGTCAAAACACTCCGGAGCGGCGAAGCGGAGGTCGCCGTCGTTGGCGGCGCGGAGCGGATGACCAATATCGGCACCGCCGCCGCAACGGATGCGCTCGCCATCGCCGCGGACGATCTCTATGAGGTCCGCGCTGGGATGACATTCCCCGGCGCGTACGCGCTGATGGCCCGGTCGTACTTCGACCAGTACGGCGGCTCCCACGAGGACCTCGCCCACATCGCTGTCAAGAACCACGAACACGCGCTAGTCAACGACCACGCCCAGATGCAGCAGGAAATCACGGTCGAAGACGCGGTAGACGCCCCGACTATCGCTGACCCACTCGGCCTCTATGACTCTTGTCCGATAACTGACGGTGCCGCGGCCGCTGTCCTGACTACGGAGTCCTACGCCGAGGAGCACGACCTGGACGCCCCGGTCGCGATTACGGGTACCGGCCAAGGTGGCGACAACCTCGCGCTACAGGACCGCCCGCACCTGGCCCGAACGCCCGCCGCAGACAAGGCCGTTGAGGAAGCCTACGGCGATGCAGGTATCGGTCCCGACGACGTGGATTTCGCTGAGGTCCACGACTGCTTCACTATCGCCGAGGTGCTGGCAATCGAATCGCTTGGCTTCTACGAGCGCGGTGAGGGTATCGCCGCAGCGCGCAACGGTGAAACCACCCGCGACGGAGCTCTCCCGATTAATCTCTCTGGCGGGCTAAAGGCCAAGGGACACCCAGTCGGCGCGACCGGTGTCGCACAGCTTGCGACGATTGCCTGGGTACTCGACGGATCGCACCCGCGGGCCGACGCTGTGCCGGACAGTACCGTTGGCGTCGCCCACAACGCCGGCGGCACGGTAGCGTCTACGACTGTGCACATCATGGAGGTGAAAGAATGACAGAAACCGCAAACGACGGTGAGTACGACGAGTGGCTGGACAGTATCGAGTCCGACGGTGGCTACTACCTCGAATGTTCAAATGGCCACGGCTGGCTGCCGCCCCGACAGGCGTGTCCCCGGTGTCACGACCGTGACCTCTCGCAGGTCGACCTGCCGGAGTCCGGGGAGATTGTGAGCCACACGACAATCACGGTCCCGACGCCGCAGTTCGAGGACGATGCGCCGTACGTAACTGCGATTGCGGACTTCGATCCGGTGTCAGTCACTGGCATCGTTCGGGGGGTCGACCCGGACGCAGTCGCCATCGGCGACGTGGTCGGCATCGAGGTCGGCGAGCGCGTGACGACCGGCGACAGAGCCGTCGTGTTCCGGCCGCGCTGATTGGCATCCTCCCACTCCTGAAGGGTCGGCTTCCGCTCGCTACGTGTCACTCCTCGACAGTCACAGAGGTCACATTGTCCTGGACCACGTCGACGAACTCGCCGGGATGTTCGACGTGGGGAAGGAGCAGAGAATCACCGAAGACAACTAGCATCGCATCCGCCTGCTCGGCGAGTTCGCGTCCCTCTGACAGCGGTGTGGTTTCGATGTCTTCGCCCCAGACCAGCGTCACAGGCACGTTGAGGCTGCCGAGCACCTCTCCGAGATCGTCTTCCGGGTCGAGGAAGCCAGTGACGAACGATGCCGGGGCGAAGCGCGCACCGGGCTGGTGGCCGCTCTGCCACTCGTAATCGACGACCTCCGCAGAGAGGTTGTCCATGTTGTAGTAGCCGTGGTCCGCGTGGAAGTGGCGGATGGAGGGCTTCGAAACCGTGAGATTGTAGAGCGCTTCACCGATGACAGGGGACCGGAGCAGCGAACGGAGCCAGACGGTGCGACTCCCCATCGAATTGTCTGTCGGACAGATGAGGATGAGATCCTGCACGTCGACGTTCTGGGCCGCACTGGCAGCGTACGCGCCGGTCAGCGACGACGCCACGACGGTCGCGTCGGTAGTGTTGTCCGCGATGAAGTCGCGGACGAAGGCCGTGAACAGGGACGCGGAGTACACGAGCGGGGGCCGGTCAGTGTGACCGAACCCAGGGAGGTCGGGCGCGATGACGTGGTACTCCTCAGCGAGGGTGTCGAACACCGCCCGGAACTCGTGATTGCTGGCGGCAGCGTTGATGCCGTGGCACAACACGAGATCCGGGTCCGACGGATCTCCGGCCTCGGTGTAGGCGACGTCGAACCCGCGCCAGCGGTACGTCCCCTGATCACCGGCTAACATCGGTTCGAACCCGTCCGCTCGCGACTGCAGCACGCGATTAGTGGCGGCCATCGTGCCGACCGCACCGACAACCGTACCGAGCGCCTTGCGGAGTTTCATACACAGGCATAGGGAGCCGAAGCGTGTTATACATGCTGGACGGCTTGACATTCCCCCACGGCTTAGCCATGGGATTCCTCCGGTAGGAATGTTGGATATGCCGCACCCACGGTGGCACGGTTCCCCTCGCGGGTACGCTGGTTTGTGCGCTCCTCGCTGGGATTTCCTCTCTCGCTACGTGTCAACGTCGCTATCGACCGGGGTGATCGCTGCGCGCCTGCCAGTACCGTTGGCCCCCTCCTAAACCTCGTCTCGGCGCTCGTCGAGACAGTCCCGGAGCGGCGTGAGGATTTCGTCGACAACAGTGTAGGGATCGGTATGGCGCTCTAGCACATCGTCGACGTAGCCTTCGATCCCACCCCGTCGGTCAAGTTCCGCTGACAGCAGTTCGTTGGCGTCCTCCCTGAGAAGGGTTCGAATCTCGGCGGCGAAGCGTTCTCTCGCCTGTCCCTCTCGGCGGCCGGTTCGATCCAGGTACGCACCGTGGTTGGCCAGCGTGTCCAGAAAGTCCTCGACGCCCTCTCCCTTGTTGGCGATGGTCTCGACGATTGGCGGGTCCCATGTCTCCGGTTCATCTGCTTCGTCCGCGTCGCCGGGTCCGCCAGACGTTGCATTGCCGTGCTGGTCGCCGATCTCGGCTTCGCCGTGGTGGCCGGTGTCCGGCCGTCCGCTCTGGCCCTGCAACATCTCGCGGAGCTGCTGAACGGTCCGGTCTGCCCCGTCGAGGTCGGCCTTGTTGACAACGAACACGTCGCCGATTTCGAGGATGCCGGCTTTGAGCATCTGTACGTCGTCGCCGCTGCCTGGCGGGACGAGCACGGCGACAGTGTCGGCCGTCCGGACGATGTCGACTTCGTTCTGCCCTGCGCCGACAGTCTCGACGATTATCTTGTCCTTCCCGAAGGCGTCCAGTGCGGTCACGGCGTCCGTGGTTGCCGTCGATAGCCCACCGAGAGAGCCACGTGCGGACATCGACCGGAAGAACATGTCCATGTCGCCCGCATTCGAGGCCATCCGTATCCGGTCGCCCAACACTGCGCCGCCCGAAAACGGCGAGGACGGGTCGATAGCGATGACGCCGACGGTCAGCCCCCGGTCACGATAGGCCGCCGCGACCTTGTCAACCAGCGTGGACTTGCCCGCGCCGGGACTACCGGTGACGCCGATAACGTCAGCCGTCCCGGTGTGCTGGTGGAGGTCCGAGATGATCTCCCGATATCCCGGCGAGCGGTTCTCTATCTGCGTGATGACTCTTGCGAGGGCGCTGTGCTTCCCCGCGAGCAGGTCCGCGACGAGGTCGCTCATCGCTCGGGCGCGTTCTCGTGGATGAACTCGATCATCTCCTCCATCGACGCGCCCGGCCCGAATATCTCGTCGACCCCCTGGCCGCGGAGTTCGTCCTTGTCGTCATCCGGGACGATGCCGCCAACCAAGATCAGACGGTCGTCGAAGGCGTCATACTCCTTCAGGCCGTCGAGTATCTTCGGAACCAGCGTGTTGTGCGCCCCCGAGAGGATAGAGATGCCGACAACGTCTACGTCCTCCTGCACAGCGGCCTGCACGACTTCGTCGGGAGCTCGGTGGAGTCCTGAGTAAATTACTTCGAAGCCGGCGTCACGGAGCGCCCGCGCAATGACGTGTGCACCCCGGTCGTGACCGTCGAGTCCAACCTTCGCCACCAGACACCTGATGGTCCGTTCCGTCTGCTCCTGCTCGGCACTCATGCCAACACGTACCGCGCGGTGTGCTTTCATTCTTGCCCTATCGATCGTGGGGATAATCGATGTGTCTCAATTACGGATGGCGACGCTGTACAGGCCTGTTCGACCGGAGTTTCCACACGCGGAATGAGCGTCAGGGACACACTACGCGGACTTGCGGTGGGAATCGCTGTCCTGGCTACGTAGCCCTGTTTCGGTTGGTACAGTTCCGGACGGTTTTCGACGGGGTTGCGCTGCTCTCAACCGTCGTGCTCGTCGCCGCCGGTGGTCGGCCTGCATTTCGTAGAAAACATCAGGTCAGGCTGGGAACAGCAAATACGGAAGAAGAAACAGTAGTACGAACATAAACAGCAGGATGAGACCGTACCCGGCGAGGGTCCCAACCGCCGTCAGCCAGGCTGGATGGTCGAACTGCTCGGTAACTTGTACCATACGTGGCCGTCGGACCGAGGCAGTATAGTGATTTTGGGTGTCTGTTCCTCTTCGACGAGCCAGTCCCTCACGCGACGTTCACGGTAGTCGTTCTCTCAGGCAAGCCCTTGCTCTTTTGCCCCCTCGCGGATTTTCTCGGCGCGCTTTCGCACCCGTGAGACGTAACGCTCGATTTTCTCCGGTTTCTCGCCGTAGAACGACGCGGCCCAGTGGACATCGACGCCGTCTTGCGTGAGGAAGTAGGCGACGAGCGTGTCGCGGCCGGCCTGGATGATCGTCGGAGGGACGCCGCGGTCGCCCGTCCCTGCTTCCTGGAAGCCGTTCACGTCGAAGTACACGTCGGCATACAGCGTTGCCGTGTCGGGATCGTCGAACTCGATCCCCTCGTGGTCAGGGGCCGCAAAGCGATACGTGACGCTGCCGTCGGCTGTAGTCCGCTCGACGACCCGCACGCCGAGGATATACTCGCGGTACGGTTCTGTGTCGGTTCCAGTGTTTGCGGTGTCGGTCTGTGACATCTGTGCGCTGATAGACGAAGATGGACGTTTCGTGTCTGTTCGGACAGAGCTGGGTACTGGGGCAGTGGGCTCGTCTCCCCAGCTACTGTTCTCGATGGGGTGTTCCCCGGTGTGTCGGTACTGCTGTTTTGTGTATCGGTCTCCTGCGTTTCGTTCTAGGATTCGTCCGGCTCGTAGACGTAGAGGCCGTCGTTGGGGTAGGAGCGTGCCGGCCCACCGAAGCCGTCCTCACAGCAGAGGACGCGGCCGTCGTCCATCACGTAGACGTTGTCGACGTTCCGGAGTGCGTCGTCCGCGTCTTCCGGTTCGTCAGTGAAGTCCGGGCCGACGATGACCGGTTCGAGCGTCGAGACGTTGTAGTCCTCCTCTAGTTCGCCACGGTATACGACACCGCCGTCAACGCGGTCCATCTGGATGTCGCCGGCATCGTCAGCGAGGTCGTCGTTGAACTCGGAGATGCCGAAATAGACCGGATCGCCGGGTCCAGCGCCGTCCCTACTGTCGACGCCTTCGGCCTTGTTGAACTCGATAGACGCGCCGATCTCTTTGGCTGCCGCACGGGTCTCCAGGAACGGCACTCGCCGGAGTTCCTCATCGACCTCGTTGGGCCCCTCAGAGTAGTACTGATCGGCCCATTCGACGATTTCTTCGTTCGTGATGTAGTTCTGGTTCCCGTTTTCGACGACTTCCTTGTCAGCTTCTTCGAGGGCAGCTTTGAGGTCGTCCTCCCAGTTAGTCTCAGCGTGGGCTTCGAGGTAATCCGCCTGTGTGACGTCGTCGTACTCGGTAATCCACTCCCCGATTTCCGCGTTGCTGGCATGGCCCAGCGGGAGCCACTCGATTTCAAGCGGGTGCTGGGCCGGTGATTTTCGTGTTCCGACCATCGACGCGTTGGCCTGTGCGTTGGTGATCTTCGGCGCGTACAGTGTGCCCTCTACGTCCATCGGGTCGTCGTAGCTTGGAATCGGCGCGTCGGCGACGAACTTGTAGATCCCTTTGCTGTCGCCGTCGGAACAGCTGTAGACGGTCTGCTCGTCGGCCTGTACGTTCGGTGCTTCCCAGGCCGCACGCCCCATCACGTAGTACTTGATAGGCTGTGGCTGGTCGGCGGTCGGCTCGCGGAAGTCGACGTGGTAGCCGTAGCGGTACGGGTTCGGGTACACGTCGGTAATCGGCTCGATGGTGTTCAGGTGGGCGCTCTGGTCGACCTGCGCTGCCCCGAGGTAATACGCGAGGAACTCGACGCCGTCAAGTGCCCAGTACCCTTGCACGAACCACGACTCCTCACCGTAATAGTTGTCGATGGCGCTCTGGATACCGCTCGGATTCGGTCGGTTCCAGAACTGCGCGCTACCGATGACCCCCTTCCCAGTTCCGGCATCGATGATGTCGCCGATCTGGTTGGTCAGCGACACGCGCGGATGGGCGTAGTTCTCTTCGGAGGAGAGCATCGTCCCCCATGGGCTGCGGTCGCCGTAGCAGTTGATCCGAGTTCCACCGAGTTCGCGGAGCGGTTCTGTGTTAGCCAGGTTGAGTGCGTTTTCGAGGTCAGCTTCCCACTCACCGTCCTCCGTCTGGCTCAGCGGGATTCGAGTGACGTTCCCTGGGCTGTTCTCCCAGTTGGTGAACAGGTATCCCTCGGTCCCGTCGTCGGTTGTCGGGATAAACTGGTTGCAGTCGGGATTCGTCGCGGCGGCCCCGTACTGCGTCCCGTTGAAGTTATCTCGTGTGATGTCTGTGCCGTCCGGCGTCTGCGTCACGCCAAGGCGCTCTGAACCACCGTTGATTTCGTCTCGGCCGTGTGCGAAGATGGTGTACTCACCGTTCTCCGACCGGACTCGCCGCTGTTCTTCGTCGGTGTCGGGCGTCGATACCTCGTTGAAGTCATCATTGCTCCCGTTGAGTTCAAACTGGAAACCGCTGAAGTAGCCCACGCCGGCAGTGTCGAACGGTTCTTGATTGTTCTCTTCTGGGTGCTGAAGGCTGTACAGCAGTGCCCCGTCATCGAAGACGAACGGGCCTGTCACCTCCGCCCCGAACGCCGTCGTCGAGAACCGCTTGAGCGACCCCTTCACGCTTGCTGCGCCGGGCGTGTCCGATTCGTCTACCTCTTCGGCACTTGCCACACCGATGACGCTGGCCCCAAGCGCAGCAGCCATCGATTGGGAAAGTAACTGTCGGCGAGTGAAGTCGACCATGCAAACCGGATATCGAAGGGTATTTTTAAAGATTTTTATACTATTTCATTATATACTACATTCTGATATATATCAGTTAGTACTAATACGTAGGTCGATATAAATATAGCTCTCGACTCTTGCGAATATCTGTTACACATGACGGTATATAATCCGATACTATTCGAGAGTATCTACAGAACTGGTATATATTTGTACTGGTATTACTGGTTGAGGGATACGTCGGCTGGTGACGATACCAGCTGGTTACATCCCCATATCTGTGGCCGCGTCGGGGATCGGAAGCGCGGTTGGGGACACACCCAGTAGTTCCGCTGCGTGGTCGAGTGCCATATCGAAGCCGTAGTACCGCTCCAGTTCGTCGCCGTTGGCGCTCGGCCGGACTTTCAGCATTGCGTACCCCTCGATGTTCTGGGCAACCGCTGCGCTTCCACTGTCGCTCTCGAAGGTCAACAGACGCTCCTCATCAGTCTCACGGTAGTGCGCAGTGATACCGTCTGCTGACGCCTCGGCAGGGGATTCGGAGTCGGTCATCAGCGGCACTAGGGAGTGGGGGTATGCGAAACTGCCGGTTCGGCCGAAACCGCAAGCGCGAAGCGAGTGGGCTGTCAGTGACACCTATGGCGAAGTGGCTCCAGAGCGGCCGCCGACGCGACATGTGCGTCCTGCTGGCCGCCGCTGAGGACGGCGAACTCTCCGGGCAACGACTGAAGATGCGCCTCGAAAGCCGGTACGAGACGCGTATCGAACCGAAGAGCTTCTATGGCGCACTTGACGCGCTGGAGTCCGCCGGGTTCGTCGCGCACCGCGAGGACGGCATCGCCGACAAGTACTCGTTGACTGATGCGGGCGAACGGCGACTTCGAGAGCAGTTCGAATGGATGCGCGAGGCGCTCAGCGAGAACTGCTGATACTACCGGTTGTCAGCCTCTAGTGGATTTCGACACGCCAGAGGTGGCGGTTCTTTTGAGACGAGAGCGTTGCAGTTACAGCCACGGTTTGCGGGAGATCCAGTCACCTAGACTGGCCGAAGTGATAGGTATCCTTTTTATCAGCCCCAACACAGGATACCGATATGTCCCTGTCCTGGTCAGTCCTTGTGGCAGGTCTGGATGCCCTCCCGTTCGCGGCGCTTGCCAGCCTCGCGACGTTCGTGTTCGCCCGTGCCAGTGGCCAGCCACCCGAATTCGTCGGTATGCTCGCTGCTGCCGTCGGCGTAGCGGCGCTCCTCGGTCTGGGAACGATCAGTGCGAATCGCCACCGAGCCAGTGGAAAGCCGTTTTATTTCACGCGTGCGGTCGTCATCGAGGGACTTCTCTCACTGCCCTAATCGAGAAGTTCATCGGCAATCGTGTTCCGGAGCACCTCGCTGGTTCCCTCGTAAATCTCGTTGAGTTTGGCGTCGCGGTAGAACCGCTCGACCGGGAAGTCCTTCGTGTAGCCGTAGCCGCCGTGGATCTGGATGCCTTCGTTGGCCACCTCACGAGAAACCTCGGAGGCGTACAGTTTTGCCTGGGCGGCCTCCTTGACGAACGATTCGCCGGCCATCTTCTTGTCGGCGGCCTGGTGCATCAGGAGACGGGCCGCCTGCGTTTTCGTGTCCATGTCCGCGAGTTTGTGCTGGATAGCCTGGAAGTCGCTGATCGGCCTGTCGAATTGCTCGCGGTCCTGGGCGTAGCTGAGCGCCTCATCCAGCGCAGCCTGTGCGATGCCCACGCCACGCGCCGCGATAGTGATCCGTCCGCCATTGAGTGTCTTGAGCGCGTGGACGAACCCGCGACCATCCTTACCGAGGCGGCGATCCGCCGGAATACGCATGTCGTCGAACCGCAACTCGGCTGTCGGACACCCCTTGTCGCCAAGCTTGTGCTCGGTTCCTTCGACGATGAACCCGTCGTCTTCCTCGGGTCGGACGATAAACGACGAGATGCCCTTGTTGCCGGCCTCGGGGTCGGTCTTGGCGAACAGGACGACTGTATCGGCGACGGAGCCGTTGGAGATCCAGAGCTTGCCTCCGTTGACCAGATACGCATCGCCGCCGTCGACCGCTTTGGCGGTCGTGTCCATCGCAGGCACGTCACTGCCTGCACCGGCCTCCGAGAGTGCGAACGCGCCAACCTCGTCACCTTCGGCCAGCGGCGTGAGGTACGTCTCCTTCTGTGTCTCGTTGCCAAACTCGTAGATCATGTTGCAAGCCAGCGAGATGTGGGCGGCGACGATGGTCCCGAGCCCACCGCTCCCGCGTGAGATTTCTTCTAGGGCCATCGCGTAGCTATGATAGTCCAGTTCGGCCCCACCGTACTCCGCAGGAATCGGCATCCCCATCAGACCCAGGTCGGCCATCTCGTCGACGAGGTCCCACGGGAACTCGTCGGTTGCATCGATTTCGCCCGCTTGTGGCTTGACCTCCTCATCGACGAACTCTGCAACCATCTCCTGTATCTGGCGTTGTTCCTGTGTGGGACTAAAGTCCATGATAAATTCTAGCTCGGGTCAGTCCTTTATTGTTCGCCAACAGCAAGCCCGTTGCCGGCTATCGTACTCGCGGGCCTGTCAGTCGTAATCGTAGAACCCAGCCCCGGACTTCTTGCCGAGGTCGCCAGCTGCGACCTTCCGCTTGAGAAGGTACGCGGGTTTGTAGCGATCGCCCAGTTCCTCGTATAGCGTCTCTGAGGCGTCCAGCACCACATCGAGTCCGATGTGGTCGGCCAGTTCTAAGGGCCCCATCGGGACGTTGGTTCCCAGCGTCAGCCCGCGGTCGATGTCGGCCTTGTCGGCGACGCCCTCGTCGTAGGCCCGGATGCCCTCGTTAATCCAGGGCATGAGCACGCGGTTGACGACGAAGCCAGGCCTGTCGTCGGCCTCCCACGTCTCTTTGCCGATGTCTTGGGCGAACTCACGACCCAGCGTGACAGTCTCGTCGCTCGTCTTCTCGCCGACGACAATCTCGACGCCTTTCATCACCGGAACGGGGTTCATAAAGTGCAGTCCTAGCACCCGCTCAGGTCGGTCGGTGGCGCTGGCTATCGTCGTGATAGACAGCGTGCTGGTGTTGCTGGCCAGCACAGTCTCAGAGCCACACACAGTGTCGAGTTCTTCGAACACTGACTGCTTGATTTTCATGTCCTCTGTAACTGCCTCGATGACGAGATCAGCCTCTTCAAGGTCTCCCATGTCGGTTGTTCCGGTGATCCGGTCCTGCGCGGCCTCGGCCTCTGACGGGGTGACTGTCTCACGCGCGATGAGGGTCTCGAAACTGTCCTGGATATCGTCGAACCCCGCAGCGACCAGGTCTTCTTCCACGTCGCGCATGATGACATTGTAGCCGGCTGTCGCCGAAACCTGGGCGATACCGTTACCCATCGTCCCGGCCCCAACGACGCCGACGGTGTCGACTGCTTCGAGGTGCATACTCGCGTATTCGATGCACCCTTGTGTAAGTCTGCCGACGGGGGTATGCCCGCTTTTGTCCCGTCAACTGTGAGCTGGCTTCCGGCAATTTCTGTGACAGCTGCGTAGTATTCACTCGCTCTGTAGTAAATGTCAGCGAAAAGATACTTATGGTGTGGCAGAGAAGCAAGATCTAATGAATCACACCGTGGGCTCCTCGCTCGGACGAACTATTCAACCGCTCATCGAATGTTCACGCCCGTATCGGGCCTTCCGAGTATCTAACAAATGAGCAAGTCACTCGACGCCTCGTCCTCGGATATCGAGCAAACGATCTCACAGATTATCGACAGTATCGCCGCAACGACGCCCGATGTCCGCCACGCTATCGCCGACCACCGCGGACAGAGCGACTCTGTCAACCCCACCGGTGACGACCAGCTCGCGGCTGACCTGCGCGCCGATGAACTGTTTGAACAGGAGTTGCTGGATATCGACGGCGTAGCTACCTACGCTAGCGAGGAGCGCGCGGAGATCGAAACGACGGACGGCCGCCTGCACGTCACGATGGACCCACTCGACGGGTCGAGTAACCTCGAACCCAACAGCGGGATGGGGACAATCTTTGGCGTATACAGTGAACGGCCGCCGACGGTCGGGACCAACCTCCTCGCCGCCGGGTTCGTCATCTACGGTCCGATCACCTCCATGACCGTGGCTCACGATGGCCGCGTGCGAGAATACATCCTCGAAGACGGTGACAAGCGAGTTGTCGACGACGACGTTACGCTTCCCGCAGACCCGACCGTGTTCGGCTTCGGCGGCGGCGTCGACTCCTGGACCGACGACTTCGAGTCGTTCGCGGAAGAGATTCGACACGAACTGAAGCTCCGCTACGGCGGTGCGATGGTCGCGGACATCAACCAGGTGCTCACGTACGGTGGGATATTCTCCTATCCGGCACTCCAGTCGCGCCCCGAAGGGAAGCTCAGGCACCAGTTCGAGGGCCAACCGATAGCGTACATCATCGAATCCGCTGGCGGCGCGTCCTCCGACGGTGAGCAGTCGCTGCTTGCAACAGCGCCCGACGAGCTACACGCACGCACGCCGATGTATCTCGGTAACAGCGCGCTTATCGACCTCCTCGAATCTACCGTCAGCTGATATTTTCAAGGTATCTCACGGACGCCGTGTTGTAGAATACGACTCAAAACCGCAAAAACAGTTCTGTGAGCGTTACCCGCCGACAGCCATGGCCGCAATGAACGACCATTGGGTGCCGCTCTCAGTCTCGTCCTGCTTGTTCGCAGTCCTGGTCATATTTCGCGGATGTTTCCAGTTCATCACTGAACCCTACGTGCTTGATACGCAAAACTGTTAGGATGCTGATTGATTAATGATGATGTTATTCATGAGCAGAAGTTGATGTATATTGCGAATATAGGCTTCGATAGCTGGTTTGAGAAGATTTGCCCAGTCACTATACATTTGATTATGTCAATATTTTATAATACATATGGCGTACTGCGGTGTGGCTATTTTGGAACGGTATCGGTGGGATTTGACCGATGTGGCGACCTGGACTGTTAGTAGCCGAGATGAATCGCCAGCCCCTTTAGAACGCTGTACAGCCCCACGATCAGTCCAATTACCGCACTGAGTATCGTCCCGACGATACCGTCCGGCCACAGGAAGAGCGGGTTCGGAACTCCGAGTGACGGCAGCGACGGGAGCAGCGATCCGCCATCGCTGGCAGCGGTCACGTTGGCGACTCGCTGTCCACCCACGGTCAGCGTCCCAGTCGAGTTGGCCGGTACCGACCGGACAAACTCGGTCGTGCGCGTCTCACCGGCGGGGACTGTCACCGTCCGACGCGTCACCATTGTGCCGTCGACCGCGACCACCACACGGTGGTCACCGGTTGCGGTACCTCTGTTTTGCAACTCTGCCGTGACGACGATCTGGTCACCCGGTGCAAGCGACTCGGGATCGGACGTGGCGTTTGTCAGCACGATATCTGGCTGACCGGACGACGCTGTGGGTGCTGGTGTTTCGGTTTCCGATGGTTCTGTCGTGTTTTCGACCCCAACGACGAACGTCGATAACCCCGGAGAGTCGGCCCGATAGACGACCTGTGACTCGCTGCGGCTGATCACCGCAGTCGACAGCGGTGTCCACCCGTTCTGTCGGCGAAACAGCGTGACGTCTTCCGGCGTCGCCCCGGCGCTCTCAACTACAGTCTGATCCACAGTGAACGTAAACGTCGCGTCCTCTGTGGCCTCTTCTCCGTGTTCGACATCGAAGCGCGCGACGGCAGTGTGATCAGCCGCGTCTGCAAACGCGGCCGGCGGCCGACGAGCGCTGACCGTCATTTGCGCTGAGCTGTTTGCCGGGATCGTCACGTCTACCCACTTCAGCGCCCCGTTCTGTCCGCTGATGAGTGATCCAGTCGAACGCTGAACCCGCTGGGGCCGGCCAGTTCCGTTAATCGAGGCGGTCACCGACGTCGCGTTCGCTCGTTGCATGGTCACGTTTCCGCTGGCCCCCTCGCCCACCACCGAGACGATCTTTGTCACTGTTGCCGTGTTCCCCAGCGGGTCCGTGACTTCCACAACGACCTCGTGACTGCCCGGCGTAGCGAACGCGACGGTGATCTGCTCGCCGGTCAGGATCGTTTCACGACCCAGCCGCCACTGGATGGACTCGATTCCCCTCTCGTCCGTCGAATTAGCGGCCGAGAAGTTTACCGGCTGACCGACCTTCGACTCCTCCGGTCCGACGATGGTGACGTTCGGAGCGGTCCCGTCGTAGAGGAACGTCCGCTGCCGTCCGAACCTGTTTACGTTCCCGTTCGTATCGGTCACTTGCATCAGAAGCAGTGAATACTCCCCTTCCTCCGGAAACGTGTACTTCCGGGTGTAGGTGACGGTATTACCGGTTTGTTCGGTAAAATTCGAGATATTGAGTGTATCAGTGTCCGGACCGCCGACAGAGATCCGGAGATCCTGTAGCGGCTCGTGCGTCTCGACGGATATCTTGGCTGTAGAGCTGTTTATCCGCGTTACCTTGAAGGACCTGTACTTGGGAGTGACCGAATCCACGCCCGTCGCAGTAATCGTCTTCTCGGGGAGTTTGTTACTCGCGTTGTCGGTGATTTTGGCGTTGTCGCGTAGACTGACAGAGACGTTGTTGGTGTCCAGTTTACTATCGAGATGTAGTGAGACGCGTGTGCCGTTCCTGTTCTCACCTCCTGCGCTCGTCTCCGAAACTGATATGTTCACTACCTGTCCCATGCTCACCCTGAAATCGTCCCGGTCTATCGTGGCTGTGTCCAGTTCCTCATTATCGTACAGGAATACGTCGATAGTCGTGGTATTTCCCTGCGTTGCGGTACTCGCAGTTGCGTTTCCCCACTCCGGCGATTCGGTGTCTTCAGCCGCTGCTGTTCCCACCCCGACCGAGATAGCGAGCAAGAGCGCCAGAAGCGGGATCCACCGGCGGTAACTACCCGATAACAGCGTCGTCTTTCGGGAGTGGCCGGTGTCACTCATTGATCGGGACTACTCCGGCATGCGATATCAATGGTGCGCCATCATTACGAGACGTGATAATCGCGAACGGAACAACCCCTATCCCAGCAGGAAGGTGAGGTCTAACACATACCATCTCGTCCACTGTTGGCGTTAACGAGGTTGTCAGCAACGAAACCGCCCTGCTGGGTAACCTTCGTGAGAAAATCGCTGCCAAACTCGTTCTGTATGAGGACGCCAGAAGGAGCGGTACGGAAAACGTACGGTGTGATCCGCTTATTGCGACTACGTCTACGCCCGAGTATCGAACTTCCCCCGGTATACGGCCCCTAATTTACCGGTTTCATCAGTAGACAGCGGTTATTTAATGCAGATCATGGAAGTAGAATAACTGGCCACGTGGGGGCGTGGTCGTGGAGGGTGATGTGTTCACAACGGACCGAACAGTCCCAACAGGGACTATCGAAGAGTGGTGTAGCGTCTTGCTCGACGAACTCGCGGCTGTCGAGCGAGAACTATGGCTGGTGGTCGCCGTCACGCTCGTTGTTGACGTGTGGCTGACACACGTCGGCCTCCAGCACGGCCTGCACGAGGGAAACCCGGTGATGCGGACCGCGATAGAGACGTTCGGAATCGCCGTCCTCGGACTGACGAAGGTCGGAGTTCTGGGCCTGGCGGGGTTGACTCGCCGGTCCCTGAGTGATGGGCGCGGCGTCGTCGTTCCGCTCGGTCTTGCGCTTCCATGGTGTGGAGCCGTCTTGATTAACGCGGTCCTGCTGGTGAGCCTGTAGTTGCCTCGGGCTGTGGTAGCATCTGCTCGCCGGTTTCACCGTTTTCAGCATGGCTTAGTATGGGTGCGGACATAGGGTCAGTATGGCCCGCCGAAGTATCCTGTTCTCTCCGGGCGATGATGCAGAGAAACTGCGGAAAGCCGTCGAGAGCCAGGCTGACGTAATCGTGTATGACCTCGAAGACGCCGTCGTTCCGGACGCCAAGCCAGCGGCCCGAGAGACAGTCCGCGAGACGCTGACTGACGTGTTACCGGCGTCATGTGAAGTGTGCGTCCGTGTCAACCCCGTTGGATCGGGGGCTGCAGACGACCTTGCGACTGTCCTTGACGGACGGGCCCCGGACAGCGTGATGCTCCCCAAGACCCGTGATGCATCGGACGTTCGGTCACTTGAATCGCTGTTGGAGTCCCACGGCGTCGACTGTCCGGTGCTGGCACTGGTGGAGTCAGCGGCGGGTGTCCTGCACGCGGAGGGAATCGCAGCGGCGGCCGCAACCGACGCGCTCGTGTTTGGGGCCGAGGACTTGGCCGGTGATATCGGCGCGACACGGACGGCCAGCGGGCGGGAAGTGAACCACGCACGCCAGCACGTCGTGCTCGCAGCGCGAGCGGCTGGCGTGTCGCCCATTGACACTCACTACCCCGAGTTCGACGACCTCGATGGACTCCGTGCGGAAAGTCGAGAGGCTGTCGAACTAGGCTATGCTGGGAAACTCGCTATCCATCCTGCACAGGTCCCGGTGATCAACGAGGCGTTCACACCCGCCAAAGAGCGGGTCGCGTGGGCCAGACGCGTTCTCGATGCCCGAGACGCTTCTGATGGGGGCGTTTTTGTCGTCGACGGAGAGATGATTGACGCACCACAGATAAAACAGGCGATACGAATCGCCGAACGAGCCGGCATCGACCGCGAGTAAAGGAAATTTTCCCTCATGGGAATTATTCGATGTTTGGGTTCCATGGACGGCGGAACCCTTTTGACCACAGTCCCAGTCAGTACCGCTATGTCGACTGAGGTAAACCCTTTCGAAAGTTTACAGGAGCAGATCGACGACGCGGCGGATTATCTCGAATATCCGACTGACGTTCTCGAACGATTAAAACACCCAGAGCGGGTGCTCGAAACAACCCTCTCGGTGGAGATGGACGACGGTTCTATCGACGTGTTCAAGGCCTATCGCTCGCAGTTTAACGGTGACCGTGGTCCCTACAAGGGCGGGATCCGCTATCACCCACAGGTCACACGCGATGAGGTCAAGGCGCTGTCGGGCTGGATGGTGTACAAGTGTGCCGCAGTCAACATCCCCTACGGCGGTGGAAAAGGCGGAATCAAAATCGACCCACGCCAGTACTCGGCCAGCGAAATCGAGCGGATAACACGGTCGTTCGCCAAGGAACTCCGCCCGATAATCGGCGAGGACCGCGACATCCCCGCACCCGATGTCAACACTGGCCAGCGGGAGATGAACTGGATCAAGGACACCTACGAAACGCTGGAGAACACGACCGAACCCGGTGTCATCACCGGGAAAGCCCCCGAGTCGGGCGGGAGCGCTGGCCGCGTCGAAGCGACCGGCCGCTCCGTGATGCTCACTGCGCGTGAGGCGTTTGACTATCTCGGAAAAGACATCGAGGATGCGACGGTGGCTATTCAGGGGTACGGGAACGCCGGGTCAGTGGCTGCGAAGCTCATCGAGGACCTGGGTGCCAATATCGTTGCGGCATCTGACTCCTCAGGCGCAGTGTACAATCCTGACGGGTTCGACGCCCGCGATGCAAAGGAGTTCAAGCGCGAGACTGGGTCGCTGGCGGGCTATCAGGGAGCAACCCAGGAGCTGACAAACGAGGAACTGCTGACGATGGATGTCGACCTGCTGGTTCCGGCAGCACTCGAAAACGCTATCGACGGCGACCTCGCCAGCGACGTGCAGGCGGATATCATCGTGGAGGCAGCCAACGGGCCGCTGACGCCGAACGCGGACGACGTGCTCACAGAGCGCGACGTGGCCGTGTTCCCCGACATCCTTGCCAACGCTGGCGGCGTCACGGTGTCGTACTTCGAGTGGGTCCAGAACCGCCAGCGGTTCTACTGGTCCGAGGACCGGGTCAACAGCGAACTGGAGACAATCATCACGAACGCGTTCGACGATCTCGTCGAAACCTACGAAGAAACCGGTGCGCCGAACTTCCGGACGGCGATGTACGTCGTCGCCATCCAGCGCGTCGTGGCTGCCGCCGAAGAGGGCGGAACCTGGCCCTGACTGGAGTTTCGGAATCAGTCGCTGTTATCGCGGGTGTTTTGCCGGCGCTGTCCGTAGTTCGAGTATGAATACGTACGAGCGACAGGTCCGCGTCGCTGCGCCGCTGTCGGAAGTCTGGCAGTTCCACGCGACAGGTGACGGCCTGGTCGCGCTGACTCCCGATTGGATGAACATCCGTATTGAGGAGGAGCGGGGCCCGGATGGAGAACCGGTCCCCGAGGAACTATCCCCCGGATCGGTCGTCGTCTCCTCGATCAGGCCCTTCGGAATTCTGCCGCGACAGCGCTGGGTTTCGAATATCGTGGCCCGAGAGGCGGACGAGGACGAAGCAATGTTCTGCGACGTGATGGAGGAGGGGCCGTTCCCCCACTGGGAACACACCCACACGTTCCGGGCGCTAAGCGACAGAGAAACGCTCGTGCACGACCACGTCGAGTTCGAACTCCCCGGCGGACCACTCGGTCGGGCTGTCGGTCCGTTTGGCTGTCTGGGGATGGAGCCGATGTTCCGCCACCGTCACCGCATGACGAAGGAGTTGCTGGAAAAGTAATCACTGCTCGCGTGCGGACGGTCTCGATGTCAGCCCCCGACTATGGTCACCGGTGTTTCTTTATTCCCGTATCAGATACAGCCAGAGGATGAGCGAATGCGTCGCCGCGTCGAGTTGCCGCTCCGAAACTGGGACCCGTCATACCGGCACGGGATGGGCGTGAGAGGGCCGCGGATTGATCCACGACTGGCGCTGGTTGTCGCCGTCCTCGCGGTCAGTACGAGCGCTATTCTGGTCCGCTGGAGCACGGCCGCGGCGTCGGTCGCCGCGTTCTACCGTGTCCTGCTGACGACGGCGCTGCTGGCCCCACTGGCGCTTGGTCGGTATCGATCAGCGTTCGGGCGTCTCTCCCGGCGGGACGTGCTGGCGGCCGCCGCGACGGGTGTCGCGCTTGCGATCCACTTCGCCGCGTGGTTCGAGAGTCTGTCGTGGACGAGCGTTGCGGCGTCGGTTACGCTGGTCCAGTGCCAGCCGCTGTTCGTCGCTCTCGGAGCATGGGCGGTGCTTGACGAACGCGTCACGCGTGGAACGACAGCGGGCATCCTCGTCGCTGTCGGCGGCATCGTTGTGATGTCTGTCGGCGAACTCGTCGGCGGTGGCGCTGTCGGTCTCCGGCCACTCTACGGGAACGCGCTGGCGCTCGTCGGTGGCGTGATGGCCGCCGGATACGTGCTCGCCGGGCGCTCGCTCCGCCAGCGGTTCCCGCTTATCCCCTACGTGACTGTCGTCTACAGCGTGGCCGCAGTATGTCTGCTCGTCTTCGTTGTCGCGTCGGGCCACCCTGTGACCGGCTACCCGCCCCGGGAGTGGGCGCTGTTCCTCGCGATGGCTGTTGGCCCCGGCGTGTTCGGCCACACTGTTCTCAACTGGGCGCTGGCACACGTCGAATCCAGCCTGGTCAGCGTTTCTCTGCTCGGTGAGCCGGTCGGGAGCGCGCTGCTGGCGCTGCTGTTGCTCGCGGAGATGCCGGGCGTGTCGACAATCGCTGGTGGTGCGGTCGTACTCGTTGGCATCGGAGTCGTCGCCAGAAGCCGGGCGGTCGGAGCGGCTCCGGCGGACTGACACCGCCCCAGTGCGGTCACTCGGCGCGTTTCTCCACGGCCCCGCGAATTTCGGCGGCTTCGAAGTCGTGGTCCGGGCGGATATTGACGAAGTCGAGGAACTCCTCTGCGGCGAGCAACTCCGGCGGTTGGTAGTAGGCTGTGGCGGCTGAGACAGCGGCGTGCGCACCGATGAGCGGCTCCAGCGCGCCCAGCGCACAGGCCAGATCGTATGCGCGGGCGTCAGCGATGGCACTTTCACGGACGCTCGTGGCGTCGATGAAGTACAGGTTATTACGCGCCACGAGCACGTTTTCACAGCGGAAGTCGCCGTGGGCCAGGCCGTCCTCATGCATCCGGTGGAGGAAGTCGAACACCGTTGGACTGTGTCGCTCGACGTTCTCTGGCGAGAGGTTGTCGAGCGTCTCGAAGTCAGGGATATACCCCAGTACAAGTATTCCCATCCCCTCGTACTCGAACGCCTCGACAGGCTCCGGCGCGTTGACGCCGATTTCCCGCATCCGCTGGGTCGCCGCGAGTTCGTGTTCTGCCATCTCGTAGGGCGTCCCGAAATGCTCGAAAAAGCCCTCAGTTCCCGACGAGAACGCGCCGATGTTGCGGCCGGCGGTCAGCAGCGTATGGACCAGCGAGTTCTGCTCCGTGATGATCTTCACGAACCACTGATCGTTGACAACGAGCGGCGTCGAGAGCCAGTTGTCCGCCTCCAGGAACGCCACGCGAGCCGCGGGCTCGTCGTACCGCTCCATTACCGCCCGTGTCACACCTTCGAGTTGCTCCCAGGGGACCGTCCCGCGGAGAAATCGCCGAAACGCCATTCCCCCTAACGAAGGCCATGGACTGGCAAATGGCTTGTGTCTTCCCCTGTGGTATTTATTGGCACAGGGACTACACTCGGTATGGAGTTCGATGTTCCGGGCGAACACCGGATGATACGGGATTCGGTCCGCGAGTTCTGCGAGAACGAGATCCAGCCGATAGCCCAGGAGATCGAGGACGAGCACCGCTTCCCGGCGGAGATATTTGAAAAACTCGGCGAACTGGATATGATGGGCGTCCCGATCAGCGAGGAGTGGGGCGGCCTCGGCGGCGATACGCTGATGTACGCACTCGTCGCCGAGGAAATCGGGCGCGTATCCGGAAGCGTCGGCCTCTCGTACGTGGCCCACACCTCGCTCGGGAGTAAACCGATAGAGCTGTTCGGCACGGATGCCCAGAAGGAGCAGTGGCTCACGCCGCTCGCCACTGGAGAGCAACTCGGTGGGTGGGCGCTCACGGAACCGGGCAGTGGGAGCGACGCCAGCGACATGGAGACGACAGCCGAGCGGGACGGCGACGAGTACGTCCTCAACGGCAGCAAGCAGTTCATCACGAACGCCTCCGTCGCCGGCTCGGTGCTTGTCAAGGCTGTCACTGATCCTGCAGCTGGCTACGACGGCATCTCGACGTTCATCGTCGCGCCAGAGGACGACGGCTGGGAGGTGACAGCCGAGTGGGACAAGATGGGACTCAACGCCTCACCGACCTGTGAATTGCAGTTCGACGACTGCCGGGTCCCCGCGGATCGCCTGCTGGGCGCGGAGGGCGACGGCTGGGAGCAGACGCTGAAGACGCTCGACGGCGGCCGAATCTCCATTGCCGCGCTCTCGGTGGGACTCGCCCAGGGCGCATTCGAGGCTGCGAAGTCGTATGCGACCGAGCGCGAGCAGTTCGACCGTCCTATCTCGAAGTTTGACGCGGTCCGTGACAAAATCGTCGAGATGGACCGGAAGATCGAGCGTGCCCGCCTGCTGACGCACAAGGCCGCGACGATGTACGACCGTGGCGAAGACGTGACGCGGCTCTCTTCGCTTGCGAAACTCGACGCCAGCGAAATCTGTCGAGAGGTCGCCGAGGACGCTGTGCAGGTGCTTGGCGGGTACGGCTACACGACCGACTTCGCTCCGCAACGCTTCTACCGGGACGCAAAGCTCATGGAAATCGGCGAAGGAACGAGCGAGATACAGCGGATGGTACTCGGCCGGGAACTCGGTCTCTGACGTCTCCTACTCTAATTGCTGGGTATGTTTTTCCGGGACGACAGTGACAGGGACCTCAGCTCCGTCGATGACCGCGAAGGTAGCGTTCCCCTTTCGAATCTGTCCAGCGAGCCCCTTCGGTTCATGTCCCATGACGATATGGCTGACGTTGACATCGGCTGCGAGCTCGAGTAGTTCGTTGCCAATACGGGTGCCCGAGCGCATCGCGGACCGACCGACGTGTTCGATTGCCACCGTTGCCACAACGGTCGCGTCGCGGAAGCGATCGCGCATGTCGTCCCGGAGCTGTTTGGCCGTGCCGTCGGCGGTGTCCTGGTCGACGAGATGGACGACATACAGTTCCTCGCCAAGCCCCTCCGCGAGTTGGACCGACATATCGATGACAGCTGCGGAGACCGAGTCGTTGGCGATAGCCACAAGGATAGTCATACGTAACCCAGTACCTTCGGTAGCAAGTTACTTTCTTCTGTCCTAACAGTTCAGCTCACTCTTTGGCCTTCAGGTTGTGGACGGCGTCGACCCACTCGACGACGTCTGCCGTCGGTTCGACAGCCGAGAGAATCGTCTCGGCGTCCTTGTACGCCATCGGTGCTTCGTCACGGACGTCCTTGACAACGGACTCGGAATAGACACCGTCCATCGCCGCGGCGAACTCGTCCATGTCCACCTCGCTGTGGGCCTGCCGGCGGCTCATCACGCGGCCTGCGCCGTGTGGGGCGGTCTGATGGTACTTGTCGTTGCCCTTCCCGCGGGCGATGATCGACCCTTCGGCCATATTGAACGGGATGACCAACCGCTGCTCCTCTCGGGCGGGCGTCGCGCCCTTCCGGATGGTCAGGTCCCGGAAGTCGATGTAGTTGTGGATGCTCTGGAACCGGTCGACAGGGTCGACGCCAAGCACCTCGCAGACAGCGCCGCTCATCAGTTCCCGGTTCCAGCGGGCGTACTGCTGTGCGAACAGCATGTCGACGAGGTAGCCATGTGCCTCGCGCCCTTCGAGCCAGTCCAGGTCCGTGTTGCGGTCCTCGTCGTCGCTGCTGTGGATCGCGTCCTGTACCTTTCCCAGAGCGTCGAACGCCTCCTCGATTGCTTTACCGTCCAGTTCGCTTCGGAGACGGTCTTTCCGGATGTAGGATTCTCCCATGCCGCCGGTGACCCAGGCGTAGAGGTCCTTGGATTCGACGGTGTCGGGGTCGAACTTCAGATAGTCGACGTACTCCTCGGGCATCTGTTTGCGGATCTCGTCGATAGTCCGGCGGTCCGTCGCCGTCGACTGCCAGTACTCGGCGACGGACTTGCCGAGGTAGCGGGAGCCGCTGTGGATGACCAGCCAGAAGTCGCCCGAATCGCGTGCTTGTCCGAACTCGACGAAGTGGTTCCCGCCGCCCAGGGTCCCCGCGCTCTTGATTATGTACCCCATTCCCTGGCGCTGGTCGGCCAGCACGCGGTCACACAGCGACTCGAAGTAGTCCCCGTCGTAGCCGTCGAAGTCGAACTCGATGGGGTCGATGTGGTGGCCGAACTGCTCGGCGTAGGCCGCGTCGAACTGCTCGAAGACGCGGTTGGCCCGCTCGAAGGGGAACTCCTCGATGAGGTGAACCGCGTCGTCGTAGTCGTGGACGTTCCGGCCCATCGGGACCGCCTCGCGCACGCACCGCTCGCGCTCGGCGTCTTCCAGCGGGAGTTCCGGACCGAGGTTCGTCGCCGCCATCCCACAGCCGACGTCGACGCCGACGATATTTGGGACGACACGCTCGCCGAGCGGCATCGTGAAGCCGATTGGCGCACCGGCCCCCCAGTGCGTGTCCGGCATAATTCGCACCGACTCGGTGAACGCGGGATGGTCAATGAGCGTCCGAATCTGCTCTAAACACCCCTCCTCGACGAGCGACTCGTCGTCGACCATCACCCGTGCCGTGGTGTGTTCGCCCGTCAATTTGAGTACCATTGTTGGTATAACGTAGTCGTATCAAGGGTTTGAACCTCACGATGGTCCGCTATGGTCTGTCACTCCGTCGGTGATCATGCTGTCAGCTGTAAGCCAATGGAGAATTTCGGTACTCCGGGGTACCGAATATTTGCACGAGGGACCAGCCGACAGTATACAAAAACCCGCAACAGAACAGACACGGACACTCCCTCTCACTGACATTTCGCTTATCAGGGTCTCTTCGCGCCAGTAGACGATGACGCGGGCACCACCCAGCAAGAGCTAGCGGTGGACTGAGTGGCGCGACCACCGGTTCGAATTTCTGCTCTTCGAACTGCTACCCGCGGGACTTTTGTTCGGCTTCGCCGTTGGCCCGGTATGCTCGACCCTGACGACCCCGCCCCGGATTTCGACCTGCAGGGTACTGCAGACGGTGGCGTCGGTCCGTACCGGCTATCTGCCGCGACGAACCGTGCGCCGGCGGTTGTCGCGTTCGTTCCCGGTGACGATCCCGATTCGCGAACCCTCCTCACCACGCTCGCTGAGACAGACTGGGAAAACGTTTCCGACGCCGTAGCCGTGTTTGGGATCGTGCCGGCGAGTATCGACGACTGTCAGGCACTCGCCGCGACGCTGTCGCTCCCGTATCCACTGCTTTCTGACAGGGCTGGCGTCGCCGACCAGTTCGGTGTGCGAGAGCCAGATGGTGGCGTCAAGCGGGCGGCGTTCGTTGTTGACCGGCAGTGTCGTGTCCGGGCCACGACAGCCCTCGACGCCGGTGATATGTCGGACCTTGACCGAATTCTGAACGTACTCGCGGACCTGTAGCTACTCGCCGCGGTCGAGTTCGCCGGATAACAGACCGTACATGTACACGTCCTCGTGGCGGCCGTCGCGGAACCAGTGGTCGCGCAACACACCCTCCTGTTCGAACCCCGCCTTCTCCAGCACGCGCTGGGACCCTTCATTGCCCGCGAGGACTTTCGCGTACACTCTGTGGAGCCGTCGCTCTTGCATGCCGTAGTCGACGAGCGTCCGGACGGCGTCGGTGGCGTAGCCGTTGCCCCAGGTATCCGGCGAGAGGAAGTAGCCGATTTCAGCGTTGCCGGGCTGGGTCGCGACGCTGATAAGGCCAACTGTGCCAACTCGGTCGCCGTCAACACAGATCAGCAGATGGACGTTCTCCGAATCAAGGCTGGTTTCGGATTCGATCCACTCACGCTCTGCCTGCTCCGTCATCGGCTGTGACGCCGAGAGCTCGTGTCGAACACTGGGGTCGTTGATCATTTCCTGGAGGAACGGTACGTCCTCGTCCTCTATCGTACGCAGTGTCACTGCTTCGCCGTGAAGGAAGACGGGGCCGGGCATACCAGAAGCCACGGTCAGTTGCTA
>JBDGPY010000066.1:0-94794 GCA_042219425.1 Haloarcula sp. | reverse complement strand
TCCTCACGGGAGCCAGTTGCTACTGAACTCTAGAGGACTTTGCGACACGACCAAATATTTGAGGACACAAGCACCGTGTATGCGCCGACGGACGGTTCTCAAATCGACCGGTGCGGTTGGAACGATTGTTGGACTTGCCGGGTGTCTCGGTGGTAGCTTCGGCGACTCGAATCCCGATGTCGTCCTCGAAGAACCCGACCGGGAGTTCGAGAGCAGCGACGTTCCGTATCCCGCATGGGGTGAACAGATTCCGGACGTGCGTGTCGCCACACCGACTGAATCCCGCGAGGTTCGGTTACGTGATATGGAAACGCCGGCCCTCCTCACGTTTTTTTACAGCCACTGCCAGACTGTGTGTCCAGTTCTCATCTCGACACAGCGAAACATTCAGAGCCACGCACAGAACAACGGCTACGCCGCTGGCGTCAGGTTCCTCCCGATGACGTTCGACCCCGCCCGTGATACCGCAGAACGACTTGGGGCGTACGCCGACGAGATGAACGTCGACGCCGATAGCGAAAGCTGGCAATTCCTTCGACCGGCGTCGAAACAGCGGGCGAAGGCTGTCATACAGGACCAGTTCGGGGTGATGTTCCAGCGAACTGAACCCGAGGACATGGAGATGTACATGTTCACACATACGGCACTGACGCTACTGGTCAACGCCGATGGGATCGTTGAGCGTGCCTACCGCTCGAAGTCGCCGGACGAAGAAACCATTATTGCTGACCTGAAAACGGTGAGAACCGCGTGAACCGCCGGCAGGTCGTTGCCGCGCTGACAGGGCTCGGTCTCACTGGGGGGAGTCTGTGGGTTTCCCAGAACGGGCTGTCGGCTATCCAGCCCCGGGACACAGACCAGCTTCCGATTCGTGTTGAGACGCTCGATGCACGCGGCTCGTCGGCAGGCGAGACGCGCGTGCCGACCCCGGGAACCGTCACGGTGGTCGACCTGTTCGCTACGTGGTGTGCACCCTGTGACGACCAGCTCGAGATACTCGATGCGATTCGGCCCGAGTACACTGACGTGTCGTTCGTCTCAGTGACGAACGAGCGGCCGAGCGAGACACTGACAAGGGCTGACATCAGCGAGTGGTGGAATCGCAATGGCGGTGCCTGGACTGTCGGACTGGACCCCGGAAGCGAGTTGCTTGCGGCGTTCGGGGCGGACGGACTCCCGTACATTGCGATTGCTGACGAAAGCGGAACCGTCCAGTTCGGTCACAGTGGACTTGCCGGGAAAGAGACGCTCCGAGACGAACTCGACGCACTGGTGTAAATGGCTGGAGTTGCCGTACTCGGGACACTCGCGTTCGCCGCGAGCACCGGCGTCGCGACGTTCTTTGCTCCCTGTGCGTTCCCACTTCTCCCGGGGTACATCGGGTACTATCTGCGTGAAAGCGACGGCGATGTCGGTATGCTGCCACCGGCCACCGCCGCTGCTGGCGGAGCGCTTGCTGCGCTTACCCTTGTCGCCCTGCTCGTTCTCGCACTCGGGCAGCCACTAAAGAACGCACTCCCAGTGCTCGAACCGATCATTGGACTCGGGCTGATCGTGTTCGGCGTCGTGATGCTCCTGAACCACGAGCCCGAACTCCGCGTCCCGCTGCCACAGCGACCGGCGTCGGTAACCGGATTCGGCGTGTTCGGTGCTGTGTACGCGGTCGCCGCAGCGGGCTGTGTCGTGCCGCTGTTCTTCGGCGTGGTCACTCAGGCGCTTGCACTGCCAGTCCACGCAAGCGTTCTCGTCCTCACAGCGTACGCGCTCGGCGTAGCGATTCCGCTTGTCGGTGTGACACTCCTTGCAGGCGTTGGCATCGGCATCTGGCGCACCTTTGGCAAGTACCTGCAACGGATACACCAGATCGCAGCCGTCGTGATGATACTCGCCGGCGGCGGGCAGATTTACCTCTCAGTGTTCGAACTCGGCGTTGTGTGATTGTCTGTCACTGGCCGGAACGCCGCGAAGTCACGGACCGGGATGAGTGTCGACGGGCGGAACTCTCGGTCGCGTTCTCGCGAGCGACCTCCCGGGCTGTGTCGACCCACCTGTGGTCCGGGAAGGGTTCGGGACGCACATCGTATGTATACCGATACTCACGCCCGTCTCCGTCGAGCGTGATGTCAAATGCGTAGATAATTCCATCTTCGACCCCGAGCTGGAGTGTGCCGTTGAGAGGGGGTGGGGGAGTAGTAGCGGTGTCGCGCTCGCCTGAGAGCCGGTACGTGATTACAGGGACCGAATGGTGAGTTGTTCTGTTGATGGCCGTCCATGTGTATGCTTTGAGCATATCTGGGTGCCGGCCGATATTTGTGGGCGCAATCTGTCCGTACCGTGGGTCGTACCGGTAATACGCGTCAGTGGTGGTATCGTACACATACGCGCTATCGGACTCCAGTTGCTCCCGCTGGTGTTCATTCGGGATACCGTCGGCCCGCTGAATGACCGCGTACGTCGTTCCGTTCCGATAGACTGTAGCGTTGTGCCACCGGTCGGCGAGTATCTCGCCCGTGGCGGAATTGATGTAGTAATCGCCCTCCACGAGCCGCCGGTCGGGTGGCTCGGTGTGGACGATGGCATACGAGTCCCAGTGTGTCCGCGGCGTGTGCGATACGTTCATGCCGTTTGCCGCAAGTGCTGAGAAGTTGATGTGATCCGGCCCCGCTCCTGCAGGGTATGCGTGACCGGAGTCGGGTGAGAGCGTCTGTGGAGGCCAGAGGCTCGTGAAAGCAAACGCCGCGACACCGCCCACTACGAGTACGATAATAAGGCCACTGACATAGCGCTGATCCATACTGGGTCGAAAACCAGCGTGGGTAAGTAAGTGCCCAAGAGTCAAACCAGACTTTGTCCGTTCTCCCCGGAGCAACCCACGTCTCGGTCGTGGAGGAGCGTGCTCTGTGCTGCCCACTCCGATCCGCGATCGACCGACCGCTCGTTGATCTTAGCACCGACGGTGACAGTGTAACAATGTGGACGGGAACACTCTACTGTCAACCGTATGTCTCAGCGCCTGATGAATCCAGCGGCTGCCACGCCGGGCTGTTATAAAACCGCACGGCTAGTCAGTAGTGATAAACGGATATGAATGGTGGCGGCGAACCGCGTTTCCCAGAGGCTCGCGCACTCCAGTACTCCCCGGAACGCTGGTGGGCTTATCTTCCGTGTTCGGGATGGGTACGGGAGGCAACCCCACCGCTGTGGCCGCCTATACAATCCCTCTGGCGGCCACAGTTATAAGAGTAGCTACTCGGAGACGAGAACTACCCGAAACAGTTCAGCCGCTCAATAGTACAGACCCGAAGGACGCACGATACGGCTCAGTCCGACGCTCAGTTTCGGAGTGCTGACCTACCGCCCGTGATTGGCGTCGGCGGAGAGATACCCGGGTTCGCTGCGATCTGGGCGGAGGACACAGCTATAGTAACAATTGAAACGATTTACACACTGATCGCACTGCAGTCATGCGATCGGGTGTGTACTGGTTTTCAATGGCTACTATAGTCGCTCACTCAAACCGGCCGCTGAAGACTATTTCATCGAGTGGCTTCCGATCGCTCGGCTCTTCACGCTCTTTGAGGTCGTCAGGCAACGTCTCGGGATCGGCGCGTTCACCGACGGCGACCATCGCCTCGGCGTCGAATTCGTCTTCGGGGACGCCCAGGGTGTCGTGAATCCGGTCCCAGTCGAAGCCCGCCATTGGATGAACAGCCAGGTCGCGCCGAGCGCCTTCGAGAGCGAGATTCTGCCACGCAGCGCCGGTGTCGAAAGAGCGCGTCACAGCAGGTTCGCCGCTGTGGTCGAGGGTGACCTTCGAGAAGACGGCGATGAGCGCGCCAGCCTCGCGTGCCCAGGACCGGTTGGCTTCGTTCAGCAGGCCGAGGAAGGAGTCCCACTCGTCGTCTTCGCGGGTGGCGTAGACAAACCGCCAGTGCTGATTATTGAATGCGGATGGGGCCCAGCGTGCGGCTTCAAACAACGAATGGAGGTCCTCTTCAGCGAGCGGATCACCAGTCATCGCACGCGGCGACCAGCGATTGACAAAGAGCGGGTCGACGCTGTGAATCGGGTCACGGTACTCAGAAACTTCGTCGTCGAGATTGCGGCCGGTATTCGTCTGCGACATTATACATTCTGTTCGGCTCGCGCACTTATGTACTACTGGCAACATAGATATAATCAGGTGACACCGATGCTATCTTCAGGTAATTATCAAAGATTATGGCATAGACTGTCACAGTCACATACTGCCGATCAAACCATGGTGTGACCGCGGTTGCCTATCCTACCCTGCCACGTCTAAACCGGTCTGTTCAGGCTCGAACCGAGGTTCGTGTTTGAACTGCGACTGTAGCCAGAGAACTGGTCAGCAACCAGACGAAGGAACGCCGAGCGATACGCCGGCAAGGAAGATGGGCAGGCCGGCGACAGCAACGGCGGCGGCGCTGGCCGTGGCCACGGGGATGAAAAGCACGCCCAGTCCAAACGGCGCAGGAAGTATCGGAAGGACTGGCAGCATCGACAGCACGAACCCGATAGCAGCTGTTTTTATCGCCAACCAGCGGTTCCCGTGGCCGACTGCGTACCCAGCCGGGAGAAGCACGAACGCGGGTCCAAGAACTAACAGCGCTGCCACCGGAGGCGTGAAGCCGTCCGTGACGACCATCGGAGCCGCCACTATCGTCGCTCCCAGCGCGATGCTCGCTCCGGCTACTGCACCGCCAACGACCGCACGATAGCTCGCGCGCTCACGGACACGCCGCTGTGAAAGTGCTATTCCACACACGAACAGCGCAGTGCCACCACCGAACAGCGGTGCCGCTATCCCACCCAGCCGCAAAACGCCCGTCGCTCCAAGCAGCGACAGGGCAGTCGCTAGCGCGCCGAAACCGACGAATGCGACGCCTGCGGAGTCCCGTACTCGTTTGAGGTCCCAATCGAGCCAGGAGAGCCCTCCAGCGGCAGCGCCGATCAAGAGGGTAAACACCGCCGCGGGGAGCGTGATGTATGCGAGCGCCTTCACCGCCATCACGGGACCGAGAAGTGTTCCGACCGCGAGGAGACTCAACAGCGGCCCAACGGCCGTATCACGGGGGACGAAGGTCACGACCTGCCCGTCGTTCAGTTCGGTCAGCGTCATCCGTTGCCCGTCGTCTGAGACGGTCGCGCGGTCAATGGTCCGCCCGACTCGCATCCCATCGGGGGCAACGACGACGAGCCGGTCAGCACCGAGGCCGTCGAGGTTTCGATAGCCGTAGGCTTCAGTAAACTCGCCAGTGCGGACCGCCCCGCCGATGGACTGCTGGGCGAAGTCGGCCTCGCGGTAGCGCAGCGTTATGACGCCGTCGCCGGAGACGTTCGCGCTCAGGAGCTCGGTGTCCCACATCGCTCTGTCGGCGATAGCGGTTCGGAGGCTCTCATTCGCCCGGAGACGTGCAACCCCATCTGAGTCGGACAGGCGGTTGTGGACGACCCACGTTGCGCTTCCGTTGGCGTTGACGGCGACGGTAGCGTTGCTGTGGGTGACAGTGACCGAGACGCCGTGGGACTCAGCCGTCGATTCAAACGTGTCACCGCAGGCGTCACATAGCGGCCGCGGCGGCGGTGCTGCCCCAGCGGGCATGGCGGCGGCAAGGAGCGGTGCACAGACCAGACAGAGGAGGGCGAGGTGGTGGAGTCGATGCGGGGCCATGTCGCATATCTATCCTGTCATGTGTTAAGAGGTATCGATTACTCAAAGAATGGTTATACAAACACGGACGGCGGGTGACACTTCGACCGATACGGCCCTGACAACTGTACCGTCGGTTAGATGTACGTATCCGCGAAACCGCTGTCGGACTATCTGGGATGTTCGTATCCAGTATAACAACTTATACCGACAGAACCACGAAGGCAGGCAGAACGCCGTGACAGCAATCGAGATCGAGTCGCTCCGGAAGTCGTACGGCGACGTGACCGCGATAGCGGACCTCTCGCTCAGCATCGACGATGGTGAGTTCTTCGGATTGCTCGGGCCGAACGGGGCCGGCAAGACCACGACGATGGAGATACTCACCGGGCAGCTCAGTCCGGATGGTGGACAGGCAGCGGTACTCGATGTCGACCCGGCAACGCAGCCAACAGTGGTCCGCGAACGGGCGGGGATTCTTCCCGAAAAGGAGTCACCGCCGAGTTTCATGACGCCGCGTGAGTACTTCGACTTCGTCGGTGCTATCCGGGATATGCCCGACGTCGCGGTGACAGCGCAGACCGAGTCGTGGGCCGACCGTCTCGGCTTTACCGAGAAACTCGATACACTGTCCTCGGACCTTTCGCGGGGCCAACAGCAGAAAGTGATGATCGCTGGCGCGTTCTTCCACGAGCCGGACGTCGTGTTCATCGACGAACCGCTGGCGAATCTCGACCCGATCGTTCAGGAGCGGGTCAAGCGCTTCCTGCGCTCCTACCGGGACGACGGCAACACAATCGTCGTCACCACACACGACGTAGACGTCGCTGCCGAACTCTGTTCGCGGGTCGGCATCATGTACGGTGGCGACCTCGTCGCCGATGTCCGGCCGGCAGAACTCGACGCTGATGTGACGCTCCTCGACGTGTTTCTGGACAACGTCGATGCAACAGTGAATCAGGTCGACGAACCGCTGACTCATGAGTGACGCACGGGCGCGCAGGGTGTTCGTCGAGATGCTCCGCGAGGAGTGGCGACTCCACAGTCGGCTCTTCCGCGGCAGTCACTTCTCCCTGTTTCCGGTGTTCATCTGTCTCCTCACCGGGGGCGCGGCCAAGCTTCTCGTCGTTACTGGGACAGAACCAGAAACCGTGTTCGCCGGCCTCCACGCACTGGTGTTCGTCTTCGGGCTCCACACGGGGTCGATCGGCTTCGTGGGACGGGATGCCCTCCAGAATCTCCTCGGTGATGTGACGCTGCTGGTGTTCTCTGCCCGCACGCTCCCGTTATCGCAGAATACGTTGCTGGGTCTATTCGTTATCAAGGACAGTGTCTACTACGCAGTGCTGTTTCTGCTGCCGATTTCCCTGGGAACTGTGCTTGCAGTCAGCGGAGCCGCCGGGGTCCTCCTCGTAGCTGAGATGGTCTCCCTTCTGTGGGCCACCCTCGCACTGACGTTCGTCTTCGGGATGGGGACAACGATTGCGGCCCTTGGTCTCGCTGGCCGCGGCGTACCCGGACTGGCGCTACTCGCGGCTCCACTCGTCGCAGTCGGTACAGCGCTGGCGAGTGGTGTGGCTATCGCTTCCTACACCCCCTACGGTCTGTTTCTCGCGCAGACACCCCTGCGTATCGGCACGACAGCTATCGGTATTGTCACCGTCTTCCTATTGGGCGCAACTACATTCGATGCGACCGCGCCCCGTCCCGCTCGAACGGTCACACCGGCCTTCCGCCGCTGGTGGCGACGGATCGGTGACCCAGTTGCGACCAAGAGCCTGCTCGACATCCACCGGAGCGCCGGCGGGTTCGGGAAAGTCCTCTTTTCGGCGGCGGTGCTGTTCGGCGTCACCACCGCGCTGGTCGATTTCGCCGGACAGATCACGGGTGTACCGCCGTCGACTGGGATCTCATTCGGTGCGATTCTCGGGCTCTCGGGGTTTACGACCTACAACTGGCTCACACAATCCGACGATGTGAGTCTGTATTTCGCCCACCCACTCTCTGTGAAAGCCGTTTTTGCGGGGAAGTTCCGGGCGTTCCTCCTGCTCGGCCCGCTGGTTGGACTCGCGTTCTACGGACTCGCACTCGTCTGGCGTGGCGGGCCGGTCGTCGAGGCAGCCGTTGGAACCGTCCTCCTCGTCGGCGTCGCCTGCTACATCTTCGGCACCACCGTGTACCTCACCGGCCTCTCTCCGAACGAATTCCTCTTCGACACGGCCCTGTTCGCGGTTTTCGGTGCAGCAATGGTCTTCCCTCTGGTCCCAGTGCTCATCGCTGGCTTCGCCATCTCACCGCTGTCTGGAAACCTGCTTGCCGCGCTCGGTGGGGCTGGTGGTGTCATGGCCGTTGTCGGTGTCGCCCTCTACCGTCGGTCGTTACCGAAGTGGTCGACGCGGTACCAGCAGGCGTGAACTACAAAAGCAGTTGTCCGTGACGACGAATGGAACAAAATCAACCGAAATGTATCGGTAACGCGGTCGACGTAACCGAATGCGGGCCCCGTGGTATCGCTGTCGGAGTCCTGCCCTGAATATATTCGCACAAAGGCTCTCTACGGCAGCTAGCGATCGACAGATCGCATGGCAGCACAGCAACTCGATCTCCGAGAGATTCCACCGCCGAAGCGACACCCGAAGATCTTCGATGCGTTCGAGGAACTGGACAGCGGAGAGGCACTGACGATAGTCAATGACCACGAGCCGACGCCGCTCTATCACCAGATGACCGCGGAGCGACAATCGTTCGACGCCGAGGGCTACACTGTCGACCGCGTCGGTCCGAACGAGGTCATCGCGACCCTCCCGAAGAAGTAGCAGCAAACTTCGAGCCCAACTCAAGGCTTCCGAATAACTTTTCTTGGTCAGTATTGGGACTGGGATATGGACCGCCGTACCGCGAGGCTACTGAACGGCGTGCTAGCGCTATGCTGTCTCGCGCTCGTCTTCGCCGCTGTGTATCCATTCAGTACTGCGAGCGCACACACGGAAAACCCGGTTGACGAACGGTTTACCGTCCCCGAGTCCGACGACTACCGAGCGGCGGGAGCGATTGTCGCGGATAGTGAGACAGCGCTTGAATTCGAGGGCGCTGTGACCGCTGACGGCGGGCGCTACCTGTTCATTGACGAAGGTGCTATCCGAACCGAACAGTTTCAGGCGTCGCCGGGCGCTCCGGTCTACAGTCGTATCGTTGTCGATGATGACGGTAGTACCGACCGCCGGCGAGAGCAGATCCAGAGCGATACCGATCGAGAACTCCTCCGAGTGAACCGGACTGAAGGGGCCGTCACGTTCATTATCAAGCAGGAGTCAGTGAATCTGGCCGACGAGGTCTCGGGAGCGTCGTCAGTCGTCGTCATGAGCCTGTACCCCGTCGGATACGAACGGGAAGCCGATACCTCTCAGGGAGCGACTGTTTACAAGCCGAAAAATGGCTGGTACGACGGGCGGGAGTCGTACCGTATCACCAGGGCTTCGGGGCAAGTCCGAACCGTCGGTAACACGACTGACGTTCGCTCCGCGACAGTTACGTGGGACCAGACGAGACCAGCGGGGACGTATGCAGAACTCGCTCTGGTCAGACTGACAGGTGATATGCCGACAACGTACGATCTCTCCTTCGAGTTCGAAGCGGGCGAGACCACAGTGAATCGGCCGTCGTGGGTCAACAAGGTCCGAACCGGGGCGGAGGACGGACAGTCACGGGGCGCATCGCAGTAGCAGGGCTGTCCCGTACGGTCTGTGAGAGGGACTAGCTCTGGCGTCCCCCACGCCACGGCTGCCGTGTGTATGGTCGGTTTTTATTTCTCCCCCTGTGAACGTCCGAACAGAATGGCATCCTACGACGCGTTTGACCCGGCCGTCGAAATCAACGGGCAAACGGTACTTACGATAGTCGAGGCGGCGATGGGGAAGTTCTCAGACGAGTACCGGGACCGAGCGCTAACGGCGCTCGCTGCGGAGGGGATCACCGAACCGGCGGCTGACGAATGGTACCCACAGCAGGCCTGGCTGAACGCGTTCGAGACGATTGCCGATGACCTGCAACCGCATGTCCTTGACCGACTCGGCGAACAGATCCCGCACGTTGCGGACTGGCCAAACGACTTTGATACTGTTCCGGAGGGCCTCCAGTCGATAGACGAGGCCTACCAGCGGAATCACCGTGGCGGGGACATCGGGCAGTATCGCTTCGAATCCGTGGGCGAACGGACCGGCGAGGTGACCTGTGAGAACCCGTATCCGTGTCCGTTCGACCGTGGCCTCATCCGTGGGGTTGCCCAGCAGTATGCGCCGGTCGACGCGTTCGTGTTCCTCGAAGAAACGGGCGAGACGTGTCGCCGGCACGGGGATGATGCGTGTACCTATACGGTCTACTGGTAACGCGGTGACTATTGCTCATAGGCCGCAAGCGCCTCGCGGAGTTCGGCGGCCGAGTACTCCGACGCGAGCTGTACGATTTCTTCTAGGTCTTCGTACGTCTCACGGAGGTTCTGGATATGCTCCTGCTCGCGAGCATCTGGGGGGGCCTGCTCTTCCGCCCGGTGGATGGTCCTGAGCGTCGTCTGAACCTCTCGCTGGATGTATTGCTGGAACACGTCCTGCAGGATGAACCAGACTTCACGCTCAGCCTCGAACCGGACCCGCCTGCCGCCTCCCGCGGACGACCTGCGGTGGATGAGTCCGACACGCGACAGCGTCCGCGTGACGTTACTCACCGTTGATTTTGCATAGCCAGTTTCATCGACCAGTTCTGGGATAGAGAGTGGCTCTGCAGCGAAGTACAGCACGCCGTAGATGCGCCCGGCACTTCGGCTGAGGCCGTAGACCTCTGCCGATTGCTCCATCGACTCGATGATGCGTTCCCGTGCGACCGAACTGTCAGCATCACTCATGCATCCGAACTGGCTGCCCTGTTTGCTGCGTCCCCTGCTGTGTCATATCTCTGGCTATTAGTTCCGTAAGTATTAAATTGTTTGATTGGTTTGTTCGGATTGAGCCGAACAAACAGAAACGATCGTCGATACCTTCCCCACAATCCATGGCAAGCGCCTTCCCACACCACCCACCGGTTGACTATGCACCCCGAGAGCAGACGAACGTCGTAGTCAACGGTACGGAACCGACTGATGTCCTTCAGGTCCTCTCGTCCGAGGCCGCGCAGGAGATACTGGGGTCGGTCAGAGACAAACCGCGGACCGCATCGGATATCGCGGACACAGTCGACCGCTCGCTCCAGAGCGTTTCTTATCACCTCGACCGTCTCTGTGACGCTGACCTCATCGAACCCGCCGAAACGTGGTACTCGGAGAAAGGGACAGAGATGACAGTGTACGCCCTCGCCACGGAACGACTTGTCGTGCAGCTCGGTGCCAGCGCCGACCGATCTGTGTAGTGTGATAGCTGTTTCGAGCACTGCCTGTAATCGGAGTCTGCAGTGAGGCTCGGATGGCTTTGTTTTCGCTGCTGAGGCAGAGACAACCAGACCTATTGGCCCTCTTCTCGTACGGCGAATATGGACGACGGGACAGGCACGGAACGAACGGAGGCGACAGTGCTACAGCGGGTTTCGAGCGTACTAGACGCCGACGCTCACGATGCGATGGAACTCGACGGCGGGGAAGTCGGGTCGGTCTACCGTGTGACCTTTCGCGACCGTCCAGACGTAGCGGTGAAAGTCAGCGACTCCCCGCTCGGAATCGAGGCGGCAATGCTTCAGTACCTCGACCGCAACACACGGCTCCCCGTTCCGGAAGTCCTCCACGTCGAACCGGAACTGCTCGTACTGTCGTTTATCGGCGGTGACGGCCGATTCGACGAGCGGGCTGAACGCAACCTCGCGCGCCACGTCGCGTCTCTCCACAACGTCTCGGCCGACGCGTTCGGCTTTCCGTTCGATACCCTTTCGGGGCCGTTCAGCCAGTCGAACCTGTGGACTGAGTCGTGGATCGACTTCTTCCGCGAGCGACGGCTACTCCCTTTTGCAACGGCCGCACGGAACGATGGAGCCCTGCCAGCCGCCGCGTTCGACCGGGTGCAACGACTGGCGGAAACGCTCGATGCTCGTCTCGTCGAGCCGGCCACGCCGGCGCTGCTGCACGGCGATATCCACCCCGGAAACGCTGTGGTGGCTGACGGAACCGTTCGAGCCGTCCTCGATCCAGCGATCTATTTCGGCCATGCCGAAGTTGACCTGGCGTACGTCGACCGACTTGATTCGATCGGTGCTGCCTTCTACGACGAATACCGCCGCCACCGTGCTATCTCTGCGGAGTACTTCGAAGAGCGACGCGACGTGTACGTCGCCTTCCACGCGCTGGAGAACGTCCGGTTTTTCGGCAACGACAGACTCCCGAGGCTTGAGAGTGCGTTAGACCGTCTCGGAGTATAAAGCCGCAAACGGTGACCTCGACCGCTGTTCCGATGACCGCCTCAGTCAACCAGTGAGATGTTCTGCCGGAGGTCGTCTTCGATTGCCTCCAGCGTCCGACCCTTGGTTTCGGGGACGGTGCGGTAGACAAACACCAGTCCCGCCAGACTGCAGAGGCCGAACAGCCAGAACGTCGCTGAGGTTCCGACGCTGTCAGTCAGGACGGGGAACGTCAGCGAGACGAGGAGGTTCGCACCCCAGTTGGCGACGGTGACGACGCCCATCGCCGACCCGCGAACGGACAGCGGGTATATCTCGGAGATCAGGAGCCAGAAGACCGGGCCGAGCCCGATCGCGAAAAAGGACACGAACAGCATCAGACTGATCGTGGCGATAATGCCGAGGCCGCCTTCAAGCCCGGGAAGGTAGAACACGGTGCCGAGGACGGCGAGGGTTGCTACCATGCCACCGACACCAACAAGCAGGAGTCGGCGCCGACCGACGCGGTCGACGAGCATGATTGCCACGACAGTCATCACGACGTTAATCGTCCCGATACCAACTGTCGCGAGGATCGAGGCCACATTTCCGAGGCCAGTGGACTCGAGAATTGTCGGGGCGTAGTAGATGACCGCGTTGATACCGGTGATCTGCTGGAAGACGGCGAGTCCGAGCCCGACCACAAGTGCTGGACGGAGCCATGGAGCCAGCAGGTCCCGAATGCCGGTTTTGGACTGTGTTTCGACGGTCTCTTCGATCTCGTTGAGTTCCTGCTCGACGCCTCCGGAACGGGTCCGCTTGAGGACCGCTCTGGCCTCGTCTTTCCGCCCGTGTTCGAAGAGCCAGCGTGGGCTTTCGGGCATTTTCAGGATGCCGATGGCGAGCACGACGGCCGGGACCATCCCGGCACCAAGCATCCAGCGCCACGCGCCTGCGTCGGCGAACGCGTAGTTGACGAAATACGAGAGCAGGATTCCGGTGGTCACCATGAGCTGATTGAGCGAGGTGAGTCCGCCACGGATCTCTGGTGGTGCGATTTCAGAGATGTACAGCGGACCGACAATCGACGCGAAGCCGATAGCGACGCCGTCGATAAGCCGTCCGGCGACGAGGACGGGGACGGTCGGCGCGACGGCCATCGTGAATGACCCGACAAAGAACACGATGGCCGCAATGAGGATGAGTCGACGCCGACCGAGGCGGTCGGCTAACTGGCCACCCACAGCCGCACCGGCCGCGGCCCCGGCCATCGCGCCGCTGACGATGATCCCTTCGACGAGCGGCGACATGACGAACGAGTCCTGAATGAACAGGAACGCGCCCGAGATGATCCCGGTGTCGAACCCGAACAACAGTCCGTTCAGCGCGGCTAACGCGGAGACGACGTAGACGAACCGGTCGCCGTCACCGCGGAGGACGTCTCGTATGGTAGCTGTGGACATCTGTATAAATGTGAACTCGAATCTGTGTAAAAGTCTTTCCAAGTCTATTCGCATGACAGCGGGGCCGCGGGTGCGACCTGTTTCCATCACTATACTGATATTCAGCTACGCCCGACTGAACATGGGTCCGCGATGAACGGAGAGTCCGATCACTCAGCTGGACCTTCTGTGATAATCTCCGCGAGGTGCTCCCGGTCGAACAGGTGCGTCTCGGTAAACTCGTCAGGGAAGTAGCGCTTCGCGTACCGTTCTATCATGAATAGGTTATGCAGCGGGCCAGTGTAGATCGGACCGCCGCGAAACACCCTGTCATTCTGGACCGCCCGCAACTGGCTGCCCACTTCGTGGTCTTTCATATACGCGAGTACTGAGTTCTCGAACTCCTCACGGGTCTTCCCTTCGCGATGGTAACGGAGAAGAAGTGAGTCCGGGTCTATCTCCAGTAATGTCTCGTAATCGAGCGATTCCGAGCCGGAGTACCCCTCGACTCCGGTATCGGCAAAGGCGTCGGAAATTCCAAGCGTCTGGAAGTGTTCTTTGTTTGCCCCGTTTCCGCTGATCCGGTACGGCGTGAACTCCGCTGGTTCCTCACCGGCGAACACCAGCGCGGCGTCTGGCCGGTCCGCTGGTGCCGGGAGCCGAGCCTGCACCGTTTCGACCAGCTCGTCGTGGATTGCACGGATCGCCTCGAAGCGTGCCCGTTCCTGAACCATTCCAGCCACCTTCTCGAACGCCTCGTACAGGCTGTAGTACCGGTAGTCGTGCCAGTCGTCAGTCTGCCGGAAGATGAGGTTCCCGAGAAACGGTGCGACGTTCTCCCGAATCTCTGTGAGGTCAGACTGATCCCATGCCCCGAGCCAGTCGATAAGCGCGTTGGGATCAATGAGGTGCAGGTCTGCGTCCATCTCGTAGAACGGCTCCTTCGAGACGCCGTCGTTCCAGAGCTGTGTGAGCCCGTCGAGGTCAATAGACACTCCATCAAGCTCCTCGTAGTGCAGCGTCTTGTACCGTCCACGGTACCAGATCGACTGTACTGCGTCGCCGTGACCGAGCGCGACCAGCATATCGATGTAGTCCGCGGTGAACGGGGCAATCGTCTCGGGCACAGTTTCGAATTCGACGGTACCGACTGGCTCCATCGTCACTGAATACGACCCGTCGGAAGTCGCTGGATCGGTCTCAGTAGTGCTCGCCCCGGCATCTGTGGTCATGTCGCTGGTCTCGGCCACTGAAGACTCCTGGCTACTTTCGCCCGAACATCCGGCGAGTAATCCACCGAGAGCGAGTGCCCCGCCACTTTTGACTATATCTCTCCGCGTCGGTCGTTCGAGCGTCGCTCTATCCGGATCAGTCATTCGAAATCACCCGTGACGATATCAGCGATTTGCTGCCGGTCGAAGAGTTCGGTGTCGGAGGTCACGTCGCCAAAGATATCGGGATAGAGTTGTTGGGCCGCCCGTTCGGTCAGGAAGAAATTGTGAATCGGACCCTGCCGGAGGTAGCCACCGCGATACACGCGACCGTTCTGTACCGCGGTCAGTTGACTGCCGACGCTGTGGTCCCGCATGAACTGCAGGACGGTCTCCCGGAACTCGGTCGCGGATTTTCGCTCGTGGCCGCGGACGAGGATAACGTCCGGATCGACTGAGAGAAGCGTTTCGTAGTCGTACTCGCCCCGATTGGTTGTGCTGAGATTCTCGATATCGGTTCCGGCAAGCGCGTCGGTGACGCCGAGATCACGCCACTGCTTCTTGCTCGTGCCGTTGTCATTCAGCCGATAGGGCGAGAACGACTCCGGTTCGTCGGTGCCCTCGAACGTAAGGAGGACGTTCGGACGCTCCTCAGCTGGCGGGAGCTGACTCTGCAGGTCCGCGATGTAGTCGTCGTGTAGCTGTTTGAACGCCTCGTACCGAGCCTGTTCCTGGAAGACCTCAGCAACCTTCTCGAAGGCTTGATACAGGGTGTAGTACCGGTAGTCGTGCCACTCGTCGGAGCGACGGAAGATCAGATTCCCGATGAACGGAGCGACGTTTTCGGCGATTTCGTCGACGTCCGACTGCGACCAGTCGAACCAGTTGACGAGCATCTGTGGGTCATAGAGGTGCACGTCGCTGTCGAGTTCGTAAAACTCCTCTTTCGTTCGGACCTCCGGATTCGCGTCAATCGTCTCCTGGTCGACGGACACACCGGGAAGCTCATCGTAGACGTACGTGTAGTAGCGGTCCGCTCCGCCGATACCTGTGAGGCCATCGGCCTGCCCGAGTGCCACGCCCATATCGGCGTAGGTGCCACCGTAGGGAAGCCATCGCTCGGGAACCATCTGGAACGTAACTTCGCCCACCGGCTCCATAGTGACGGTATACGACTCCGTTTCGGTCGCCGTGGGTGTCTCTCTATTCTCTGTTGGGGTGGATTCTGAGACAGCATCGCCGGCACACCCGGCGAGCAAACTGCTGCCCGCAATCAGCCCGGCTCCCTTGATATAATCTCTGCGTGTCGGCTGTTCAAGCGCCGGTCTACCGGGGTCAGTCACTGTCCCTCACCCGTGATTATGTCAGCGACACGCTGGCGGTCAAACAGCTGTTCCTCAGCGGGGATTTTGGGATATGGCTCGCCGTCAGCATATCCCGGCCACTCGCCGAACTGGTCGGGATACAACTGCTTCGCGGTCATTTCAGTCTGGAACAGGTTCAGGATCGGACCCTGCCGACGGGCACCTTGAGCGTATATCCGCCCCTCTTGCACGGCAGTCATCTTTCTCAGCACCTCGTCGTCTGCCAGTTGTGACCGAATGTCGTCGAGGTTGTGGTACTCTGTCATCGGCCCGAGGACAAGCAACACGTCCGGATCGGCGTCGAGAAGCAGTTCGGAGTCGAGCGTGATGTTTCGCCCGTCGTCGCCGTACCCGTCACCGACGGCGTCGGCTAACGCATCGGTGGCACCTAGCGGGCGGGTGTGGGCAGCGTAGTAGCCCGGGTGGTTCATTTTATACCCCCAGATTTTCTCGTCGGACGTGGAGAACAGGACCAAAGCCGCGCTTGGCCGCTCACGTTCCGACGGAAGGCCCGCGCTGATGGTTTGCATCATCGAATCGCGGACAGATACGAACGCCTCGTATCGTTCCCTTTCCCGAAAGACCGCCGCGATCTTTCCGAAGATTTCCCAGAGCGTATGGTATTCGTACGCATCGGCCCAGCCTGATGGCGGTTTCTGGTGAGTGCCGCTGAGCGTGTTTCCGAACCACGGGCTAACGTTCGAGCGTATCTCTTGGAGGCTACTGTCGTCCCATCCCTCGGCCGTCGCAACCTTTGCCGGGTCAGCTATATGGACATCGCTGTCGAGTTCGTACAGCTTCTCTTTTGATGGTGGCCATGAAGAGTACAGGCCATCCCAGTCGATTGAGACTCCCTCCAGTCGGTGGAGGAACTTCTGATACAGCGATTGGTGGTATTCAGGCGCGTGCATCGCGTTGATCGCGTCCCCTCGACCGAGTGCGACCAGCATGTCCACGTGGTGACCCAGTATCGTGAACACACTCTGGGGTACCGATTCGAACTCGACGGTTCCCATGGGCGACATTGTAACGGAGTACCCGTCATCAGCCGTGGTTGGTTCGGCCATTGAGGTTGACCCGTCGCCTGTGCCTCGCTCGCTCGGAGCTGACCTAGAGTCGGATTGACCTGCACAGCCCGCCAACAACCCTCCACCTATCACCGCGCCACCATACTTCATGTAGTCACGTCTGGTCGGGGACTTGTGGTTTGTATCATCTCTCGACATGATTGTTAGGCCCACCTAAAAATATATAACTGCTTCGGAATTTAGGCGCGCCTGAAAACTGGCCGCCGTCACGGACTCGGGTCGGTTGTTCCGGCAGTTCGTGTCACGTATGCTCGTCGAGAGCGCAACTTCCCCGCTGTTATCCACCCTGAGACATGCTGCATCTATTCACAGGCTGCGGCTGGCGCGTTCGAGACCTCGCTGCTACCGCTGACAGACACAGCAGCGGTCTCGGGGAACGTACAACAGTAAAGTGTCCTTGCTGTGGACACACTAGTATGGCTGACGAGGAAATCGACGCCGTCGATAGAGCAATCCTGTACGCATTACAGGAGGATGCTCGAAACATGTCGTCCGGGGACATCGCAGAGAGAACGGATACGTCCGACAGCACCGTCCGCAAGCGCATTAACCATCTCGAGTCCAGCGAGGTGATTAAAGGCTACAGCGCTGATGTCGACTATCAGCAGGCGGGCTATCCACTCCGGATGTTGCTCTACTGCACTGCGTCGATTCCCGAGCGAGGCGATTTAATCCCGGGAATTCTGGATATAGACGGTGTAGTATCGGTACAGGAACTGGTCACCGGCGAGGAGAACCTCCTTGTGACGGCTGTCGGCGAATCGGATAGCGATATCACGCCCGTTGCGCAGGCGCTTCTCGACATGGGCCTGACAGTGGTCGACGAAGTACTCGTTCGGAGCCATGAAACGACGCCTTTCGGTAAGTTCGATTCCGAAAACGGTAGCTAGCTGACGACGCCGCCGCGACCACAGGGTTACGCTCTGGACACCTGCGTGCCCGAGATGACGCGGTCAGACAGGGTATGAGAGTAACCGTCTCATGTCCGGCAACGATCTGCTTTCCTCAGCACCCTCTCCGAACAGTTTGGTAATATCGCTCCATCTCAACACTCACACAGTCCCCCATAGTCGAATCTGTGTACGTGTGTGCAGTGGACTCGTCATCGAACGGTGTTGCCAGCACAGGCCGCGAGGAACCCGCTTACTATTTGCAGTGGTTCTCGACCGAGCCTTACCACAAAAACATAATGTTCTATAATCTACTATTTTAGGAACAAATTGGTAGTATAGAAGGATTTAATAACCAGTCCGTTCGCAGTAGGGATGAAGACAACCGGAACTGGTCAATCACATTCCGTGATTGCCGTGATCGGTCACGAACAACGATGTCAGGACACAACTCACCGAAGTCGGTTGGATCACTCCCGGACACGACGGCTGACTCGCCGCTCGTACCCGTCGCACTCACATGGCTCGTGTGGTCGATGTTTGCCGCGAGCATTGCTGTGCTTGCCGTTCGGGTCCGAACCGGAGTCGCGTGGGAGATACCCGGCGTTGTTGCTGTCGATGGGCTGACCGTCCTGATGTGGGTGGTTGCCACCTTCTTCAGCGGTATCGTTCACAGCTACTCGCGCCGCTACATGGCGGGTAGTCAGCTCAAAACGCCATTTTTCGCCACCGTGTTCGGCTTCACAGTGGTTGTGATGGGTCTTGTCGCGGCCGATCACCTCGCCCTGTTCGGGGCGCTGTGGCTCGCGATGGGGCTGCTGATGGCGAAGCTCATCGGTATCGTCAGCGGTTGGGACCAGGCGCAGGCAGCTGCCACGGTCGCCCGCAAGTACTTCATCGCCAGCAGCGTGCTTCTCGGCGTCGCGCTGACGACACTGTGGTGGGCGACCGGTGCGACCACAGTCTCCGGGATTACGGCGGCTGCCGACTCACTTGGTGGCCCGGTGTGGCTGGTCGCCGCTGGCGCGCTCGTGCTCGCAGCGATGATTCAGTCCGCCCTGCTTCCGTTCCACGGCTGGCTCCTCTCATCGATGACCGCACCGACGCCTGCTTCGGCACTGATGCATGCCGGGTTCGTCAACGCGGGCGGCATTCTGTTGACTCGCTTCGCCCCAGTCATCACCGTCGACCCTGCGCTCATGCTCGCTATCGTTGCTGTCGGCGGTGCCAGTGCCATCGGCGGGAAACTCCTGAAATCGGTCCAGACGGACATCAAGGGCAAACTCGGCTGTTCGACGGTCGGCCAGATGGGATTCATGATCATGCAGGCCGGCCTCGGCTTCTTTGGGGCTGCTATCACCCACCTCATCCTGCACGGCTTCTACAAGGCCTACCAGTTCCTCAGCGCTGGCGGACAGGTCGAACACACTGCTCCGAGTGAGGGGACGCCACACACGATAGGAACGACGACGAGCATCGTCGGCGGCATCGTCACACTGCTGACCGGACTCGCCGGCGGCGCGGTGTTTACCGTGCTGACAGGCAAGGGAACACATGTCGACAGCGGGCTCCTGTTGACCTTCTTCGTGGTGTTCACGACGCTCCACGCGGCGCGCAACACCGTCCAGCACACCTCGCTTCCGACGGCGGCCCGCTACGGGGCCGTCCCGGTAGTCTTCTTCCCGGCCATCGTCATCTACGCTGGTGTCTATACAGGCGTCTCGGGGCTCATGCCTGTTGGCCCCGCAACGACCGAACTGACGCTACTACATGGCATCATCGCCGTCTTCTTCGTCGGTATCTACACCGGTATCGAGACCGGGATCCACGAGCGTAGCCAGCGCCTCTACGTGGCGCTGCTGAACGCCGGCCAGCCGTCGGCCGACACTGTGCTGACCACGACGGAGGACTACAATGAGTACTGAACCCACCATCCACGACAGTATCGACACCGCAGCGACCACCGTCGGCTCTCTCTGGCCCATCCACTCGTTCGTGACGGCAAACCCCCTCGCGGGGTTCGAGGACCAGCCGTTCAGTGAGGCGGTCACGCAGGCAGCCGACCTGTTGGGCGGCCGTGGCTACCCCAGCGCGGAGATGTTCCGTGCGGCGCTGGAGCGCGGCCAGATAGACCCGGAGATTCTCGATGCGGAACTCTCCGAGGCCGGCTACGAAAACGACCCCGAGGTACTGCTGGACCGGATGGCCGAAGTGACCGATGGTACGGACAGTGACTCCGACACTGCCTCGGAACGCGTCGACCGGATCCTGACAAAGTGGCTGTCGGCGTTCCTCGACGAGGGGAGCGCCCACTGGTCGATGCCCAACCGCGAAGCGGGGTTCTACACTGCCTTCTGCGGAGTGGCCGAGCACGACAGCGAAATCCCCGATGGAGAGCTCATTTCTGACCTGCCAGAGACGCCGACTGAGGCTATCGAAACGGTCCTCGCGCCGTACCCGGAGAGCCAGTGGGTACCCATCTTCGAAGAGCAACTGGCCGCCCTTCCGGGCTGGACGGGACTTATCAAGCAGCGTGCCGACGACGAGGGGGCGTGGCAGTCGGCGCACCCGATTTCTCTTACTGGGTATCTCGCGGCGCGTCTGGCCCTGCTAGACGCCGTCGGTGCTGACATCGCTCCCTCGAACGACAGCATTGACCCGGACCCGGCCGCCGAACTCGCCGGAGCGTTCCTGCGTGCCTGGGAGGCGACCTACCGGAGCGACCTCGTCGAGACCGTCGCCGCGGAGAGCCAGTCGGTGGCTGCCAGTGACAGTTCGGGCCGTCCGAGCGCGCAGATGGTCTTCTGCATCGACACCCGCTCGGAGATCATCCGCCGCCATATTGAGGCCACGGGCGACTACGAAACCCACGGGTACGCCGGCTTCTTCGGTATTCCGATGGAGTACCAGGGCTACGACACCGACGTGTCGGTCGACGCTTGCCCGCCGATTCTCGACCCGCAGCACCACGTCACCGACGTGCCGACCGACGACGACACCCAGGAGAGCCACGACCGCTTATCGGGCATCCGTGAGACCACCGACGAAATCATCGAGACGCTGGAGGCCAACGCCGCCACGGCATACGGCTTCGTCGAGACTGCCGGGAGCGGGTACGGCCTCGCGCTCGCGGCCCGTACGCTTGTCCCCGGGCGCGTGCAGGATCTGTTTGACGCGGCTGGGCGCTCGGTGCCCGATGACCACGAGTTCTGCGACCCGCTCGTCCATCACCAGCACACCTACACCGGAGATCTGCCAGTGGGGCTGACCACTGAGGAGAAAGTCGAGTACGCCGCCACCGCGTTCGATCTGATGGGCTGGGAGACGTTCAGTCGCCTCGTCGTCTTCACCGGGCACGCCAGTGAAACGACGAACAACCCCTACGATTCGAGTCTGGACTGTGGGGCCTGCGCCGGAAATCCCGGCGGCCCGAACGCCCGCGTGCTGGCGAAAATCTGCAACGACGACGAGGTCAGAGCCGCGCTCCGCGACCGCGGTTTCGAAATCCCCGAAGACACCGTCTTCATTGCTGGCGAACACAACACGACGACTGACGAGGTGGAACTGTATGACAGCGACGTACCCGAGAGCCACGCTGCCGATCTCGACCAGTTGCGCGCCGACCTCACAACTGCCCGCGAGAACGCGGCCGCAGAGCGCGCCGAGTCGATGGCTGCTGACACCTCGTCGGGAGTCAGCGAGACGGAGCGACGCGCCGCCGACTGGGCCGAGACCCGTCCCGAATGGGGTCTGGCTGGCAACGCCGGCTTCGTCGTCGGCCCCCGCGAACTGACGAGCGACATCGACCTCGACGGCCGCGCGTTCCTCCACTCCTACGACTGGTCGACCGACGCTGACGGTGAGGCACTGGCGGCGATACTCACCGGCCCCATGGTCGTCACGCAGTGGATCAACACCCAGTACTACTTCTCGACGGTTGACAACGCCGTCTACGGCAGCGGGTCGAAGGTGACCCACAACCCCGTCGGCAACGTCGGCGTCTATCAGGGCAACGGCGGCGACCTGATGACTGGTCTCCCGCTGCAGTCGCTTATGACTACCGACGACGACCCGTACCATCAGCCGCTCCGCCTCTCGACGGTCATCCACGCGCCGGTCGACCGCGTCAACGGCGTCCTCGCTGACCATGCGGAACTTGCGGCCCTGCTGGACAACAACTGGCTCTCGTTGACGGTCGTTGATCCCACGCAGGACCACCATGCCTTCGAGTACGAGCGTGATCTGGAGTGGTCGCCAGTGTCTGAGCTGTCCGAAGCCGACCTTGCGGAACCGACCGCCACTGCGGCCGCAGACGACTGAGTTAATTCGAATAGGCCGCATTTGAACCTGTAATAGGCGTTTTCGACTCCAGATGAAACGCAACAATGGCAGATTTAGATTCATATAGTGGTACTACAATGTAGAAGATAGCTCATGAGGGCCCTAAATTGTAGAAATAGCCTGAAGTGGGTAGTATTTATATTCGGACTTCGCGAATAGTAGCATAAAACTCAAAAAGAACTATCTATAGAACTTTTTCTGGTACAAAGTGGGTTCTGGGGACGGCAATACAGAGATATGTTCTTGTTCCACTGCAGTAGAGGGAGCTAGCGCGGTGTGAGGCCGACACCGTCTGCGAGCAACTCGTGGGAGCGGAGCGCGTCAGCGTGGTCGCTGACGACGTGCTGGAGCATCACCTCATCGACTCCGACACGATCAGACAGCTGTTCGAGAAGGTTATTGAGCGTTTCTGGGCTCCCGGAGATCGCTCGTGGCCACGCACCGGCATCCAGCGTTGCGGGCGTCGGTTCGGGCACCGCTCCGAGTTCGTTGATCGCTTCCTCGACAGATGGAGTCGTGCCAACGACCCCTCGCTCCATCCGCTTGAACGACGCTTCGGCCACGGCGCGGAGCCGCGCCGCTTCCGCGTCGGTCTCGGCACAGACTGCGTTCACCGCGACCATTCCCTGTGGCTCGTCGACGCCGCCGGCCAACTCCGACGATTCGAAGTGAGTCCGGTACTCCTCGAACGAACGGGTGGCCAACCCCGGTCGAATGAACGCGGCGAAACAGTAGCGCAGGCCGAGTTCGCCGGCCAGCGCCGCGCTCGACGGACTTGATCCGAGAACCCACGGCACAGGCGTCTCCGCATCTGAACGAGGGATTTCCAGATCACTGTACGCGTGTCCGTCCGGGTAGCTGTCGTAGAGGTGCGAAACGACGGCTTCGATTTTTTCGGCGTGGTCTTCGTCGGGGTTTCGGACGCGGCGGTCCGTCCCGAGCGCGCGGTCGACGGCCGGAGACCCGTTTGCCCGTCCAAGCCCCACGTCGATTCGTCCGGGAGCAAGGCCATCAAGGGAGCCGAACACCTCCGCGACTTTGAACGGACTGTAGTGGTTGAGGAGGACCGCCCCCGACCCGAGCCGGATCGAGTCGGTTTCGGCGGCGAGGGTGCCGAGCAGTACCTCGGGTGTTGTTCCGGCGAGCCTGTTTCCCATCCCGTGGTGTTCCGCCACCCAGAACCGGGAATAGCCGAGGCGTTCGGCCTGCTGGGCCGCGCCGACGGTGTTTGCATACGCGTCAGCCGCGGTTCCGTCATTTGGGACCGGAGAGAGATCGACGATTGAGAGATCCATATCCCCCCACAACGGTGGTGAGGTTTAACCGTTCGGCTACTCACAGTGCATGAGTCTCTCAACCGGGCACCCCACTCTGATGGAATGTCCTGCCCGGGTATAACTGGAATCTAGAAAAACCAACTGTTCTGCAAAAGCCTATCTCAAACAGAATACCTTACTTCGCTATACTGGCTCTCTATGCAGTGTGAAAGTCGGAGAGTTATGTCTCGGGTACCTTCTGAAACCCTCCAGAATCCCAAATTGGTGACCCTCAAGCGCTATCAGGCCGTCAATTCGGATAATACACCGCCTCAACGATTGTTTCAGAGTCGCGTCACGGGGTCGTGCGTACAACGGACCTGCTGAAATTCCTACCAACACTCAGCAACATCTGTATAACTATTATATTACGCTTCTCTCGGGACTATCTTCTCAATGCAGCGCCGGCTACGAATCAAGTGATATCATGCCCTTGACCACAGTCGGCTCCATCGCTCGGCGGAACGCGTCGTCGATGTCCTCAAGTCCGGATTCGAAGTCGATGATTCCCTCGACGTCTACTTCACCGTCGGCCAGCAGGTCGACAGCCGCGTCGTAGGTGTTCTTGTACCGGAACGAGCCGTGGACGTCGACCTCGTTGTCGATGAGTTCCAGCACGTCGATTGGGACCTCCGCTTCGCTGGCGAGTCCGACCAGAACGACCGTGCCACCCCGACGGACCACGTCAATCGTCGACTTGATCGACGGCTCCGCGCCGGAGGCTTCGACGACCACATCAGCACCGACGCCGTCCGTGTACTCGGCGACCGCCGTATCGAGATCCGTTTCGGTAACGTTGACTGTCAAGTCCGCCCCACGCTTTTCGGCGAACGCCAGCTTTTCGTCGACGACGTCGGTCAGTATTATATCTGTCGCGCCTGCGGCGCGCGCGGCCTCCATCACCATCAGCCCGATTGGGCCGGCTCCGGTTATCAGCACCGTATCGCCGGTTCCGACGCTGCCGCGGCGGCAGGCGTGGATTCCGACCGAAAGCGGCTCGCACAGCGCCCCCTCGGCAGTGGAGACGGACTCCGGTAGCGTGTAGGCGAAGTCGGCCGGCCACGAGACGTACTCCGTGAACGCGCCGTCGTGTGGCGGCGTCGCCATGAATTGAACGGATTCACAGAGGTGATAGTCGCCGCACTTGCAGTGGGCACAGCGCCGGCATGGAACGCCGGGTTCGAGCGCGACGCGGTCGCCCGGTTCATGGTCAGTGACATTCTCGCCGACCTCGACGACTTCACCGGCGCTCTCGTGCCCGAGGACGAGCGGGTCTTCGACGACGTAGTCGCCGATACGACCGTGTTCGTAGTAGTGGACATCGGAGCCACAGATACCGACGTCGCGCACGGCAACAAGTACGTCGTCGGGCCCGGGTGACGGTCTGGGACGGTCCTGCAGTTCGAACTCAGCTGGCTCTACCAGTACAGCAGTTCGCATACCTGTTGGCACGGAACAGAGCCATAAAAATACACAGGGTGGTCGGCCCCACTCGGTTGCCGCGGCCAGTCACCACTCCGCGACGCTCCCGTCCTCGTGGTGCCAGACCGGGTTGTACCAGTTGACCTCTGTCTGTGCCAGTTCTCGGATGAGAGTCTCGTCGATGTCGATACCGAGTCCGGGGCCGGTTGGTCGTTTGACGTAGCCGTCTTCGAACTGGAACGTCTCCGGGTCCTCCAGGATCTTGAGTCGCTGGCTCGTCGTCGGGTCGTGTAGATCGAGGTCCTGTTCGTGTAGCACGACGTTCTGGGCGCAGAACCCGACCTGCAGGCTCGCCGCGAACGCGACGGGGCCGAGCGGGCAGTGCGGAACGACGGCCACGTCGAACGCTTCCGCCATCGACGCGACTTTGCGCATCTCGCTGATGCCACCGACATGGGTCACGTCGGGCTGGAGTATTGACACCCCGTCATCGACGAGGAGGCGCTTGAAGTCGTAGCGCGAATAGAACCGTTCACCAGTCGCTATCGGGACAGTCGTCCGCTCGGCGATACTGGCAAACGAATCGTCGTGTTCGGGGAGCAGGGGCTGGTCGATGAACATCAGATCGAACTGTTCGAGTCGCTCGACGAGATCCGCAGCCATCGGTTTCGAGACGCGGCCGTGGAAGTCAACGCCGACGAGGGCGTCGTCACCGACGGCGTCACGGATTGCGGCCACACGCTCAACCGCATGGTCGACAGCGTTCGGTGTCTCAACCGGTCGAAACTCCCGGGCGAAATTGAATTTGAACGCCTTGTAGCCGCGTTCCCTGTCCTCTCTTGCGGCGGCAGCCACGTCTTCAGGAGCGTCCCCACCGAGCCACTGGTAGACGAGTAGCTTATCGCGAACGTGCCCGCCGAGTAGTTCGTGTACCGGTGCGCCGTAGTGCCGCCCCTTGATGTCCCAGAGCGCGTGGTCGATCCCTGCGAGCGCGCTCATGAGTATCGGCCCCCCGCGGAAGTAGCCGCTCTGGTAGAGCTTCCGCCAGTGATATTCGGTTCGCAGCGGGTCAGCCCCGAGGAGATACGCCTCGATGAGTTCGGTAACTGCGGCCCGAACCGTCTCTAACCGACCCTGAACAATCGGCTCGCCCCAGCCGACGAGCCCCTCGTCAGTCTCCAGTTTCAGAAGCAACCACCGCGGCGGCACGGCGAACAGTTCGAAGTCGGTGATTTGCATAGTTATGGTATCTATGAGGGAGTACTTGTAATGACTGGCTGCCGATATCCGGTCACAGTGATCGTGACAGCGATAGGCCTACATTTATGCTGGAGGCTACTGCAATGTCAGACGCACGCATGAGTGTACTTGACAGGTTCTCCCTCGACGGAGAGACGGCTATCGTCACCGGTGCGGCGCAGGGCCTCGGGAAACAGATGGCGACCGGTCTCACCGAGATGGGGGCCGACGTGGCTATCGCGGACGTGAACATCGAGAAAGCGGAACGGACGGCCTCAGAACTCGACGGTCAAACGGACGTCGTCGCGACGGAGGTCGACGTGACGGACGAAGCCTCGGTCGAGGCGATGGTCGAAGACGTGACCGACCGCCTCGGACCGATTGACGTACTGGTCAACAACGCCGGGATCGTCGAGAACTCCCCTGCGGAGGAGACGAGCATCGAGTCATGGCGGCGGGTCGTGTCGGTCAACCTCGACGGCGTCTTCCTCTGTGCCAAACACGTCGGCCAGCAGATGCTCGAGCGGGGCGAGGGGCGCATCGTCAACGTCTCCTCGATGTCAGGCTTCGACGTGAACGTCCCGCAGAAACAGGCCAGCTACAACACGACGAAAGCCGGCGTCAGGATGCTGACCCAGTCACTGGCGGTCGAGTGGGGCGAGCAGGGCGTCCGTGTCAACGCTATTGCGCCCGGCTACATGCGGACCGAACTCGTCGACGAAGTGCTCGAAGAGAGCCCCGAGATGGAAGAAACGTGGCTCGAGAACACGCCGATGGGCCGACTCGGCCGGCCTGAGGAACTGAAAGAACTCGTCGTCTACCTCGCGTCGGATGCGTCGTCGTACATGACAGGGTCGACCGTCGTGATGGACGGCGGCTACACCTCGCGGTGAAAGCGTCAGACTTCGGACAGCGAGTCGTCGGTCAGTGCAGCCAACCGATCTTTTGCATCGGCCCACTCGCCAGCGGTACCCGGTTCGTATGTCGTCGTCTCGAACGCCGATTCGACCAACTGCCGCCCGGTTTCGATGTCAGAAACCGTTCCGGCGGCGACGGCCTGTGTGAGGACGTTTCCGACAGCCGTCGCCTCGACTGGCCCAGTCGACACCGGGCGGTCAGTGGCGTCGGCCAGTAACTGACAGAACAGTTCGTTTCGGACGCCGCCGCCACCGAGAACAATGCGCGATGGTGGATCATCGATGACTGCCGCGAGCGCGTCGAGTTCTAGGGCCGTTTTCGCCGCCAGGCTGTCGAGGAGACAGCGGACGATACCGCCCTGCCCTGTCGGAACCGGCTGGTCCGTTCGGCGACAGTAGGCCCGAATCTGGCCGGGCATCGGCTCGTCGATGCCGAACGCGTCGGCGTCCGTGTCGACGAGTGCGGTCCGTGGTGGGGCCTTCTCGGCGGCCGACAGCAGGTCGCCGTAGTCGACCGACTTCCCGGCCTCGCGCCACGCTTCGCGGCACTCTTCGAGCATAAAGAAGCCGTTGATGTTCTTCAGGAGCCGGACGGACCCGTCGACGCCGAGTTCGTTCGAGACGGCCTGTTCGAAGGCGGCGTCCGTCCGCACCGGGTCGTCGCGCTCGACGCCGAGGACGAACCACGACCCGGTGTTGAGGAACGCGGCGTCCTCGACGAGCGGGAGGCCGGCGACGGCCGCCGCCGTGTCGTGGCTCGCCGGGGTCACGATCTCCGGCGTGGAAGACAACCCCGAGACGACGTCGTCATCGACCGCCCCGAGACATTGTCCGGGTTCAGACAGCGGCGGGAGCAGGTCAGTCGGCACCGACAGCTCCTCGAGCAGGTCGGTGGCCCACGTTCGTTCCTCGGGATCGACCATCTGCGTGGTCGAAGCAATCGTCACCTCGCCCGCCGGCACCCCTCCAATCCGTGCGGACAGGAGCTGTGGCATCATGAGCAGGCCGTCGGTTTCTTCGAGGCGTTCGGGCTCCCGCTCGGCGATGGTGTGGAGCTGCCACAGCGTGTTTGGGGTGTTCCAGTTCGTGATGCCGGTCACGTCGAATAGCCGCCGCTTGCCGACAGCCTCGAACACTTGCTCGCGCGTGGCCGTCGACTCGGGGTCGCGATAGGAGACCGGGTCCCGGAGCAGTTCCCCGTCGGCCAAGAGTCCGAAGTCAAGCCCCCACGTGTCGATACCGACCGTATCGAGGCTGTCGGCGTGGTCATCTGCAGTTCGAATCCCGTCGCCGATATGGTCGACCAGCGCGTCGACGTCCCAGATGTAGCGGCCGTCCCGTTCGACGGGTCTGTTGTCGAACCGGTGGACTTCCTGTACCGCGAACGAGGACTTGGTCACCTCGCCGAGGAACACCGTCCCGCCGCTCGCGCCGATGTCGATTGCGACGTGGTTCATGGGATGCTCTCAGGTGTGGTTCGCACGGGTGGTCACTGTCCGTAGCTGTCGAGCTTATCGGCCAGCCGGTCGATCTCCTCGTCGGGGAGGATCTCCGGCTCGCCGATGGCCCGGGCTTGGTGGTGGATGCGGGCGCAGTACTCGACCATCAGCGCGACCGTGTAGGCGTCGTCCAGCGACTCGTCGGCTGTCAGCACGCCGTGGTTGCGCAACAGCGTGGCGTTGAACGACTCGCCCAGCGCGTCGACGGCGGCCTCACCGAGTTCTTCGGTCGCGTGTGTCCGGTATTCGGCGACGGGGACCTCCGTCCCGGTAAACGAGAGGAGGTAGTGCGAGGCCGGTATCGGCTCGCCCAGCGAGGCGAACGTCGTCGCGTACGGCGAGTGGGTGTGGACGACGCCGCCAACCGCCGGTCGCTCGCGGTAGACGGCCAGGTGCATCGGCAGTTCTGTCGACGGCTCGACGTCACCCTCAACAACAGTGCCGTCCGTCTGTACGACCGGAACATCTTCGGGTTCAATCTCCTCGTAGGGGATTCCCGACGGACTGATCGCGATGTGATTCTCGTCGAGTCGGGCACTGAGGTTCCCGCCAGTCCCGGTGGTAAGATCGTCGTCGAGCAGGCTCCGGCCGTACTCGCAGATAGCGTTACGCGTCTCGTAGTGTGGAATATCTTGAGCTGTCATGTGTCGTGTATCGATAACTGTCGGTTGCGGCGAGTGAGGCGACGACGGGTATCGCCGTCACTCGGCGGGTTTCATCTGCTCTTCGAGCGCCATCTCCGCGTCGTCACCGAGCCGGCGCTGGTGGATCGTCTCGCCGCTGGCGCGGTCGAACAGGTGCACGTCCCGGTCCGGGATCTCCACGTAGACGTGTTGGCCCTCGCTGATCGGGCGCTGGCCGTCCGTCTCGACGATGAACGTCTGCTCGTGGCTCTGTGACCGGGCCTGGAGATAGACGTAGGAGATGCTCCCCATCGGTTCGACGACGTCGACGACGGCCTCGAACTCGTGGCCCGAGTTCGCCCGGTCGTGAAGCGTCATATCCTCCGGCCGAATACCGAGGACGAGTTCGTTTCGACTCCCAACAGCGGACTGCATCCGCTCGGTCAGGTCGAAGTCGAAGCCGTCCGCGCGGAGGGTTCCGCCCTCGACGGTGCCCTCGAAGAAGTTCATCGACGGTGAGCCGAGGAAGCCGGCCACGAACTGGTTGGCCGGGCGGTAGAAACACTCCAGCGGCGTGCCGACCTGCTGGAGTTCCCCGTAGTTGAGGACGACGAGCCGGTCGCCCATCGTCATCGCCTCCGTCTGGTCGTGGGTGACGTACAGCGTCGTCACGTCGAGGTCGTTCTGGAGTCGGTTGATCTCGGTCCGCATCTCCGCCCGGAGCTTCGCGTCCAAATTCGACAGCGGCTCGTCCATCAGGAAGACGTTCGGATCACGGACGATAGCGCGACCGAGCGCGACACGCTGTTGTTGCCCGCCGGAGAGTTCGCCGGGCTTGTCGTCCAACAGCATGTCGATGTCCATCATCTCGGCGGCGGACGTGACGGCTTCCTCGATCTCGTCGGCGGACATGTCCGTCGACATCTTCAGCCCGAAGGACATGTTCTCCTCGACGGTCATGTTGGGGTACAGCGCGTAGTTCTGGAATACCATCGCAATATCCCGGGCGCGCGGGCCGAGCTGATTGACCAGTTCGTCGCCGATGTGAATGTCGCCTTCCGTTTGCGTTTCCAGCCCCGCGACGATGCGCATGAGTGTCGACTTCCCGCTCCCGGACGGACCGACGAAGACGATGAACTCGCCATCGCGGATGTCCAGCGAGACGTCGTCGACGGCGACGATTGACTCATCTCCTTCACCGAATCGCTTCGTAACGTCGTCGATTGTGATCTTTGCCATTATTTTGCCTCCGATGTGCGGCTAGTTGAAGCTACCGCCGCCGCAGGGGCGTCGTTTGCGAGCGATACCTGTCGTGGTGCGGACGGCGTCGTCATTCTTTGATCACCACACCGAAGCTGAGCCCGGCCGCGAGATACTTGTTGACCGCGATGAGGAAGATGACCACCGGGACGATCATCGCTGTCGAGGCGGCCGCGAGCATGCCCCATTCGATGGAGCGGGAGCCGATGAACGAGTAGACGAACAGCGTCACCGGTACGGCCTCGAAGCTTGTCAGCACGAGCCCGAACAGTAGCTCGATCCACGCGAAAATGAAGCTGATGATGGCGACCGAGAAGATGCCGGGCTTGGCCGCCGGCAGGACGACCTTCCTGAAGCCTTGGAACTGGGTCGCGCCATCGACCCGGGCCGCCTCTTCCAGCGTCTCGGGAATGCCGTCGAAGAACGCTTTCATCACCCAGACGACGAGCGAGAGGTTGATGCTGACGTACATCAGCACCATCCCGATTCGCGTGTCGAACAGGTTGAGCTCCCGGAAGATGATGAAGAATGGGAGCACGACGGCGATTGGCGGGAGCATCCGTGAGGAGAGAATCCACACGAGCACGTCCCGCTCCATCGGGATGTCGTACCGCGAAAGCACGTACGCGGCCGGCACGCCGATCAACAGCACCAGCACGACCGACGCCGACACCATGATGAGACTGTTGGCGAACGCCGAGACGAACCCGGAGTCTTGGAACAGCTGGATGTAGTTGTACACGGTCGGCAGGAAGATCCAGTCCGGCGGCAGCGAGTTCGCCGTTCCGGGCGGCTTCAGCGACATCGAAGCGAGCCAGTACAGTGGGAACAGCACGATGAACGACCACGTCAGGAGAATGGTGTGTCGAACCACCGTGATGAGTTTCTCCCGCGTATCCTTGTCGAGTCGCTGTGAGGCGGTCGCGGAGTCGCTATCCGTTGTCGCCATCAGTCCCACACCCCCTCGAAGCCGACCTTCGCAATGATGACGTTACACAGTGCAACGACGAGGACGAGGTAGACGATGGCGATTGCTGCGGCCACGGTGATCTGGTTGTTGATGAACATCTGTTCGTAGATGTTGATGCTCACGAGCTGGGTCGCCGTCCCTGGACCGCCGCCCGTGAGTCCGTACACCACGCCGAACGTCCGGAACAGGTCGATCAACCGGATGAGCGTCGCAACGAACACGACCGGCTTCATATAAGGGATGATGACGTGGACGTAGCGCCGCCACATCGGCGCGCCGTCAACGCGCGACGCTTCGATAAGCGTCTTCGGCACCGACGAGAGGCCGGCGTAGAAGATGATGAACATGAACGGCGTCCAGTTCCACGCGTCAAGAAGGATCACCGTCAGCAGCGGGACCTCAGAGAGGAAATTTGGCGCTGCGAACGGCGTTCCGGTGTTTATGACGTACGGAATGATGCCGATTTCGCTGTTCAGCATGATCCGGCCGATGGTCGCGAGCGAGACGGGGGCGACGGCCATCGGAATGATGAACAACACCCGGTAGAACGACTTCGCCCGGTCGGAGCCGACGCCGGCCACGAGCGCGGCCAGGACGAACCCGAGGACAGTTTCGAGGAGCAGTGCGCTGACGACGACGGTAATCGTGATGACGAACGAGTGGATCGCGCCGCCGCGGGTCATGGCCGACTCGAAGTTGCGCAGCCCGACGAAGTCGGCTGCGAACACGTCGAGTGTCGGCTTCGCGATCAGGCTGAGATACAGGTCGTAGGCACCGGGGAAGAAGGTGATCATCACCATCACCGCCACCATCGGTGTCATGAACCAGTACGGGAGGTAGTCGTTCCACAGGTCCCGGAGCCTGGCGAAGGTCGATTGGGGTGTCGTTTCCGTTTGCGTTGGTGTACTCATTTGTGGGATTTATTGTGGCGCAGGTGTGGCTCTGACTTAATTGCTGTAGATGTCTTCCGCGATGGACGCCGCCTGAGTCATCGCTTCCTCAGCGGACTTCTGCCCGGCGATTGCGCGCTGCAGTTCCTCGGAGTAGCGCTGGCCCCACTGCGGGTACTTCCGGTCGAAGGGGTCCGGCGCGGCTTCCTGCAGGGACTCGAGCGTGACCTGCGCGAAGTTCTCGCCCACGCGGGAACGGAACTCCTCGTTCTCCCAGATGGACTGCCGGACGGAGAACGCGGCGTCGCCCTCAAGATGCATCCAGGTGTTGGTCGGCTGTGAGGACGCCCACACCATGAACAGGAACGCCTGCTCGGAGTTCTGTGCGTTCTTGGACGTGGAAATCTGCCAGTTGAATGCGTTGGGCGAGAACTGGCCGTCAGCCGGGCTGGGAGCCTTCGCGATACCGATGTTGTCGGCGACCGAGGAGTCAGAGCCGGTGAGTCCGGGCCAGAACAGATTTGCGTCGGAGACGATGTGGCCAGCCCGGCCCTCCTGCATCGTTGAGAGTACGTCCGACCAGGTCTGCGTGGACGCGCCTTCGGGACCGTAGTCCTGCAGCAGGCTGACGTACCACTCCGCGGCGTTGATGACGCCGTCAGAGTCGAGACCGGAATCAGTCGGGAACTCGGTCCAGAGTGAGGTGCCGAACTCGCGCAGGAACGTGTTCAGGATGTAGATGTTCATCCCGTAACCCTTGTCGCCACGGCCGACGGTGCCGACGACATCCGACTCGTTCTCGTGGATGGTCTTGGCGTTCTGGCGGAATTCTTCGAGCGTCTCGGCGACCTCCAGATCGTGTTTCTTGTAGAGGTCCTTGCGGTAGAACTGCGTCTGAACTTCGACGGTAATCGGCATCCCGGTCCACGTGTCGCTGTAGCCACCACCGTGGGCCTGCCACCGCGACGCCTCAAAGAGATCGTCGGGCTTGTACCAGTCTTCGTCGAAGAGGCTGTCGTCGTCAAAGAACGGATCGAGCGGCTGTATCCAGCCCTCCTCTCGGAACTGATTGACGACCTGGTCCATGTAGAAGACGTCGAACTGCCCGGCGCCGGTACTGACGTCCGTCTGGCGCTTGGTCCGGAACTGCTGTTCGGGAAGGACGTTCCAGACGACGTCGATTCCGGTCAGTTCCTCGAAGACCGGAACCGCCGGCTTGATGGCTGAAACCCAGGGGTGCTGGACGGCTCCGATGTTGATCGAGGTCCCCTCGAACTGTCGCCAGTCGATATCGGCGTCCTCGTACTCGCTGAGCGGAATCGCGAGTTCACCGTCGTTTCCGTCGGTGCTGGTTCCGCCATCGGTACCACCGCTACCATCATTCGAGCCGTCACTCCCGCTTCCGTCTGAGCCATCGCCGCCTCGTGTACAGCCAGCGAGACCGCCGAGTAGTCCGACACCTGTCGCTTTCAGAAACGTCCGCCTGTTGGAGTTGGTCATGCCAGTTTGCCTCGTCACTATCGAATTACCGATGCATAATAAAGGTAATCATCTGTAAGGTACAATACCCGTCTCATTGCGCGAGTACTGGAAGTATACGGTGCGGAGACGCCTCGAACTATGGATTCACCTGTCTCCGGATTACGGGAGACCGTGGCAAGATTTTAATACGCAGTCCAAAAAATACAATAGTACGGATCGAGGCTGAGTCCGCTGTGTGCGTCCAGCTTAGCTGGACCAGTGACAACGGGCTACGGCCCAGACCACTCATGACCCGACCCACACCAACTCACGACCGAGGTACCGCTGTAGTGACGACTGCGAGCCGACCATCGGGGGACGACTGATGCGCGCCAGCACGTTGACCGATATCGGCGAAATTACTGTGGAAGACCGCGACCGACCGGACCCTGCGGATGACGAGGTTCTCGTTCAGGTGGGTGCCTGTAGCGTCTGCATGACCGACTATCACATGTACCACGGCACCTTCGCCGCCGAAACACCGCTGGTCCTGGGCCACGAAGGTGCCGGGACCGTCGCCGAAGTCGGTGCCGACGTTGATCGCTTTGCGGTCGGAGACCGTGTCGCAATCAACCCCACCGTCCCCTGTAACGCCTGTTCGTACTGCAAGAAGGGGGAGACACACCTCTGTGAGAACAACACGAGTATCGGCGGTGCTGGTGACACCATCCTCGACGGTGCCTTCGCTGAATACGTCCGCGTCCCGGCGATCAACGTCGAGGACATCGGCGAGATGTCCTTTGAACGGGCCGCGCTCGCCGAACCGCTCGCCTGCTGTGTCCACGGCGTCGAGCAGGCTGACATCAAACCGGGAGTCAGTGTCGGTATTATCGGCGCTGGCCCGATTGGCTTGCTGCTCCTGCAGGCGTTCCGCAACGCGGGCGCTGCCCCAATCGTGGTTTCCGAACTCGATGACGAACGGCGAGAGCTGGCTGCCGACCTCGGCGCAGATGCCGTCGTCGACCCCACCGAAGAAGATCCCGAGGAAGCGATACCAGAGACGGCTGGCGGACCGGTCGATGTCGGCGCCGAGGCTATCGGACTCGTCCCGACAATCAAGCAGGCCAACGCTGTGACTGCGGCAGGCGGCTCGACGCTCATCTTCGGCGTCCCTGATCAGGAGGCAACGATGGAAGTCAGTCCATTCGATGTCTTCTTCGACGAGGTCGACTACCGCGGTTCGTTCTCCCTGACGACCGAGGACTTCGAGCGAGCGATCACATTGCTCCGACACGACCGCATTGACGCCGAGACGCTCATCACCGAACGGATCGGGCTTGGCGACCTCCCAACAGCGTTTGAACGGATGGGAAACGCTGAGGGCCTGAAAAAAGTAGTCATTCCGGACGGCTCCGAGTGAGCGAATGCTACCGCTGACGGAGCTACGTCAATTCGACCATATCTGTTCTGGAGAGAAGAACGAATAAATTTCGGCATTCAGCAACCGCAGCAATCTATCCAAAGTCAATAAATAATGTATAATGTTCTTTGGCACCGGAACACATGGGAACTGATGTTCTGCTCTAGTGAACAGACTTTTGATGCGGTGGGTTGAAACAATGTTCAATGACCGATGAACCACAGTATGCGGTCGAAGCAACCCAGACTTCGGTGGCCATCCTTGAGGCGCTTGTCGACGCGGTTGGACCTGCTGGCGTAACAGAGCTTGCGAACACAGTCGGGGTTTCCAAGAGCGTCGCTCACAACCATCTCTCGACGTTGCGTGCGGCCGGGTACGTGGTCAAGCGTGCAGAGAAGTATGAGGCGTCGCTCCGCCCGCTGGCTCTGGGTGAGAGAACGCGTGACAACCTCAGTTTCTATCAGGCGGCGAAACAGCAACTGGATAATCTGGCGGCGGCAACAGGGGAGACAGCGACACTGTTCGTTCTCGAAGAAACGGCCGGTGTCCCGGTGTCGATCTCCGAACCCGAGGATGGCTGGTCGGTCCCGTTCCGCGCGGGTGAACGGTTGCCACTCCATGTCAATGCTCCGGGAAAGGCACTGCTTTCGTCGCTCCCGAGTAATCGTGTCGACTCGATTCTCGGTGAAAAAAAGCTCGTTGCGCCGACTGACGCAACAATTGTCGACCCAGACGAACTCACCGAGGAACTGCACCGGATCCGCGACGACGGCATTGCGTTCTGCAGAGGAGAACAGTACGAAGGGATTATCGGTGTTGCCGCTCCACTCCCTGACGTTAGAGACAATCGTATCGCCGCGCTGGGAATTTCTGGCCCTGTCGAGCGATTGAACGGCCGATACCTCAGGGAAGATATCACCGGGCAAGTCCTCAGTACGACAAAATCCATTCAGGTGACTCTCACATCGAATTGATGGCCCTCGAATAACGGACGTACCACTGTTAGACTGCAGAACGGACATCTCTGCCACGCACCGCTGACGGTGACGCCTGACCGTTACATTTGACAGACATTCCACGGATACCTCGGCGTCAGAAATAATCTCGCAAAGAAACCGTGGGCCACTTTACTCGTCCTCTTCTCTCACTGTGCGATCAAGTATCGTCCTGTGAATGCTACTGCTGTCAATTGCACACTGTTCTATACAGAAGAACAAACAGCAGGTTTGAATAGCAAGGCGGTAGCCGAGGACGGCCGTGCTGGACACAGCAGCGGCTATTTCCTCCGACTGGTGTGTCTCAGGCAAGATAACGCTATAACCTCTGTATTCCAAGGCATATCTGCCGTAGCTAAGCATAGAACTGCCGAATATACGGGTATCCCATCCGGGACGGCATTCCTCACTAGTACGCCCGGTTTCACACAGAATCGGACACGTATGCCAAGTACCGGCATCAGACGACGCAACGCCAGATAATCGACTGCAACCGTCGCCCTGTCAGGGACGGGGATAGTGCTGGTTTCTGTGTGCACTGCCGGTAACCGGCTGTGTTACTTACAGCGGGGTGCCACAGCCCGGGCATAGTGGGGAACCGGATTCGGGGAGTGAGAGTCCGCAGTGTGGGCACTCACCGTCGACTTCCGGAGCCCGGATTTCCGAGACAATATCCGCTGATTGCGTGCGAATCGCATCCTTCGTGGCTATTTCTGTGAGTCCATCAGCAGGGTCCTCCCCGCGGTACTGCGACAGGGCAAACTGTGCTCGTTCTGTAACAAATTCTTCGTCTACGGTGAGATCCTCAAGCTGTGCTTGCGGGAACCACTCCATATTATGAGTGCCGGCAAGCAAACCTAGCGCTTCGGCCGCCCGCCCACGGACATATCTGCTTTCGTCCTCGAGACACGAGACAAGTGCTTCCCTGGCGTCTGTAAGCCGCTCGGGACACGCACAGCCGATAACGACGAGTGCTGTAGTCAGATGATACCGGACCAGTTCGCTATCCGCTCGAAGGTGTTCGGCGAGCGAGTCGACCTGATAGCGGAGTCTGTCGGGACTACCCAGGGCGATGTGGGCCAGAGCTTTCGCTAATTTCTCTCTTACCTCTGGTTCGTCGAACTCTAGACCGATACGCAGGTCTGCTACGACCTCAGGTGAGACGACGGCGTCGGGATGGTCGACGGCGACGTAGCCCAGCGCCTCTGCACACCGGGCGCGGACGTAGTAGAACTCCGATTCATCCGCCAGTCGCTCGGCAAGTGTCGGAACAACCGGAACCACGCTGTCCGGCGCGCTCTCGCTTACCGTGACGAACAGTTTCGCTGTTGTGAGCCGTACTGGCCGCTCGCTGTCCTGCAAAAACTCGGTGAGTGATGGTAGGACGCCGTCGAACAGTTCCGGCTGGTCGTCAGCAGCCGCTTTGAGTGACCGCAAGCACGCCTGCTGGTCAGCAGATCCGGCCGCTGAAAGCTGCTCAAGTGCTGTCAGTGCGTCACCTTTCTGTCCTTGTGTAAGTAATGTCGCAATCTCTGTATCTGTGAGTGCACTGGGTTGGTCGTCCATCGGTCCGTTGTCGGCGTTTCTCAGAGTACCCACAAAACCCCTTTCCTCCCGGTTATTCCTCGCTCCGAAAACAACCGCTCACTGTCGAGGCTGCTATACCGAGACCAACGCATCATCCGGAAATAAATTCATCATAGACACATCCAGTTATGGAGCTTATCGGTGAGAAAAACGCGGTTTGGATATATTCTGGTAACTGATATCTGAACACCGATTTACACCCGTTCAGACAAAAACTAAATGATGATGTAGGTTTACGGTTCGCACAGAGATGGAAAGCAAACGCGCGTCGTTCGAGGGCGCCCTCGAAGCCCTGGGCGTCACAGTTTCCAGCACGACTGAGCCCGATCTCGAAGCCGCTGTTACAGAGGCAGTCACGGAGCCTGCAGTCGGGGTCGCGCTCGACGAGACGGGCGGGGACGAGTCGTTTTCGCTCACAGAGACGCCGGTAACAGTCGATCCAACGCCGGTCGCGCTTCGAGAGGCGACCACCGGCGTAACGGGGGCCGAATTCGGTATCGGCGACTACGGCTCACTCGTCCTCTCGATGACCGAACAGGCCAGCGAACTTGTGAGCCTGTTTGTCGAGCGCCATGTCGCTATCATTCACGAGGCAGACATCCAGCCTGATATGGAGGCGGCAGTAGCTGAACTGGACGAGTGGTTTACCGACACTGGTGGGAGTGCGATTATCGCAACGGGGCCGAGCGCGACAGCCGACATGGGCGCGCTGGTCAAGGGCGCACACGGACCCAAGGAGGTCCACGTTATCATCGTCGAGGAGGGGGCCTGAGAATGGCGACTGCGGACGAAATCCGCGAACTGATGCGGACCGAAGGTACGGCAATCGCGGAGAACACGCAGGGGTTCAACACAGGGCGCTACGACTCTGTCTCGGATCTGGAGGACTACGAGGATCTCAAGCGAGCGGCCCGCAGTATCAAGGAGGACGCTATCGCGGAGCTTCCAGATCTACTCGACCAGCTAACGGAGACCGTCGAAGCGAACGGCGGGACGGTGTATATCGCCGACGACGCCGCTGACGCGAACGAGTACATCCGCGACGTGGCCGACGAGCGAGCGGCTGACCGAGTCGTCAAGAGTAAATCGATGACCAGCGAGGAGATCGAGGTAAACGAGGCACTGGAAGCCGACGGCGTGGACGTGGTCGAGACTGACCTCGGCGAGTGGGTGTTACAGGTTGCTGACGAAGCTCCCTCCCACATTGTCGCCCCGGCCATCCACAAGTCCCGCGAGAGTATCGCCGAACTGTTCAACGAGCGGTTTGACCCCGATGAGCCACTGGAGACTGCTGAGGAACTGACCCACTTCGCTCGCGAGAAACTCGGTGAGCAGATCGCCGACGCGGAAGTCGGCATTACCGGTGCGAACTTCATCGCGGCCGATACCGGAACGATGGCGCTGGTCACCAGCGAGGGTAACGCCCGCAAGACGGTGGCCGCGACGGACACACACGTCGCTGTCGCTGGCGTCGAGAAGGTCATTCCGACAGTTGCAGACCTCCATCCGTTCATCGAACTCATCGGTCGGTCGGGCACCGGGCAGGACATTACGTCGTACGTCTCGCTGCTGACTCCACCAGTTGACACGCCGGTCGTCGATTTCACCGACGACGAAACTCCGCTGTCAGAATTTGATACCGACCGCGATTTCCACCTCGTGCTGATCGACAACGGCCGACTGGAGATGCGAGAAGACGAGCAGCTTCGGGAGACACTGTACTGTATCCGGTGCTCTGCCTGTTCGAACTCGTGTGCGAACTTCCAGAGCGTCGGCGGCCATGCTTTCGGTGGGGAGACGTATTCGGGCGGTATTGCGACGGGCTGGGAGGCCGGCATCGAAGGGCTGGACGTGGCTGCGGAGTTTAACGACCTCTGCACCGGGTGTACGCGCTGCGTGAACGCCTGTCCGGTCGGTATCGACATTCCGTGGATCAACACCGTCGTCCGGGACCGCATCAACCGCGGCAAAGATGCACCCGGGGAGTGGCTCGTCGATGGCCTCACCCCCGACGAAGAGGACGACGGTGCACCACTGCAGAAGCGCTTCTTCGGGAACTTCGAGACCGTCGCAAAGCTCGGTAGCGCCACCGCGCCGGTGTCGAACTGGCTGGCCGAGACGACACTCGCACGGCGGACGATGTCCCGAGTTCTGGGCATCGACCCAAGGCGAGATCTTCCGACGTTCGAGCGGGAGACGCTCGTCGACTGGGCTGCTTCCCGTGACACACAGGTGGATGATCCCGAACGCCGGGCGGTACTGTACCCGGATCTATACACGAACCATGTACAGGTCGAGCGCGGGAAAGCCGCAGTGAAGGTGCTCGAATCGCTGGGCGTCGACGTGGAGGTTCCACCGGTTCCATCCAGCGGCCGCGCGCCGCTGTCACAGGGGATGGTCGCAACGGCGACCGACCACGCCGAACGTGTCACAGAGGCGCTCAGGCCGCACATCGAAGACGGCCGCGACGTGGTCGTTATCGAGCCGAGCGACCTCGCGATGTTCACCCGCGAATACGAGCGACTCATCGACGAGTCGGCGTTCACCGACATCGCTGGGAACAGCTACGAGGTGTTCGAATACGTCTTCGGATTGCTCGACAATGGAGCGTCCGTTGACTCACTCTCCACCGTCACCGGCGCGGAAATCGCGTATCATAGCCACTGCCAGCAGCGGACGCTCGGGCTCGAAGCCCATACTGTCACTGTACTGGAAGAGTGTGGCTACGACATCGTCACATCCGACGTGGAATGTTGTGGCATGGCCGGGAGCTTCGGGTACAAGTCCGACTATTACGAACTGAGCATGGATGTCGGTGACCGACTCCGGACCCAGTTGGAAGACGACGGTATAAAAGACAGGCCCGTCGTCGCCAGCGGGACCTCCTGCCTCGAACAGATTGACGCCTTGCTGGAGCGACAGCCGCGCCATCCCATTGAGCTCCTGGCAACGTAGACGACCGTTTCGGCTTGCGATTTTCGTGCGCACGGGCAATATCATACCTAACGCGTGTACGTTCGTTATTTATACCACGCTTATAATTGCCCGTGTGTCGGGGGCGCACGTCGCATCGGGATCCGGAATCTAAGAGGTCGCGTGTGTGCTGCGACGGTCTTTAGACATCGTAGCCTGTCCTGTCCGCGGTCAGCAGTGTGAGTGTCTGGATTCGTTACCGAAAGCTACTCGCGGAGCGACGGCGCGACGAGCTGTCCGTTATCAAACTCAATCGGCGACGGCTCTTCGATGACACGGAGGTCGTCACGGTCGCGTGCGGCCTCGACCAGCGCTGGCGACGCGTAGAGCTGGTGGAGATGCATCGTGTCGGCTGCACGGAGTACTCGAACGGTGTCGGTGTCAACAACCCCAATCGTCGACAGCGCGGCGACGAGGCCGGCGCGGTCGGTCTCGACCACCGGCGGTAATTTCACCCCGCGAATCGTACTCGCAGTGAGCGCGTTGATCAGCGACGTCTGCGCGTCGAGTTCCGCGACGATGTCCTCGTGGATGACGTCCGCCGATCCGACGCCCATCGCGTTCCCGTGGGTCTTCTTCGTCAGCCCACGTGTATAGATGCGTTTGATGTCCGGCGTCTCTGGCGCCGGCTCGTTTATCGAGAACGGTCGGCGGCCGATGACATTGGTATCGAGCCCCTGACCGCTGATCTCCTTGCCCTGTCGGTCGAACACGACGAGGTCGAGTTCCTCGAACGGGAGCTTCGGCATCAGTTCGTAGGCGGTCTCTAACAGTTCCTCCTCGCGGTCGAGGAAGCCACTCGGCGGCACACCCTCTATCAGGGTCGTGTCGTCGTGTTGGTCCTCGATGATTGCGACACCGCCGACGATGGGTAGCTCTTCGAGCAACTGGCCAGTAATTTCGGGAATCATCCGGCGAAACGACCAGTCGACAGCCCACTTGTGTGCGATCTGCGCGCCGCGTTGCTTGCCCATACCGATGACGAGCATCTTCGAAAGCCCGCTCTCGACTGCCCCCCCGAAGTCCGTGTGTGGTTTGACTCGGTTGATGGGGATGATTGCATCAGCCGCCACAGCGTTGTCGTCGGCGACGACAGGCACGTCCCGGTCCGGTGTTCGTCCGACCTCAACCACGTCCATAGTCGACCGGATTTCACAGCCGATGGCCGACTCGGTCACCCCCAGTTCGTTCAGCATTGTTCGCTGTCCCTCGCCGGTCGCGCCACCGTGGCTCCCCATGGCCGGGAAGACGAACGGCTCATAGCCGGCGTCGGAAACTGCGTCGACGACACCGGCGACAATAGTGGGAAGGTTCGCGATACCACGGCTGCCGACACCCAGCGCGACTTCGCCGCCATCAGGTACGTCGGCAAAGGACAGGGATTCGACTGCCCGGGCCGCATGTGTTGCGACGTCGTCCGCCGCTATCGGGTCCGTCTCCCAGTTCTGTTCGATGACACCGAATTCAGGGAGCGGCGGGTCACCACAGGCGTTGATAATTGTCTCTTCTGGGACCGAGAGTGCGTCCGCCGCGCCCTCTTGATCTGATGCGTTCATACGCGGCATATCAGCCCGTCTGTTTATAAACGTGATCCACGGATCGTCCGAACTGTGGCCATCACCTCCATTGTAGCTCAGCAGTTCGGTCGTTCCACTCGAAATACAGTAGCCATTGACGATCAATGCACATCCGATCGCACGACGGCAGTTCGGTCGGTGTGTAAAGCGTTTCAGTTGTTACTATAGCCACGGTAAATGAGGGTTGCCACTACTCGCTCGGGTCTGGGACAACAAGCATGGCCACGTCGTTGACGTTCGTCCCGGTCGGTCCGGTTTCGACTGTCGCCTCAATCTCCGAGAGGTACGAGCCAGCATCGTTTGCGAGCAGCGCGTCGCGAGCCCGTTCGTGGTCGTCGATGGCGGCCCCATCGGCGATTGCACCGGCCACATCGGAGCTTCCGTCTTCGCCGTCAGTGTCGACGGCTGCGATGACCACGTCGCCGTCGTTGGCCAGTGCGCCGGAGAGGACGAACTCCTGATTGGGGCCGCCCTGTCCGTCCCCGGTTACGGTGACGGTCGTCTCGCCACCGGCAAGGAGAACGGCCGGTGGTTCGACCGGTGTTCCCGCCGCTGTTGCCTCTTCGGCGATAGCGACGAGCGGTTTCGCCACTTCGCGGGCTTCGCCGCGCAGACGGGACGTGACCACGAGTGGTTCGTACCCGGCTTCCTGTGCGACAGCAGCGGCGGCGTCAAGTGCGGTTGCGTTGTCCCCGATGAGATGGTTTGTAACCTGGTCAAAGACTGCATCGTTGGGAAACGGCGTCTCCGACACTCGACCGTCTCGCCCGGCTTCAAGATAATTACGAACGGTCGGCGGTGGCGTGAGGTCGTATCGTTCGAACACGTCTCGGGCGTCCTCGTACGTGGTTTCGTCCGGAACTGAGGGACCGCTACCGATGGTCGAGCGGTCGTTTCCGACAACGTCGCTGATCAGGACCCCGGCGACAGTGGCGGGAGCCGCACGCCGTGCTATCTGCCCACCTTTCAACTCTGAGAGGTGCTTCCGGACCGCATTGATTTCCGCAATCGGGACGCCGCCGCTGAGGAGCCTGTCGGTCGTCATCTGGAGGTCGTCCAGTGTTAGGTCTCCGGCCGGGGCTGACAGAAGCGCACTGGCCCCGCCTGTCAGGACGAACAGGACGAGCGTCTCCGAATCGGCCTCGTCAACGGTTTCGAGAATATCGGAGGTCGCCGCAACGTTCCGGTTCGACGGTAACGGGTGGTCTCCGACGGAACTCCGGACAGTTTCGGTGTCGATAGTCTGCGTGACGACGACGTGGCCGCCGCTGAGGGCGTCACCGAGAATAGATTCGAGCGCCCGTGTTACACCGCCCGCGGCTTTCCCACCGCCGACGATGACGATATCGGTGTAGTTGTCAAGGTGGTACGTTGTCTCGCCGACCGTCAGCGTCTCGCCATCGCGGCTGACGGCCGATCTGGTTGCGACTTCTGGCGCGGCCGCGGTCACGGCGGCCTCGATACAATCGAGTGCCACTTCGTGTGTAGCGCTGGCAGCCAGTGCGGCCCGGTTATGAATCATACGACTGCTTCCATCCGGACCGGTAAAAAAATCTGCCTCAGTAGCAAGGGGTAGCGAACGCTGGCTGCCGCCATCAGATACCAGCCCTGCCCATAGGCTGTCGCTGTCTCGACGGATTGATCGCTCCTCTCGGCAAGAAGGCCGTTGATTCACGACTTCTCATCGAGATCGAGCGGTCTTAGACTCGCAATATCGCTGTGAAGGTTTACATAGCTAAACTAAGACATTGTTTACGACATCTCGTATCCAGCACGAACTATCTAGGTTAGTAGCACCCGATTATGGTTCTCATCTTACTCGTAGCACATCTATAAACGAACTATTTGTAGCCACATTCGAATTTTCTAGATGAGGATGGCGTAGCTTGTACAGATCCACGCTATGGCTATTCTGGTAGCTAACCAGTTCAAACCATCCTGATAGGGTTAGAATAACAATACCGGGATCAACCAAACGCCCAGATATGGAGTTCTTTCACGAACGTATCGACGACGACCCACCATGTAGTAAACTGACCAACGTTGAAACGACGGATCTGACTGGCAATGGTCAGCCAGATATCATTGTTGCGGGCATGGGTGGAAGTCCAACAGTTTCAGTCGCAGGCAACCAGATTCCGGTTCCGACACACGGACCGCTCAGTCGAGTCACGCCTCGTCTTGAGACGAACGTCTTCTGGTACGAGAATCCAGGCTGGGAACGACACACGCTTGCACCGGAGAGCGACCTCCACCTGGGCGTCGGAACCGATCTCGCTGATATTGACGGCGACGGCGATATCGATCTCGTCGTTGGGCAGGGGTTTGGACGGTCGGACGTGTACTGGTACGAACAACCGGAACCGCCGACACACCCCTGGCAGCAACATTTGATCTCGAACCGGTTTGAGAAGTACCACGACCTGCTTGTCGCCGATATCGACAACGACGGGGACGACGAACTGGTCGGACTCTCTCAGGACAGCGAAACCGTATTTTACTACGATATTCCAGCTGATCTGTCACAGGAACCCTGGCCCGATTCGAACGTTCATATCATCGACGAGGATATTCGTATCGAAGGGCTCGCTGTCGCCGACTTCGATGGCGATGGAACGAATGAGTTGGTCGCCGGGACGAATGTGTATCACCACGATAACGGCGACTGGACCCGCAAAGACATCTGTACGGGCTGGGACGACACCCGGGTCACCGTCGCTGATCTCGACCGAGATGGGACACCGGAAATTGTTCTCTCTGAGGGGGACTCACCCACACACGGTACCCACCCGGGACGCCTCGCTGTGGTCGAATATCCTGGTGGACCCACAACTGTTCTCAAGGACGATCTCTTCTGTCCACATAGTCTTCAAACAGCAGATCTGACCGGCAACGGCTATCCTGATATCTACGTCGGCGAGATGTCGCTCGGCGAAAACAACAATCCCAAGCAGTTGGTCTTCGAGAATCCCGGGGATGGTGAGTTCCATGAACAGACTGTCGTATCCGGTATTCCAACGCACGAAGCAGAGTTGGTCGATATGAACGGAGACGGGAAACTGGATATCGTCGGGAAGTCATACGGCCCAGCCCATCATGTCGACATCTGGTATCGGCAGTGACTACCGGACGGACCAACTACGACACCCCCTGGCACCTCCGGGGTGGAAAGGCCTGTTGAAACCGTCGGAAACGTCTCGACCACACACGAGGTGGGATACCCGAGTTTGTGCACTCCGCGGTGACATCCGTATCACGGCTCTGCTCTGAGTGTTCGTTCCAGTCCGTCGCGGAGCGATACTGTCGGGTCGAACCCGAGCAGGCTGCGGCTGTTCTGCAGATCCGCCTCACTCCGTTCGATGTCGTCCGCACGCGGCGGGACGTGTTCGATTGGAATCTCTTCCCCGACTACGTCTCGAACAGTCTCAGCGAGGTGGTTGATTGTGACGCTGTGCCCGGTTCCCACGTTGAACGGCTGCCCGACGGCGTCGGTGGTGGTCGCCAGTAGGTTGGCTCGCACCACGTCGTCAACATAGACGAAGTCCCGTGTCTGCTCGCCGTCGCCTTCGACCGTGAGCGGATTTCCCGACTGCGCCTGCCGAACGAAGGTCCCGATGACGCCAGCGTACTCCCCGTCGAGACCGCGCGGCCCGTATACATTGAAATAACGGAGCGGAACCGTCGGGAGCCCGTACGTCTCCGTGTAGAACTGCGCATACTGCTCGTTGAGCCGTTTCTCGAACCCGTAGGGTGATGTCGGGTCAGTCGTGGCGGCTTCCGTGATAGGGACGGATTCGGGGTTGCCATACACCGCGGCACTGGATGCCAATATCACGCGAACGTCGTGTCGCCGCGCACAGTCCAGAAGCTGAACGGTGGCTGACCCATTTAACTCGTGACAGTTCACTGGATGCTCGACGGATTCAGGAACACTGACCATCGCTGCCTCATGGTAGACCACATCCACACTCGACAGTGCGGCGTCGATAGTTGTCTCGTCACGCACGTCGCCTTCGATGACCTTCACGCCTGCAGGGACGTTACTTCGCTTGCCCGTCGAGAAGTTATCGAGGACCCACACGTCGTTGTCCGGTGCCAGCGTTGCCGCGATATGGCTGCCGACGAATCCGGCCCCGCCGGTTACCAACACCTGTCGGCCGCTGAGAGTCGTTTTTGCCACGTTGGATTAGACACGACGGTTCGGGAAGAAATTATTTGGTGCCTACGCCACGGATGGTGGGGAGCCACCTGACACGGACTTCCGTTCCCCTTAGTTGTGCCACTCCCGGGCGCACCACAGCCCGGAGTCGACTGGCTGTACTACCCCGGATGGATGGACGCTTCGTCCCGACAATTGAAAATGGCTTACGGGGCATCATTATTACGGCGTCGGTAGTGTAGTCGGGCGGCGTCTGCCTCCCGGCATACTGCGTGGGATGCCCACCGCGTTGGCACGGTGGGAATAGGTAAAGTGACCCCCACGTCGAACGTGTCGGACTCCGCAAGTCACCACTGGTGAGCGGGTAGTTAGTAGGAGACGGTTACCGATCTGTCTGGATAAATGTGGGTATGCTGATAAGTAAGATTATGGCTTGAGAGAGCCGACTGCGTACGAATACTTTGCTCGGCAGGGTACGTCTGTCACTTCGGGAGGAGAATCGTCTCCCCGGGTGCGAACTGGTTCTCTAAGGGATGAAAGGCGGATATAACAATACCTAAACATGTGTTAATACTTCACACCTCAGGACTGGCACCGATGCCACGACCTGAACTCAGACATGACTGGTACCAAAACGAGATCGCTCTGGTCTTTTGGGGACGACGAATCGACGTGTGGACAGGGCGAAAGGCTACTCCTTGAAACCGCTGTCACGCCGGTTGAGGTAGCGTCCCCCGCTGATCACTGTGTCGACGAAGCCAGCAACAATGAGTGAAATGCACGACAGCACGTCGCACGATAGATCTGCGATCGTCAACGCTCAGGTGTCTGTCAAACCTTCCCTGGGACTTGTTGCTACAGAGGGCGACACTGACCACGTCGTCAGAGAAATTCTCAGAGCGCGACAGCACGGCCACAAGGTGGTCATCACAGCCGAGCGCAGAGATTGTGAAGCACTGGAGTTCGCCCGTGCACTCGGTGCAACCGTCGTGGACCCGGCTGCGGACTATGCGGACACGACCGATCCGGTAGAACGATTAACCACGGCCGCACGCAACGAAGGGTTCCCGGGTCTCCTCTACCACGATGAACCCGCACTTCGTGTCGACTACGGGGCCAGTTGTGCGGCGCTCACTGAGTCGGGAAAGTACTCCATCGACGCCCGCATCGAGCCGCCGGTTGAAGCCGACGCCACGGTCCTTGTCGGAATTCCGGCGTACAACGAAGCCGAGACCATTGTCCCGGTTGTCGAGGCAGCTCTGGACCACGCCGATGACGTTCTGGTCGTAGACGACGGGAGTACCGATGGGACAGCCGAGCTGGCACGGACCGCCGGTGCGAGCGTCATCGAGCACGAGACGAACAAAGGGTACGGTGGGGCACTCAAGACGCTGTTCGAGCAAGCTAACGTGTGCCACACCGATCACTTGGTCGTGCTGGACGCCGATGGACAGCACGATACGAACGACATCCCCAGCCTCGTCGAGGCCCAGCAGGAGACCGAGGCAGAGATCATCGTCGGCTGTCGCTTCGGTGATGAAACGGACACCGACATGCCGCTGTACCGCCGTGTCGGGCTCGCGGTCGTCAACTTTCTCACCAACCTCAGCCTGCGGGTCGCCCAGTCCGGCTCGCAACTGCGCGATACCCAAAGTGGGTTCAGGGTGTACGATCGTCGCGCGATACAATCGCTGGCTGAAGGCGGCGACATCGGCGACCACATGAGTGCAAGTACCGACATCCTGTATCATGCCTACGCCAACGGGTTCGATGTCGAAGAGGTACCCACGACCATTGACTACGAAGTCGAGAACTGCAGTAATCACGGACCGATACAGCACGGTGTCGTTCTGGTCATGAACATCCTCCGGACTGTCGAGCGCGAGCGACCGATAACGATCCTCGGCATACCAGGCCTCGTGTGCATGCTTGGTGGACTCACGATCGGGTACTGGGTGTTCTATGCGTATCTCCAGTCGGGAGCATTGCCGATCGGGCCGACGATCATCGCCTCGATGGCGTCGATTCTGGGTCTCTTCACGTCATTTACTGCCATCATCCTCCACTCACTGGCAGTCTATCACAAATGAGCAGGTCGAAAGAACGGATTGCAAAAAGCACCCCCGGTCAGGTGTTTTGGTCGTATCCCTCTGTCTGGCGGGAGTGCTCTCCGTAGTCGTCGTTTGCTATCAGGAAAGCCACGTAGCCCTGAAGTAATCCTATGAGGGTGACGACCTGTCCGACAGTTTTGAGTGCCGTTCCGGTCAGTGTTGGAGTTGTGTAGTGACTCGGAACGAACGCGATCCGGACAATGTTCCGGGGAACGTTTTCGCCGCGGATAGCGTAGTAGGGAACTGCTTCGCGCCCGTGTCTGTACTGCTTTTCGAGGTATTCACCGAACGATGCTGCGAACGGGTGTTCGACCTCTAGGTCCGGGCAGTACCAGACATCGTAGGCGTCACACAATCGGTCGATGAGCTCCGTCTCCTCGTGGCCGTACGGGAGCCGTTCGTCGAAGTACCCGATGTCCTCGATGACCTCCCGCCGAACGGCCATGTTACACCCGACCACCGTGTCGGTGAAGTGTCCCTCCGGGCCTTGATCGTACTGGGTCGAGAGGTTCCGTAGGTACGATGCTCCCGTATCGTGAATGCGTCCCGTGACCGCCGGATAGGTATCGAGGAGTGTAGCGACCCGTTCGAAGTACCCTTCCAGCGGGACAGAGTCGTCGTCGAGGAAAACGAGCTTATCGGCCTCTGCTGCCCGAATGCCAGCGTTTCTCGCTTCGGAGGCACTGCCGTCGTCTTCGACGATGAGTTCGGCATCAACTGGGGACCTCCGGAGTCGGTCCTCCCAGCCGAACGCCACGCCGGCATCCAGCGTCGGGACAATTATTGAGAGCTCCACCATTATCGATGTGAACAGTCATCGTGATTTGGTTAGTCGCCCCTTTGCCACCGTCGCTGAGACCGAACCCGTCTGTCTGCGACCACGTCCGCTGACAGCGGGCCAACCTGCGTGAGAAATGTGGTATACACATTCATTTGATCAGCTTCGTCCGGACCTGACTCGCGGTTAGTTTCAGATGTGATATTTCTACCGTACCCACATTTCCACAGGGTCTTCCTCGCGAAGACGGACGGATAGGTGACACTGCTTTTCGGAAAAGTATAGATCAATTACCAGTCGCCAACCGACTGCCCACATTGCCGGTTTTCGGATAGTAGTAAAATACTGGTATGTAATTTGTTGATAAACGGTAACCCAACGAGACAGAAAAGACGAGTTCCGGATGTAAAACAGCTATACCCCGGTGTTAGATGATAATAGTGCTTAATAACGGTCTTGTTGTTCCCTGAATTGCGCATGGACGAGCCACGATGTGAGAGTAAGCGGTTCATTCCGACGGCTGATCGGACCGATATTTCCGAGCTCTCATATCACATTTCGATAACGACGGTTCAATCCCATGGTTCGAATACCACGGCAGATCTACACCAATGAGTAACGATAGATACAACACTCCGGCAGAAGGCGTACTGGACTGGCATATCCCACTGAACGAAAACTTCGACGCGCTCGACCGTGACGTCGAAATCAGAGACATCGAGGCGAATCTGGAGAACTACGAACCGACCGCCGGGAGCAAATACTTCGCGACCGACTCCGGGGCCACGTACAGCGGGGACGGATCAAAGTGGAACCTCGTCGGGTACACTGTTCGAGCACGTGGTGGTGATTTCGGGCACTACGTAAAGTACGCGGACGGACTGGTCGACGAGGAGATCAACTCCTTCATGTTCGATTCCAGCGAGAAACTGGAGGTGACCCGCGTGTCGTTCCCGCTGAAGAATGTCGACTCCGGTAACACCGAACCTGACGCCAAGCTTCGTGTGTATGAGGACTCTAATTCGACACAGTTGCTGGAAGTCGCCGGGAACGAATTCGCCACCGCCTCCGATAACACTTCTTGGGTTTCGAAGTCGTCACCAGTAACGGTGACGGTAACGAACGAGAGCGGCGCCGCGATCAACGCCGTCCCCAAAGTCTGGGTCAACATCCGGAGGTGAGTTCCCGATGGCTACACTGAACGTCCAGGACTACGGCGCTGTCGGGGACGGCTCACACGACGACACTGACGCGATAAACGACGCACTCAGCGATTCGAGACCCGGAGACGATGTCGTGTTCCCGTACACCGAGGACTCGTATCTCGTCTACTCCTCCAGCAGAGAGGCGGTCGGGTTCCAGCGCTGTGCGGACGATGTCACCGTCCGAGGCGTCATCGGTCCCAACGGTGAGGGGCCTGTGATCAAGATGGGTGACGTTCCGACAGGTGACGTAGCCAACAAATGGACTGCCGGCATCGACGCTGGCTCCGCCTCTGCGGTAACCGGACTGGCGATCGAACAGTTGACGTTCAGCGGAAACCGGGCCGTAAACCGGGATCTGAACGGCTACAACGTCGCCGCGTTCAACATCTACGACGGCGGTAGCGGCTGGGACGTTACGATCAGAAACTGTATTTTCGAAGAGGCCGGCGGGAAGGGACTGAGTACCGCCGGCGGGATAAGCCACGTCACTATCGAGAACGTGACGTGCCGGAACAACGACCGACACGGGTTCAATCCGAACGGGTCGGGTGCCGGGAGCACGAGCAACCCCGACGTATACGCGAAGAACCTGTTGCTCATCGACAACGGGTACAAGGGTGGTGGGACGGGAATGGATGTCTCGGGCGGGTACATCGAGATTGAGAATGTGCACGCCGACAGGAACGTCCAGGGGTACAAGATCGGTGACTCCGGCGGCCAGCCAAAGTACCTCCGGCTCGCTAACGCGAACCTCCGGGACTCACAGGTCAACTCGGGATGGCGCGAAACCGGCGGCGGCGACACCGCGATGTCCGGAACGACCATCGAGTTCGACACGGTCCAGTTCATCGGGACGTGGCTCGACGGCGTCCGCTGCGGTGATGCGGCGACTTACAAGATCACTGAACTGCTGGTCGACGGGGCCAACAGGGAGGGATCGAACCGCTGGGGGTTCAGACCGACAGACACGGCCGATGTCACCGCGGACACGCTCAGGGTCCAGAACACGAACGGGAACGAGGGGCTCCGCAACGAATCCGACGGCCGAGTCTCGATCGGGACGTACTATCACCACGGCAACGACGGTGGGCCAGCCGTCGACGCCAGCGGAACGCTATCGATAGACAGCCAGGTGAACCAGCAATCCTCGGAGCTGAACGTTCCAGCACCCGGCGATGTTGGGGCGTTCGTCGACAGCGAGGAGACCAAAACCGAACCCCAGACGTACCAGACCGTCTTCGGGGAGTACGACACCGACGCCGCGCCGGCGGACTGGACGCCACAGTGGTCCTCCGTCGGGGACGACTGGTCCGTGGTCACGGATGCGAACGGACTGGGCGGACAGAAGCTTGCCTTCGATGGGACCACCCACGACCGACACGCCCTCTCCTGGGACGCCATCGGGACGGCAGCGGACGTGGAAGTCCTCGGGTATCTCAGCATCAGCGATCTCTCACAGGACATCACCTCGGGGGGACGACTCCACCTCCGCGGCGGTGGCACCGACGGTGACGAGAGCTCCTACCTGTTCAACGTCAGAGCAGGGGCCTTCGGCATCTGGAAGTACACGAGCACCGGGTCAGAGAAACTGGTCGAATGGGGAACCCCGGCGGAACAGACCGAATACGCCGCCCGGTTCCAGGCGACCGGAAACACGCTTAAAGCCCGCGTCTGGCAACTCGGCGACCCCGAACCGGACACCTGGGACGCTGAGACGACGGACTCACAGGTACGGTCCGGCTGGGTCGGCGTTGGAACCTACAGCGAGTACACTGATTTCTGGGATGCCATCACCGTCGGCGTCGCCGGTGCCTCGGCACCCACGCCGGACCTCGGTTCGGGCATCAGTACTCCCGAGGGAGTTCTCCAGACGAGTGCCGGGGCTCTGATCGCCGTCGACGGACGGGTGGTCACCGATGGCTCCGGTCCGTAAGCCGGGCACCCCGCTCAGTCGATGTACCCCAGCTCTTTGAGGTTCGCTCTAACGTCACCTGAAACGTCTTCGTACGGGTCCGAGGCCGTCGACTGGAAGTCTAGCCCGAGTTTGTCGTCAAGCCGAGTTCGGAACCGTTCGAGCGTCTCGGGGTCCGGGTCCGGGATGGGTTCCTCGGACGGTCGCCGGTACAGCTCCTCCGTTCCGTCAGAGAGGAAGACGTACAGGTGCTCGTCGGTCCGGACGCCTTTCTGTCCGAGACGGAGTCTGGCGAGCGTCTCCTCGTCCGGGTCGGCCAGTGTTTCCAGATGTGTTCCCTCCGAGGGGCCATACTCAGCGAAAACCGCATCTCGGGCCTCGTCGTGGAACATCGACCGCCCGTCCGTCGACGCCGGTGGGGTGAGACCGGCTACGTCACACACGGTGTCGAAAACGTCGACGAGTGAGACGAACTCCGACACCCGCTCCCCAGCGGGAACGGACGGACCGCGCATCAGAAGGGGGACGTGCAGCACCTCGTCGTAGAGCCCGTAGCTGTGGGTCCAGAGGTCGTGTTCGAGGAAGCACTCACCGTGGTCCGCCGTGAGTATCAGGAGCGTGTCCTCAGCATATCCGCGGTCGTCGAACCACTGCAGGAACGTCGCCAGTTGGTCGTCCAGATACCGGATGCAGGCCGTGTACCACGCCCAGAGAACTTCGAGTTCAGAATTCCGGAGAAAGTCCGGGTCGTTCAATACGCGAGCTTTTCCTTCAGTCGTTTCACAGGCCAGTAGCCGGTCGATGCGCACGTCCTCACGGTCGATGGCCAGCGTCTCGTCGAGGACGTGTTCGAGAATCCCCACCTTCGGACGCCGTAACTCGGGCGTCGCATCTTTCATGTAGGGACGAGGGGCACGCCACGGCTGGTGAACTATCGTCGTGTTCATCATCGCGTAAAACGGCGGCGTCAGGGTTGTCTCTATCTGGTGTTTCAGCAGCTCCAGTTTGAAGTTCGTGTAGCTGTCGAAGCCATCGGTCAGTGCGCGGAGGAAATCACGAATCAGCAGCCACCGGTTCTCGTGGGTGAGAACGTTGCTTGCCAGGGCGAGGGGGTCGTCGTAACTCGGGTGTTCGTCGAGGTAGGTCTCATAATACCGGTCGAATCCCCGGTCGTAGCCCCACGTAGACCCCATCCGGGAGGGCCCCGGAATACCGAACGTCTCGTATCCGTTGGCCGCGAGGTGCTCGGCGAGCATTGGCACCGACTCGGGGATGTCCTTCTGGCCGTCGATGCCCGATGTTGACGGGTATTGGCCGGAGAACAGGGACGCATGGGAGATGGCCGTCCCCGGCGCGCACGCGTAGGCACGCTCGAAGACCGTGCCGGAGTTCGCGACCCGGTCGAAGGCTTCGGTCGCCACGGACCCACCGTAACATGACAGGGGGTCGGGACGGAGCGAGTCGGCGATCAGAAGGAGGACGTTCGGCTTCTCGGACTGTCCCATCAGCTATCACCTCCCGAGCCGGGACCCGCCGAACCCCCAGTTTCGGGACGGAGGTACAGTCCCGTCGGAGCGAGGACTGAATCGGAGCCGGGTGCTGTCTGACTCATACTTTGTAGCCCAGATGTCGGAGCTGTCGGTCTAACTCGTCCGTCTCCACCTCGTTGATTTCCTGTGTCGGTGGGCTGGCCGTGATGTCCCGCCGCGGCCCCTCGGACACGACGTGCCACGGCACTGTGACGAGCGGATCGGTGTAGATTCCCGGGGGGTGGCCGTACCAGCGGATCGGTATCGGTGAGAGCCTGTCCCCTAGCATCTCTCCATGGTCGGAACTGACGACCGTTTTTCCATCTAGCTCCTCTATCAGGGCATCGACGTACTCGAGGACATATCTGAGGTTCTCACGGTACGCTCCGGGAATGACCCTGCCATCTATCTCGTTGGCCCGGACCGTCTGTCGGATCCCGCCGTCACGCTCGTATTCGAAAGGGTCGTCCTCCGCGCCGAGATACGGGGCGTGTGGTTGCATGTAGTGAATGAGGAGCCGCTTCTCGGGGTAGGTTTTTTTGAGATCTAGGACCGCTTCTGTGACAGCCTCGGCACTCGGAACGAACCCGTCGGCGGCGTCCCGCTCGACATCGTGGAAGGCGTGTACCTCACAGTCAAGTTCGTCCCTGAGTTTGAGATACCAGCGGTTTCCGGAGATGTATACGACGTCGTGGAGCGTCTTGCCGGCAAAGTTACCACGCACGAACTGTTTACTCGCACTCCCGCGGGACTCGCAAGCGCCGACTTCCGCCCCGACTTCCTCACAGTACGTATCGTACCGGCAGGCATCGAGGAGGATGAGATTGTCCCAGTCTTTGTCGGCGAAAATATCCGTTCCGGCCGGGTTGTACTCACCACCTCGCCTGAGCGCGTGATACGTCTTGTTCAGACCGAACGGGACGAGCGCGGGGTCGTCTACGAGCCGCTGTGGTGTGACCGACCCGTTGCGAACGTATCGCAGTGGGTTCGTCATTCGTCGATCACCCGTCCGCTGGAGGTATCGCTTTTCCGCCGCGTTTCACACTGTCTTGTCGATTCCGAAGGCCGGGGAGGGTCGGTCGTGAGGGTCGTCTCACCGCTGGTGCGTAACCGCATGCCGGGTGGTCTGTCCCTCCCAGCCCTGTGGATCGGATTTCGGGTCATTTCACTAGATTTTTCGGATGTCCAGCCCCTGTTCTACCCAGCTCTCGTCAGTGGTGTCGGTTGCGTCGATGACGAGGTTCCCGTCCATCAGAGTCGTAATCGTCTCCGGATCGATTTCCTCGAATCGCTGGTGGCCCGTCATGAACACGAGCGCGTCTGCACCGTCCAGTGCCCCCGACAGGCTGTACTGACTGTACGTTGGTTCCTCCACGTGCGGGTCGTGTGCCCGGACCTCCGACGGTGACCCACCGCCGTCCGCCGCGATCTTCTGGGGTGCGTTCGAGATCCGCTCGACGAACCGCTTCCCGGGACTGTTTCTGGTATCTCCGACACCAGCCTTGTATGCGAGACCGAGGACCGCAATCTGCTTCTCGTCAAGCGAGCCGAGTCCGTCCCGAAGCTTCTCGTAGACGTACTCAATCATCTCGTCGTTCGTCTCGCGGGCTTTCTCGACCAGATCGAGTTCGTCCGATCCGTGCCCGAGATACAGCGGATCAACCGGGAGACAGTGACCGCCGACACCGGGTCCCGGACGATGCAGCGAGACGCGCGGATGGGTGTTCACAAGCTCGAACGCATCCCGCGGCTCGATGTCGTAGTCATGTGCCACCTTCGCCAGCTCGTTCGCGAGCGCGATGTTCACGTCACGGAACGTGTTCTGCGTTAGCTTGACGAACTCGGCCGTCCGCGCGTCCGGGGCCGCGTACACTTCGCCCTCGATGACTGGCCCGAACAGGTCACGGACGACCCGCGTCGACTCGTCGTCGACACCCCCCACGATACGGTCGTTCTCCCTGAGCTCCTCGTATATCGACCCCGGGAGGACGGTCTCCGGACAGAAGGCGAGGTTAATCTCATCGTAACAGTGTTGGGCCCTGTCCGCGAGAATTCCGCCGACGAGGTCCGTGGTGGTCCCCGGTGGGACAGTCGACTCGACGACGACGGTATCGCCGGCCCGCAGCTGTGTGGAGAGACGCTCCGCCGCGCTCCGAACGTAGGTCAGCGTCGCTTCCTCCTCGTCCTCGTCGTAGGGGGTCGGAACACAGATCAGGTGGTAATCGCTCTGTACCGGCTCACGCCCGAGTTCGAACTCGGGGGTTGAGAGTGCCTGATTGACGAACTCCTGTAGCTCTGGCTCCTTGAAATCGGCCCCCCGCGATTCGAGCTGTCGGAGACGGTCGGTGTCGGTATCGATGCCGAACACCTGATACCCGTTGTGAGCGAAAAGCGCCGCCGTCGGCAGTCCAACGTATCCGAGTCCGTGGACCGAGACAGTACTCATGTGTACACCTTTTCAGTGGGCTCACTGGCGGACTGGGTCAGCGTCGCCAGGATCTTCTCCGCAGCGTCGCCGTCGCCGAACGGCGCTTCCCAGTCGGATGCGTTACTCCGTATGTCGAACGCGGAGCCGACGATGGCGTCCGGAGTCGGCTCCGCAAGGACGTTCGATCCGACCGAGAGCGTCTCAGGCCGTTCGGTGTGCTCCCGTATCGTCACACAGGGCGTCCCAAGGATACACGTTTCCTCCTGCACGCCGCCCGAGTCGGTGAAGACGATCTGTGCCTTGTTTTCGAGGTTGAGAAAGTCCAGGAAGTTCAGCGGGTCGACACACACGATGGGATCCGGAACAGTCAGGTCGTACTCGGAGAGTTTCTCGTCGGACCGAGGGTGGACAGGGAAGATGACCGGCGTATCCGTGAACTCCGCGTAGCGGGCGATGCCCTGAAGCAGTCCCTCGAACCGCTCTCTGTCGTCAACGTTTCCGGGCCGGTGAGCGGTCATCAGAGAGAACTGTCCTTCTTCGAGAGACAGGTCATCGAGGATGGTACTCTTTTCCGCAGCCAGGGCCGCGTTCTGGGTAACCGCATCGACGATCGTGTTTCCGGTTACCTCAATCCGGTGGTCGGGGATCCCCTCTTCGGTGAGACACTCAGCCGCGTCCGCAGTGGGGACGAACAGCCGTTCGGCGACATGGTCGATGAGGATTCTGTTGAGCTCCTCAGGCATGTCCCTGTTGTAGCTCCTGAGCCCCGCTTCGACGTGTCCGAGTACCCCGTCCCGTTTACTCGCTACCAGACCGCCGGCGAGAGCGGAGTTGGTGTCGCCCTGGACGAGAACGGCGTCCGGTTGTTCTTCGTCCAACTTCCTGTCGATTCCCGCCATCATCTCTCCCGTCTGTTCGGCGTGTGATCCGGAACCGACCGCCAAGTTGTGGTCCGGCGATCCGAGTTCCAGATCCTCAAAAAATACGTTGTCGAGATACTCAGAATAGTGTTGTCCCGTGTGTATGACGGTATATTCCAGATCTTTGTCTTTACAGGCTCTGATGACTGGGGCGAGCTTGATTATCTCGGGCCTGGTGCCCAGAACAAAAGCCACACTGGAAACCATATCACGGGTCACGTATACGAATGTATTTGTAATGTCTATCCTATTAGACAGTAGAAAATTCTTAGTGTTCCACACCTTGTCTGGGGTATAAAAGGAACGCCCTCTGATGTCGAGCTAACCGGCTTGTGGCCGTAGTGGGCATAGTATGGGGGTGAACCCGTCGTTGATTGGGCCGCTCCACACCACGGTCTCTCACCACCTTATGAAAAACACCTTACCGACGACGCCTGATACGAAGACCCATATCTATCCTACCGTGTCTTCGAGGTACTGGGGTCGTGACCGGTCCTATTTCCCGGCGAGCGGAGCAACGGTTCGACCCAGCGAATGGGTAAGTGGCCCCCCCGCGGAGGCGAAGAGGAACTGCCAGAACTCGGATTCCAGCGGATACGCTAAAACGGCCCTGCCGAAGAACGCTCTCGCTCTGGCATACCGGCCGTCGTGGAAAGCTCCCTTCCCCGCTCGGAACGCGGCCCATCCACGCATCTTCCGCTGGAACTCCGGTCCGAACTCGGCCGCCAGCGGGTCGAATCTGTTGAGAAAGAGTTCGTACCCGCGATGGGTCTTCTCGAAGTCACGACTCAGCCGACCCGGTGAATCTGTCTCGTATCGAACGAGCGGCTCGGGGACGCACTGAAACGAGGTCTCACGCGAGAGATTGATATACCACTCCAGATCAGCCCAGCAGGGGAACTCTTCGTCGAGCGGGACTGATTTCGCCACGTCGGTCCGGACCATGACGACTGACATCGAGCCGACGACGTTCTCACAGAGGAGGGTTTTCGTCATGGATTCCTCGATGTGCGGTGGGATCTGAACTTTCGTGTCGTCGCCGACTGACCGCCATACCCCGGCGTAAACGACCCCTACGTCGTCCGACCGCTGGAACTCCCTGAGCTGTCTCGCCGTCTTCTTCGGAACCCATCGGTCGTCATCGTCGAGAAACACGACGTACTCGCCGGAGGCGGCCCCTATTCCCGTGTTCCGTGCTGCATTTGCACCCCGGTTTTCGTCGTGTCGGATGATCTCTGTCCGCTCGAGAGCGTCCACGTCGACGTTCGAGAGAACGTCCGCCGCTGGCACCGGTGAGTGGTCGTCAACCACGATCAGTTCCAGATTGTCGTACGTCTGGTCCAGAACGCTCTTGACCGCCGCTTCGAGGTACATCGGGCGGTCGTACGTCGTAATTATCGCCGTCACCAGCGGTGATTGCATGTCGTCGATCATGCGCCTACACGTTCCGGGACAGGTCCGACAGGATCCATTTTTCCCGAGCCATGCTTAGGAGTGTTTCTTATTTGCGTTTCACTGTCTCTTAAGTATAGTATTCCTACTGAGCTATATATACAATCACGCATACACGGAACCGGACCCACACGGAGCAAAAACGTGGATCACCCTGATGCGAGAAGCAACACCTGAACCCGGAGATAGATCAGGTACGACAAGACGCCGAAACCGATCCAGATCAGGATATTCGTGATCCGCCACCATCGGAGGCCCCGCCTCACAGGGGCGAACAACAGTCGGTTAATCAGCAGTCCGATAAACGAGACAACGAAGTACAGTCTGGCCGACCACAGCTCCAGCAGGAAGAGCAGTCCGAGCATAACGGCCATCCAGATGATTTGCCCCTTGACCAGCGGCAGCGGCCCGTCCTGACTCTTGTCGTCGTCGCTGCCCTGGCCGAAGGGTCTCGACCACCGAGTCCCGCGGCTCCCGGAAGAACGGTCGAACCATCGCCCGCAGCTGACGAGCCACACGCACTGGCGCCACACGCCACGTACCAATGTAGACAGTTTCACAGTTCAACCATCCGAGTTCCACGTCCGTTGTGGGAATCGTCTCCGGTTTAGGGGTATGGATATACAGTTATCAGGTCGTTACTGGAGATGTCCGCTGTGAGATCTTCAGCCCAGAGTGGACGGACCTGCCATGGGGCGAGAGGGTAAGAGCGAACTAACAATGTGCACTCCTGTCGCCAGTCCCAGTAAATGAATTGTCCGAACCGTCCTGTATGGCTCTCCGGAACGGTTCGATCCTCGCTTGACCGGGCCACAGCAGAGACGAGCTGCCAACCCTGTTCTCTATGCTGTGGGAGCCGGTAGTCGCGAAGTCATAATGAGACACCGCCGTACTGTCAGCGCCGGGAGTTTCGAACTGTGAGGCCACGACAGAGTCTGGAGAACCACACGGATGTCTGACGTTGATTCGAGACTCACACAGCTGATCGACCCGGAGACGGCACCGGTGTTGCTCTCTACGGTACGCAACATGCGGACCCGGCAACTGATCGGCATATTCGACCGGAAGCTCCGCCATCTCGTCGTTCCGGCGTTGCCCTTCGACGCCGACCGAGTGTATGAGCGGGCGGTTCCAGAGTCAATTGAACTGACGCCGGAAACTGTAGGACAGAACACCGCCCTCCTCCGGGAATCTCTTGTGCCGGCAACTCGGCGGCGCTACCGCGGTCGTGTCGAGCAGCTTTCCGCGGGGGACGTAGAGTTGCTGAACCGCACGGTGACCGTCGGTGGCGGAGACGGGGTCGACTGGTTCAGTTCGGACGTGATGGCGCCGCCGGAGCTCTGGGCGCTGAAATTTCACGGGTTCGAATTCCTGTCCTGGGTAACACTCGGATTCGACAGCCCGGAGGCCTGTCAGGTGGCGGTGAACACGTGTCACGACTGGCTCGGCGACTGGCAAGCGTCGCCGGAAACTAACGTCGGAACGCCGGCGTATCTGCGGCGTGCCTGGACACCATACACAGTCTCGCTCCGGGTCTGTAACCTCGCTCGCTTCCTGGCCTGGTGGCAGTGGCGAGACTCCCGCAGGTCTGTGGCGGCGAGCACGCTCTATCGGAACGCCGCGTTTCTCTCGAATCATATCGAGTATGATGTTGGCGGGAACCACCTCGTGGAAAATGGTGTTGCACTCCTCTTGGCCGGGTCACTGCTTGACGACGATCACGGTGAGCGGTTCCAGCAGACCGGTATCGAGGTGCTCGTCGACGCGAGCGATCAGTTCCTCGACGACGGCGGCCATTTCGAACTGAGTCCGATGTACCACGTCGCCACAGTCATGCGCTATCTGACTGCCGTCGATGTCCTCACCAGCGACGGTCTGGATGTTCCCGAAGAAATACGACGGGTGGCAGAATCAGGTGTGCAGTTTCTGCTAGCCCTCGAACCGCCGGACGGCAAGATACCGCTGCTCAACGACGCCGTGTTCGGCGAGGCTCCGACGGTGGCGTCGTGCCGACGCTACGCCGACGCCATCGGCATCGATACGACCACGGAGAGGGGCGGAGCGCTCCCTTCCTCCGGCTACTACTGGCTGGGATCAGGGCCGAGCCGACTGTTGATCGACGGCGGCGAAATAGGGCCGTCGCATCTACCCGGCCACTCACACAACGACCAGTTTGCCGTCTGTTTCTGGGCGGACGGCCGGCGGCTCCTGACCGATACGGGAACCTACGAGTATGCCCCGACAGCCGAGCGCCAGTATTCAAGGAGCGTCGAAGCCCACAACACTGTTCAGTACGGCGACGAGGAACCGATCCCGATTGACGGAAGCTACCTGATGGGTCGGCGGTTCGAGCCGACAGTCACGACGGGAGCGGACAACGGGATCTGCTATTTCGACGGGAGATACACCCGGAAAGCCCGCTTCGGGAGTCGATACACGCACCGACGGCAGGCCTTTCACGCCGATAACTGGTGGTTCGTCTGGGATAGTGTCGACGCGGCGGAGCCAGCACCGGTCAAAAGTCGGCTCCACGTCGCACCGGACATTGCAGTTACCGCGACGACCACAGGCCGCCACGCGCGATACGAGTTCGCCGACGGGGAAACCAGGGATGGTGAGCCGCTTGCGTTTCTCACGCTGCTCGGCGGGGACACCACCTCAGTGGCAACGAGTCAGTACTTCCCGTCGTTCCTGCAATCTGAGTCCCGTGTCAGTCTCTCAGTCGAGGCGACGGCTGATGCGGTTCAGTTCGGGTTTTTCCTGTCGACAGCTCCGTACCGACCCCCTTCCGTCGATCACGACACCACCGGTGTAACAGCCATCTCGGTAGGCGGGAAGGAGTGGGTACTCCCCGGAACGGACTGAACCACGCGGAGCGAAGAACACCGGAAACTACTGACGACAGGGGCAGTAGGGGGTCTCTTCTTTTGCTACCATCCGCGGTTACTATCATCTGATGGCGCGCGATCACGCCCCCGAAACGGACTCGCCCTCATGGTCGGTCTGGTTCGCCGACCTCGGACTGGTCGCCAATGCCGTCGTGGTCTTGCTGGGCGTCTGGTGGTTCACTGACGGTGAACTGGCGTTACTCCGGATTCTCCTCGGGCTCCCGTCCGTGCTGTTGTTTCCCGGCTACGCGCTAACTGGGGCGATGTTCCCCCGAAATCGACACAGTGACCACGAGACGGGTAGATGGACTCCGGAATCCTTACGACCGGTCGAGCGTCTCGTCCTGTCTGTCGGTCTCAGCATCACTGTTGTCCCGCTCTTGGTGCTGTTTCTGAACTTTACCCCCTGGGGGATAACATCCCGCTCCACGATGGTCACCATCGGCCTGTTCGTGTTGGGAAGTACGTTTATCGCGACGGCCCGACAGGCACAGTTGCCACTTTCCGAGAGGACACACATCCCTTTCGGAGAGCTACGACGGACCGTCGCCCGGTCCGATTCCGGTTCCAAACTGGGCCATCTGGTGATTGTGACCTTGCTTGTTCTCTCTGTGGGCGTCGCTGGCGGGGCGCTCACGACGGTCGAACGCGGCGACGCCGTCACAGAGTTCTATATCCTCTCAGAGGACGATGACACCGGTGAACTCGTCGCGGATGACTATCCCGAGCAGATCGGACCGGAAACGGACGAGACGATTCATGTCGGAGTCAGTAACCAGAAACAGGGTCTCCGCGAGTACACTGTCGCCGTCGAACTGCACCGGATAGGGACGGTCGACGGGACTCGCAGCGTCACGTCCCGGATTGAACTCACCCGCTATCATATCCAGCTCCAGTCTGGCGAGTCCATTGTGACAGAACACGGTCTGTCCACCTATCTCCCCGCCGATGGCGAGACGTTGCGACTCACGTTCCTGCTGTACCCCGGTGAGATCGACGACTCGCCGGCTATCTCTGAGGCCTACAGGCAGACACACATCTGGGTCGAGATAGCGTCGGACGACGGGGGGACTGGATAAATGGATCTGCGGAGCGAACTTGACACCACGTGGGTCGCCGCCGGTGGCTACGGGTTGTTACTTGCGCTCACAGTCGTCCTGTGGCGGACACCCGCGGCCTCGGTGTATGAGATATCGATCTACGACGCATATCCCTGGTATTTCTGGCTCCTCGCCTGTCTCACGATCATCGTTGGCGTCGTGGTCATCGTCAGAAGTGCGGCTTCGGGAACCCTCGACTGGGTGTACGGGCTGGGACTCCTGCTTTCGGTTGTCACGCTCATTCTCCTCCTCCCGTATTTCCGTGGCTACGTTACGTTCGGTCGGGCTGACGTGGTCACGCACATCGGGTTCATCCGCGACATTCAACGGACTGCGGCCGTGAGCCAGGGGAACATCTATCCGAACTTCCACCTGCTCGTTTTGACCCTCTCGTACGCCACCGGTCTCAGTCCAGCGACGACGATCACGTCCGGCGGCGCTATCGGTTCGCTCTTCGGCATTGGATCGTTTTTTGTCCTCGTTACCGAGCTGTTTGACCGCCGGAAAGCACTTCTCACGGTCCCGTTTGCCATCGTCATGGTAGCGCCGCAGTCAGTTCCGTACCTGTTCAGTACGCTGTTGCTCCCGTTCGTCCTCTACCTGCTCGTGAAGCAGTGGAAAACGCGCGCGGTACACGTCCGGGGGATACTGGCGGTCGCTCTGTTCGCACTGGTGATCTATCACCCCATCACGACGCTGTTTGTCGTCTTCATCTTCGGTATCTACGGAGTCGCCCGACTGACCCATCGATATCGCGTCTTCGAAACTGCGACCGACAGAGATCAGGACCCGATGGGTGCGGTTCCGGCCGCACAGCTTCTCATCTCTGTCTTCGCGGTCTGGTACCTCGATTTCGCGAAGATCGCCGAGCGGTTCGCAATCGTCATCGAGAACCTGACTTCCCCCGGTGGAGGGGGGTCACCGGTGGCACAGTACAGCTCGACGGTGTCACAGTACACGCCGGCGCTCGTGGATGTCGTCCGGATCTTGCTCGTCCGATACGGCCAGTCGGCGGTGCTCCTTTCCCTCGGTGGTCTCTACAGCCTCGTCTTTCTGTACACGGCTGTCCGTGAGCGTCGTCCGACGGATGTCTTCCAGTCGACCTTCGTCAGCGCCTTCGTGGTGTTTTTCGGGCTCTCAGTGCTGTTTTTCTTCGTCGACCTGATTGTTGGGTTCGGTCGGCCGCTGTTGTACGCTGAACTGTTCGGTGCGTTGCTCGCGGGGTCGGTGTTCAGCAGTCTCCTCCGCTACACCGACCATCGGTCGCTGGTCCACGGGCTGTTGTACACCAGTGTCGCACTGCTCGTCGTCTGCAGCGTGTTCGGGTTGTACACTTCCCCGTACAGCATCGGTGAGAACCAACAGGTCACCAGAGCCGAGCTCGAAGGTACGGAGTGGTTCCTTGAAAACCGGGACACTCAGGATGACCTCGCAGAGTTCGGAATAGACACGTACCGGTTCCGAGATGCCGTATACGGCCGTGAGACGTTCTCCGAGGACAAGGTAGTCTCGAGTGACACGGCCGCCATTCCGCCACACTTCAGTTACGAAACGAACGCGACGCTCGGCAGTAGCTACGAACGTGACACGTATGTGGTCGTCACAAGAGCGGGCCGGATTTTCTACGAGAAGATCTATCCCGGCTATCGACAGTTCTGGAAGTTTGAGTCGGCCGATTTCCAGCGACTTTCGAGGGACAGGACCGTATCGCTCGTTTACGACAACGGTGGCTACACCGTGTATCGTGCCAATGCGACGGGCTGACCTACCGGGCGGTGCCAGCAGAGCTATCACGGACCTCGGGGACTTCCACCTTCGTCGGACTCCAGGAGAGTCCAGCACCCAACTGTAAGCCCTCGGGGTCCACACGGAGATTGCGATGCTCGAAGATCAGTTAGTGGTATAATACACTCCCTGAATAGCAGACAAACACCGTAGTAACGTCCTACTCACGATACCACGTTGCTACTGTAAGGTAGCCTGTTTAGAATTAACACGCGTCATTGTCTACGAGGCGACATGAAAACAGAGGGTTCCGGTCGGATACCACCAATCCTCGACGCCGTTCAGGCGAGCGTCCCGGGGACACCACAGGTCAAGTCGGACAAGGTACATCTCGATGCGACCATCGACTGGATCTGCCACAGTCAGGACATCTCCCCGGACGGCGGTTCGGCAGCCACATACAATCTCTTCCTCGGCTGGGAGGACCCGTATCCCGAAACGACTGGGTATCTGATCCCGACGCTGTTCGCGTACGCGGACCGGTATGACGACACCGAGCGGAGAGCGCGGGCCCTCGATATGGCGGAGTGGACCCTCTCGACACAACACGAACAGGGGAGCTTCCCCGGCGGAACGGGGACGGAGGGGGAGCCAAACGCGTTCAACACGGGCCAGATCGTGCTAGGGCTGGCAACTGCAGCTGAACGAACAGGGGACGAACGCTTCCGGACAGCTGTGCGGGATGCCTGTGACTGGCTGGTCGAAGCGCAGTCGAGTACGGGACACTGGGCTGCACACGACTACAACTCCTGCCCGCACGTGTACACCTCACGCGTCGCGTGGGCGCTTCTCGTTGGTGAGAGCCTCCTCGACGAAAATGTACCCGAATACCGAAAGGCGGCACGGCGGAACCTCGAGTGGGTCGTTGATAACCAGCGGTCCAACGGCTGGTTCGAGCAGGCAGGGTTCGACGCCGACGGGACGCCGTTCCTGCACACGATAGCATATACGATCCGCGGACTACTGGAGGGCGGAAGGCTACTCGATGACGAGGAGATATACGAGAGCGGGAAGCAGACGGCGGACATACTGCTCGACCGCCAGTCCGCAGCGGGCGTGTTGAAAGGCGAGTTCGACAAACGGTGGTCGGATAGCTGGTATCACTGCCTGACGGGCAACGCCCAAATGGCAGTCATATGGGCGAAGCTCTTCGAACGCACAGGTGAGGTGCAGTACGAGAGCGCTGCCCGGACGGCAGTCCAGTTCCTGAAACGGCACCAGCCGCTCGATGCAGCCGACGACGTTCGCGGTGGACTGCCAGGTTCGTATCCGCTGTTCGGGAAGTATATTTTCTTCCGGTATCCGAACTGGGCGGCCAAGTTCTTCGCCGACGCGCTGCTGGCACTCGATACGGACCGGGACCGACCGCTCGACCGTGGTGGGACGGGGGAAAGCGAACTGAGCGATGGCCCGCTGCGACTGTGTCTCCTCGTCGACGGTGAGCACGTCTACCGGTGGGTCGCAGAGGCGCTCGAAGAACTCATCGCAGAGACCGAAACCGAAATATCTCTCGTTGTAGTCAACGAGGATTCGGGCACCCTCGGGAGCGGAAACGTAAAACGAGGCCGGAAGTACCCGGCGTACGCAGCGTTTCGCGTCCTCCTGTCACAGCTCGACGACGGCTCACCCCCCACGTACAAAGACGACATCCATCTCTCGGAGATACCCACCGTGGAGGATTCCGACATCATCCGAACGTACCCGGACGAAGTGGATGGACTCTGGAACCGACTCCCCAGTGAAGTCGTCGACAGGATCGCCGCAACGTCCGATCTCGTCTTCCGCCGCGGGTTCGGCCTGATTGAGGGAGACATCCTCACGGCGACGGAATACGGCGTCCTCAGCTACCACCACGGCGACCCGCGGAAGTATCGCGGTGGGCCGGCCGGCTTCTGGGAGTTCATGCGCGACGAGGAAACGGCCGGCATGATGGTACAATCCCTGCGGGACGAACTCGACGCGGGCGTCATCCAGTCCTACGCGGAGGTCGACATCGACGACTGTCGGAGCTGGGGGGCGGTCCGTGAGCGACTGTACACGAATTCCACCAACCTACTCACGGAGGCGGTCGAAAATATCCGGTCTGAAGAGAGTGAGCCGATGTACGTCGACGACCTCGGCCCGGTGTACAACCCACCTTCGACGGTCGAACTCGCGCAGTTTTTCGCCAAGAGCGCGCTGGAGCGGTGGTGACTTGTGACCGGGTCGCTCTGGACAGACAAACCACACTACGGTGGACCGACCAAGTAATGACGATATAACAAGAACCACTGTGGGGATAGCAATCGGTAATCGATTGCGGGAACCGGTGTGGTGCGCTTCCCGATTCGCAGCTGATACATACGTATGAAAGACAGACTACGGAAGCTCCTTCACAGTCTCGTTCCTACGGGAACAGTCCTCCAGCGGACCATTAAGAGCGGTATCTGGGCCACGCTCACCAACATCTCAGGTCGCCTCCTGCAGGTGTTAATGCTGATCGTCCTGGCACGGATACTCACGCCGGCGCAGTTCGGCATCATGGGGGTCGCGCTGCTGACGCTCTCAGCAACGAAGCGGTTCACGAACATCGGACTGAATGCGGCACTCATCCAGAAAGAGGAAAGTGACGTTGACAGCTACCTCAACACCACGTGGCTGCTGGAAATCTCACGTGGTTTCCTGATTCTCGCTTTCGTGTTCGTCGCCGCGCCGTTTATTGCCGCCTTCTTCAGTGAACCCCGGGCGACACCCGTCATCCGGGCCATCGGGTTCATTCCGCTCATCGCGGGGTTACGCAACCCGGGTATCGTCTACTTCGAGAAGGATCTGGAGTTTCACCGCGATTTCCTCTACAACACCGGCGGTTCAATCGCACAGTTTCTCGTCGGCGTGCTCTACGTTCTGTACTCGCCGACGGTGTGGGCGCTGGTCGCAGGGTCACTCAGCAGGCCGGTTTTCAAGACGCTCCTATCGTATGTCCTGCACGACTACCGGCCCCGCCCGACGTTCAACCTGCAGGCGGCGAGGGAACTCATCAGCTTCGGGAAGTGGATGACCGGTGCCTCGATCATCTACTGGGTCGCCCGAGAGGGCGATGACGCCTTCGTCGGGTGGTTCCTCTCGGCGACCGCGCTGGGGTTTTACCAGTACGCGTACAGACTGGCCGATATGCCGGCGACTGAGATGTCCCAGATCGTCTCGCAGGTCACTTTCCCCGCTTACTCGCAAGTCCAGGGGGACACCGCGGAACTACAGAACGCGCTGTTGCAGTCGACGCGGTTCGTGGCTTTCCTCGCGTTTCCGATGTCCTTTGGCATTGCGCTGGTCACCCCGAGTTTTGTGCCCACGGTCCTGGGCGACCAGTGGACCCCAATCATACTGTCTATGCAGCTTCTCACCGTCTACGGACTCGCACACGCCATCACCGGGAACTACGGCGAAGTCTGGAAGGCGCTCGACCGCCCGGACTACATCGTGAAAACGTCCGGACTTCGGGTCATCCTCGTTGCGATACTGATTTGGCCTGCGACGGCGCGCTGGGGGATTGAAGGCGCAGCTCTGGTGATCTCCGGGGTGTACGTGTTCCCAATACTCCCAATCGACATCTATCTCACCGCCCGCCTGACGGAGCTGCGGTCCATCGACCTCTACAGGGAGTATGTGTATCCGTTCGTGGCCTCTGTCACGATGTTTGGGATACTCTGGTACGCCCGAGCGCGTATAGACGTGCCCGCAGTGTTTGAACTGCTCCTTCTCATTCCGGCAGGCGTACTCATCTACACCGCCACTGCACTGGTACTCGAATGGCAGTTCGACTGGGGGATCAGCAAAAACCTCCTGATGATTTATCGGGGTATCCGGGGGTAATCCAACCACGGTAGTCCGCTACTGGGAGACGTGCTTGACCGCCGTAGCAAAGTCGCTGGCCATCTGTTTGTTCCGTACGTCGACGTTGGATGCGATATGGTCCGACAGAGTGTCAGCCTCGTCGAGTGCATCGATCATTGCGGTCCGGAGCGTCTCCTCTGACGCCTCCTCCCAGGTCATCGCGTAGGTACCGATGTCCAGCGTTTCGAACGTGCCCGGCATTTTTGGTCCCCATTCGGGGCGATACACGCCTACCGTCGGTGTGCCGACCGACAGGGCGAAGATACCGGCGTGCAGTCGCATCGTGACGAGCAGGTCCATCTGCCGGTAGTGGTCTCGAAGCGCCTGCGGGTCGTAGTCCTCAACGTAGTTCAGGCCCATCGCTGCAATCCGATCACGGTTGTCCGCCGCCCACCGGGCGTCCATTTCCGTCTGGACAGTGAGGGTAACGTCGTGTCCCTCCTCGACCATCGATTCGAGGGTGTTCAGGAACGTCTGTTCCATCCGTTCGACTGTATCGCCCAGTTCCCCGGTGTCCCCCAGTGTGGAGAACCGTGGTACCGCAGCGATGCGTGACGGCTCGTTGGTCTCAGTTCCAGACGCGTCCGGTGTCCCGTTCAGAAACGCCGTATCGAGGGCATTGATGAGCGACGTTTCGAGCCCGAAGCTGGACAGGTATCGGAAGGTTTCGTCGTCCCTGGTCATGACGAACTCGGCGTCGTTCAGTATCGGAACGACCAGGCGCTTCCCAAGCCCTTCGAGGCCGAATATTGTCTGTGGAAGTATCGCGTACGGGGTCTGTGTCCGGCGCGCGACGTGCAGGGGATACAGGATAGCGAGCAGATACGCGATGCTCTGGTGACTCGGCGAGTAGTGGATCGCGTTGCCGCCGTTGAAAAGCAACAGGTCGGAGTTCGCGATCTGTCGGTAGAGCGTCGAGTGAAACGATGCGTCGTCAGCGAACCCGGTCATGTCAGCGCCGTATCGGACGCCGCTGCCGACGAGGGAGAACAACTGCTCGACCCGCGACTGGGACTTGGGGTCATACGTGACCGGTCCCCCGGATAGCTGGTCCGGCACGCAAGTTCTGTCGAATGCTTCTACGAGCCGGTGAAACTCCTCTGATTCCTCCGAAAACCGTGATACCCCGGCGAAGTCCGCGTCCGGGAGCGTGCGGCTCAGGAGTTCTATCGATCCCTGGTTGATAGCGAAATCACCGGCGTTCCGACAGCCATAGCAGTATGCCAGACTCACTGAGTTGACGACCATCGTGTAGACGGCACAACGTCTCCCAGGTAGTTTAGTAGGCCATACGTACCGCCCATCGGGACAATCTGACCAGTGAGTTTACCGCCTGACCATGTCAGTGGACGGACCGGGAGAATGTCCAGCCGGCCTCAGTCAGGTAGTCGACGATTCGGTCGCTAACGCGTTCGACGCTGTATGATTTGGCTGTCCGGTAGGCGTTATGCTGCATGGATTCGAGGGTCTCGGCGTCGGTCGCGAGACGTTCGATGTGACCAGCCAGCGTTTCCACGTCATGGGGGTCGTACAGCAAGCCATCGACAGTAGGCGTGACGATGTCTCCGTTGTAGTTCCAGTCCGTTGCGATGACCGGACAGCCGGCAGCAAAGGCCTCCACGAGTACGCCCGGGAATCCCTCGCCGTCGTACACGGTCGGGAAAACGAAGACATCCGCGTCCCGCAGCGTCGGGATGACGGCCTCGTTCGGGAGTTTGCCGCGGAAACTGACCCCGGCGGTGTGGCTACAGGTCTCCAGAAACGACTCCCTGTAGGAGTCGTTTGGGAGGAAGTGGCCGTAGATATCAAGCACCGCGTTGACCCCCCGCTCGCGAACCGTCGAAAACGCTTCCAGGAGGTCGTCAAGTCCTTTCGACGCTTTGACCCGGCCCACGTATGCCAACCGCAACGGACGATCCTGAGGCTCCCGATCACTGTCGCGTACCGGGGATGTCTTCGGGATCGGACGCAGGTTCGGGACCGTCCTGATCGCCGTCCCCTGACCGAATAGCCTCTGGAGTTTGCCAGCCAGCGCGTCGGTCTGCGGGTAGATGCCGTCGAACAGCGAGAATGTCCGGACGTAGAACTCTCGGACCGATGCCGGGAGCGAAGCCAGCTCCTCGGCAAACTCTCCGCCGGCCGGGAATAGCGCACCGTTGACCGCTGGAGAGCGGAGTTTCGGAGCCAGGACGGGGGCGATACAGAGGCGGACTTTCGTGGAGGCACTCAGGATATACGCGTCGTAGGTCAACGCGTTCCGCAGTATGTCGAAGACGGTTCGTGGCCGTTGCTCCAGCGTGTTCACCCAGTGGACCTCCAGCCCGTGGTTCTCCAGACCCTGCTGGATGTACTTGTTTTTCAATCCGGGGCCTGTAATCGGCGGCGACCGTGGCCCGATCGCCAGGACGCGGTCACTCACGAACCATCCCTCCGTGACGGCAATGACGGCCGCCGTCCGCATCGATCGGGTGGGATCTGATCACTTCGGGGTCGGCTCGGCGGCGATTGGAGCAAGCCCCTTCGGACCGTGTTCTCCGGCGCATACGGGCCACGGAGACAGCCACACCCCTTTGTTATACCCTCCTGAGCGGGCCGGCGGGGACAGTGATCGCTCCTTGCGCAGGATTTCAACGAACAGGGACTCGCTAACAGAAATTCGTGTAGGACGCCGCAGTAATGAATATATTACTATACGAGACTGTCGGATACTCCACGTATGACAGGTGCCAGTCAGAGCCACGCGAATGTCTCTCCGGGGCGGTATCGCGTTCGAATGGGCTGCCCACGAAGGCATGACAGGTGACGATCACAGCCATTGCTCGGCCAGAGACGGACCGACGGTGAGTGTAAATTCCGGTGGCACAGCGGCGTTCGAACCGGACAGACGGGAGGGCTGAGTATGAGCCAGAAGACACAATTTTCGCCGAGTGACGGGATCCAAGAGGCCAGCGAGCTTCCCCGGGTCGCGTTCTTCACACCGGCCCCCGACTTCGGTGGCGCACAGCGCGTCACGGTCACCATTGCTAACAGTCTGGCCCGGCGCGGCCACGAGGTTACCCTCGTGGCTGGTGAGCTTGAGGGCGAGTTCGTGCCGATGATAGACGATGTCGTCAACACGGTTGAACTGGGCCTGCCAGATGTGCCCACCCTCGGTGTCCTCTCTGGCGTCGGCCGGCTTGCCACGTATCTCGAAACGGCTCAGCCAGCGGTGCTGTTCGTGAGCCGGACGCACACGAACGTCGCAGCGATACTGGCCGGCGGACTCGCGGCTGAAGACGTACACATCGCAGTCACGGAACACAGCGTGTTCGACAGGTATCAGACCCGCAAAGACAGAGTGACGGGCACGCTCGCGGCGCAACTGTATCGGTTCGCCGATGACGTAATCGCCGTCTCAGAGGGCGTCGCCGAGAGCGTCGTTGACAACACCGCTCTCGCACCTGGGGAACCGACTGTTCTCCACAATCCGGTCGACGTGGAGTCCATTCGGTCGAAGGCGGATGAACCGACCGAACACCGGTGGCTCGATAACCCGGATGTCGAACCGATAGTGAGTGTCGGACGCTTGAAACCGGTCAAGGATTACGCGACGCTGATCAGGGCTTTCGCATCGGTGACTGAATCGCGACCGGAGACACGGCTCATCATCGTCGGCAAAGGACCGGAGCGTGACCGTCTGGAGCAGCTTGCACGTGACCGGGGGGTGGCTGAGCGCGTCTCCTTTCCGGGGTACAGGGATAATCCGTACCCGTACATGCAGTCCTCGAGCGTATTCGTGTTATCGTCGAAGTCGGAGGGACTCCCGACCGCTCTCATCGAAGCGTTGGCCTGCGGGTGTACGGTCGTGTCTACAGACTGTCGATACGGACCACGTGAGATACTCGTGGACGGGAAGTACGGACGGCTCACGCCGGTCGGAGAACCGGCCGAACTCGCGGCGGGCATCGAAAACGCACTGGAGGCCCCGATGCCTGCGGAGAAGAGTCACGCACGCGCCGAACACTTCTCTACCGAGGCGGGCGCAGATCGCTACGAGGCCTACATTCGCTCAGTCACGGATACTACCTGATACACGAACCGCCTCCGTGCGTTGTCCCGTGACCGGTGAAAACAGCGAGGGCGACGCTCAGTGGAAGGCAGCACCGAGATCCGACTTCGATGGAGTGGAGATATCCGGCGCGGCACCCTCAACTGATTCTTCGAGTTGCAGGTTTTTGAGGTTCCCCCCGATGCTCTTTTCGGGGTTGCCCGTATGCTGGTATAGTTCGGCGTTCGAATTGCTATCGGAGTAGTAAAACAGCCCGTACCCGTGCAGCGCGTTTTCTGAGTATATCGCCTCGGCGTCGATGTCGGCCTGGCCCGTTATGTGGACGTTGCCTCTGTCCTCATTGCCCGTGTTGTTCCGCCGTGCGACGATCGTCCCGATGTCGTATCGCACGTCACCGGCGAAGTAAAAGCCCGAGTGGTGATTCTCCACCGAGAGGAGGTCATCGAGGTGGATCCGCATCGGATTGTAATCCTGCGTCTCGACCGGACCGTTGTACCGAAACCCGCCGATGCCGTTCCGCAGGAAGGTCCCGTTTCGCCACCAGGACTCCTTGGCTTTCGATGTAACTTTGTTTCCGCCCGCGTTATTCTCCAGCCAGAACCCATCAATACTTGCAGACCCCTCGTTGTGGTCGATTCCCGTTCCGGCGTTGTCAACGCAGACGGCGTTGGTCACGGTGACCGGAACGGAGCCCCATTCGGTGTTCGCGCCCTTCAGATTGATCCCATGCCCGGTGTTCCCGTGGCTGGTGATCCGGTTGAGTCGGATTTCGCCCCCGTTGACTGATAGCCCCTTGCCCGAGCTGTCGAAGGTCTCGATGTCCTCGATTAGTATCGAGTGTCCGGTCCCGCCCGGATACATGTTTATTCCGAAGGCTGACCGGTTCGAATTCTCATGTTTATTGCCGGAGATGCGCATGTTCCGGATCGTCAATCCGCGGATCGGGCTCCCGGATCCGTCGATACCGAAACACCACTGGTTTCGCGAATCGTTCGTGCTAAGCAACTCGACGACCGTGGACCGACCTGCGCCAGTGATCGTGACATCATCCGCAACTGACCCATCCAGCGTTATCGCGCCGCGCTCATTGGCCCAGACCCGCGTTTTTCCGGCCGGAAACACGACTGTCTCTCCCGGACCCGTGGCTGCCAACGCGTCGTTGATGGCACCCGTATCGTCCGTCTCCCCATCCACCCTTGCCCCGTAGTCCCGGATGTCGTGGTGTGAAGAGTCCGTCGAAGTCTGCGTCGACTGTCGAGTCTGTGCCGACTGAGTCGAATCCTGTCCCGGCGTCTCAGTTACGTTAGTTTCCCGGGGTCGCTGGCTTCCCTGAAAGCTCTGACAGCCCGCTACACCGAGAATCCCGGCGAACATCCCCGATTTGAGAAGTTGCCGACGTGTCGGCATTTGTTACTCAATTGACGAGGTCGGGGTATAAAAATATCTCTCACCTACTGGCTCCCTTTCACGAATACGACTTCTCTTATCTGAACTACAGCGTGTGAATTTGGCAGCCGGGAAGTAAGCACTGGATACTCGTACGGTAATGGAGTTGAAATGTCCCTTCATCATCGATACCGTTTAGAATACCCTACAGCCCGAGTAGAGACTCAATAACACCGCGTTGGAACGCTCAGTCATTTCCTACGATGGCTTCCGTAGAAGTATCGAACGGATACTAATACGCGTCTTCCCGGTTTGTTCCGGTAATCAATGCGATGGAGGACAGGTTTTGACCAGCACCACTCCGATGGTCCACCGATATCGACAGGGCTCCGACTGTTTCCGAGCGACAGTGAACTGAGAATTTCCGATGAATAGCGAGCGGGCACAGTACGTCATCGTTTCACAGCGGTACCCGCCGGAGAAAGGAGGGAACGCCTCTAGGATCCACGACACAGCGGTGAACCTCACAGACGAAGCAACTGCGGTGACGGTGCTGTCGCCCCCGCCGTGCTATCCACCCGGAAACTTCCCCATGAGCTGGCAACGGTGTACCCGGCGTGACGACGAGGGCGTTACGGTTCGGCGACTCTGGTCGTGGCAGCCCCGACGAGAGAATCCGGGACTGCTCTCACGGTCGCTGTACTATCTTATTTTCGCGTTCCATGCAGCGGTCTGGATCCTCTCCAACCACCGCCAGACTGACGTGGTCATCACATCCACGCCGCCGATCACGACTGGCATTCCCGGCTTTGCCAGTGCCCTGCTTGGCATCCCCTGGGTCGTCGACGTTCGGGACCTGTGGATCGAGAACTCCGTGGCCCTAGGGTACATTTCGGAGGACAGCGTGCTGGTCCGTGTGAGCCGGAGGTTTCAACGACTTGTGTTGCAGACCGCCGACAGAGTAACGGTTACCACGCAAAAGCTCGGCGGAGCCATCTGTGAGACGTACGGTGAGCGGTTGGAGTCCAAGATCCGGCATATTCCAAACGGCGTGGACTGTGACCTGTTCAGGCCGATGGACATCGGCTCCGAGACGCCGGTTCGATCCGGTTCTGGACCGACGATAGTGTACACCGGTAATATCGGGAGTGCCCAGGCGCTTGAGCCCTGCATCCGTGCAATGGAGCACGTGGCACGGGACGATGTCGAACTGCTCCTCGTCGGCGATGGCGACGAGCGGTCGCGGCTCAGAGAGGTGACCGACGAACTGAACCTCGATGGGACAGTGAGGTTCGCGGGCCTCGTCGACCGTGAGGAGGTCCCTGCAGTCATCAACAACGCCGCTGTCGGATTGGCACCGTTGCGGCCGACGGGAGAACTGGCCTACGCCATGCCGACCAAAGTGTATGAGTATCTTGCGTGTCGGGTGCCCATAGTCGTGACCGGCCGGGGGGAAATCCGGCGGTTCGTGGCCAATTCCGGCGGCGGAGTGCACGCTGAAACAGAGCCTGAAGCCATCGCGACTGCCATCGAGGCGGCGCTTGCGGACCAGGAACGGGAAAATTCCATGGGAACCGCCGGATATCACCACGTCAAGTCGAACTACGACAGGGGGCAAATAGCCGACACGCTCAGAGAGGAACTAACTGCGCTCACCGAATAGCGGTGCCCAATCAGCGGGATCGGTGCGTCTCAACTGAACAGACGCTTCAGTCGCGCAACAAGGCTCTTCGAGCGGTCACCGCCGCGACGGCGTTGCTGGTCGGTTCCTGTATCCGTGGTATCGGGCCCGTCAGATTCAGTCTGGGTGTCCGGCGCGTCGCCGTCTGTGGCCTCGATGGCATCAGCGATCATTCCTTCGGCGTCGTTAACGGCGTCCTTGACGGTGCCTTTGATTAGCGGGACACCGCTGAATCGGTCCTGGCTGACCGATGTATCTGAGGCGATGATGGCTGCGTCGGCGGCTTTAATGTCCGCGTCAGAGAGTTCGTTCTCCGCGCCCATCGCTCCCTGTACTTCTACCTTGATATCGTGACCCTGTTCCTCGGCTGTCTGTTCGAGGTTCTCTGCTGCCATTTGACTGTGTGCGATCCCAGTCGGGCAGGAGGTGACTGCGACGAGTTTCATGTGTCTAGTGTGGTCTGGACTTCGCTTCGCGTTGCGGCGAGTCTGGCGCGGTCCCCGCGCTCGCTCGCGGAACTGTACTCAGTTTCGCTGACAGCTGTCTTGACATCCGGAATCGTCACGGCGCTCATGCTGAGTTCGTCGAGGCCGAGACCGACAAGTAGCTCCGTCAAATCGGGGTCGCCGGCCATCTCGCCGCACATCCCGACCCAGACGTCTTCCGCATGGGCTGCGGTAATTGTCTGATGGATAGCACGGAGGACACCCGGATGAGTGGGATCGTGCAGGTCGCCGACGCGCTCGTTCTCGCGGTCGGCAGCCATGACGTACTGCGTGAGGTCGTTCGTCCCGATAGAGAGGAAATCGACTCGTGCGGCGAGTTCTTCGGCGATGAAAGCGGCACTCGGCGTTTCTATCATAACGCCGACTTCGGGATCAACGGCGTCGTGATTTTCAATGTCGGCCGCCGCTGCGTCCAGTGCGTCGAGTGCAGCGTCGAGTTCCTCGACCGTCGCGACTAGCGGGAACATGATGGCGAGGTCTCCCGCTCCGTCCGCAGCAGCGCGCAGGAGCGCACGGAGTTGCGTGGCGAACAGATCCGAATCCGGAGCGAGCGAGCGCCGAATTCCTCGCTCCCCGAGGAAGGGGTTTTCTTCTTCCGGCAGGTCGAGATAGGGAATGCGTTTATCGCCACCGATATCCAGTGTCCGGACCACGACGCGCCCATCCGGGAACATGTCGAGCGCCTCCCGGATGGTCTCGTACTGCTCGTCTTCCGACGGCGGCGTCTCCCGATCGAGGAAAAGGAACTCGGTCCGGTAGAGGCCAACGCCATCAGCACCCCGTTCTGCTGCGGGTTCCAGCTCTGCCGGCTGGCCAATATTTGCCGCCACTTCGACATGTCGTCCGTCAGTAGTTTCGACAGACGCATCGACGACAGCGGCTCCCGAATCGCTTGCTGCGGCCGCTCGCTCGGCGTCGTCAGGGGCTACCAGCACCTCGCCGCTGTCGCCGTCGATAACGACTTCCGTTCCGCCCTCAACGATGTCGAGCCTGTCGCCGACACCCACGACCGCTGGCAGCGCAAGCGACCGGGCGAAAATCGCCGCGTGGGATGTCCGTCCGCCAGTGACCGTGGCGAACCCGGCGACGCGTTCGGGGTCGAGTTGCGCCGTGTCGCTGGGTGTCAGCCGCTCGGCGAGGACGACGCTTCCCTCAGGTAGGTCACCGAGGTCGACTCGCTCGCCGTCGGTCAGCAGACGGAGAAGTCGGTCGCGCACGTCCCGGAGATCGTCCGCGCGCTCGGCCATCCGGCCGTCCATCCCCTCGAATTGCTCGATGTGTTCGCCGAACGCGGCGTCGACGGCGTTCGGTGCGGGGAGCCCGTCGCCGACCATCGTCTCGACGGCGTCCTCGATAGTCGGGTCTTCGAGAAACTGGATGTGCGCGTCGAACACAGCGGCCTCGTCTTCTCCGACGCGTTCGGCGGTCGCCTCACGCTCAGATTCCAGTTCAGCGCGGGCGGTGTCGACCGCCTCGGCGAACCGCCGGACTGCTGTCTCGGGATCGACTTCAACGTCGTCTGGGTCCGGGAGCGAGATGTCGCGACCGTACCAGACAACCGTTCCGACGCCGGAGCGCGGCGTGGCACCGGTCCCGTGGAGCATGTGTTCAGCCATCGTCAGTTTCCAGTTCTGCCTCCGGTGTTGTTAGTATGCGTTCTAGATCGTCGAGTACGGCTTCTGCGTCCGGGCCGTCGGCGACCAACTTGATATCGTCGCCCTGTCCGACACCAAGGCTGGTGACGGCGATCATACTCGCCGCCTGGACGAGGTCACCGTCCGGACGCCCTGCCGAGACCTCGGCCTCGTGGTCGTTAACGGCTTGGACGAACGCTGACGCCGGACGCGCGTGAAGGCCGGCCTCCGGAACAATCGTCACAGTGCGTTCGACCGTCATGCGATGGCCTCCCGGAGCGCGTCCTGAATGGTCGCCTCGTCCGCAGCTGCGTGGAGCCGGTCCCGAACGTCGTCGTGCATCAAGGCACGGGAGAGGGAGCTGAGAATGTTGAGGTGCTCCTCGCCACCGGCCTCCGGGACAAGAATCATGAAGATGAGTGTCGCGGGCTCGCCGTCCATGGAGCCGAAATCGACACCCTCTTGAGAGCGAGCGAACGCGAGCGACGGGCGACTCACAGCGTCTGTCTTCGCGTGTGGAATCCCGATTCCCATCCCGACGCCCGTGGTGGTCTCCGATTCACGCTCTAGCAGTGCTTCGAGTGCGCGCTCGCGGTCTTCGACCCTGCCACTGTCGACCAGCAGGTCAAGCAGGGACTCGATACACGCCTCCTTCTCCGCTGGTGGCTCGGACAGCGAGATGTGGTTCGCCGGAATCAGTTCTTCAATATCGTCCGCTGAGATAGCGTCTGTCATTGTAGCCTCCGTAGTTAGTCGTCCGTCGGTTGCGTACTGCTCGTCTCCGCCCCGGTGTCGACGCGATCCTCGAAGTCCGGCTTGATAACCGTCGCAACAACAGCCGTCACGAGTGACCCCAGCAGGATGCTGCCCAGGAATGCGAGCGGCTGGTTCGACAGCGGAATCACAAAGATACCGCCGTGGGGCGCGGGCATCGTAACGCCGAGAGCCATCGAGGTCGCACCGCCCACCGCGCTACCGGCCACGATAGCCGGGATGACGCGCAGCGGATCTGCGGCCGCGTACGGAATCGCACCCTCAGTAATGAACGAAAGGCCGAGTACGATACCGCTCTTGCCGTTCTCGTACATCTCGGCCGCGTACTTGTGCGGGGCGATGAAGTTAGAGAGCGCGAGGCCGATCGGCGGAATCATCCCACCGATCATCACTGCGGCCATGGGCGCGTAGATTTCCTCGGTGATGAGCCCGGTTGCGAACACGTAGGCGACCTTGTTGACCGGGCCACCCATGTCGAAGGCCATCATTCCGCCGAGGATGAGGCCGACGACGATAGCCTGACCTCCCTGCATCGACTGCAGGAAGGAAGTCAGACCCTCGTTAGCGAGTGCGACGGGGACGCCGAGGACAAACAGCATGATAGGCGTCAGAACCGCCATCGTCGCGACAGGGATCAGCAGTACCGGCATCATCGGCTGGATGAACTCCGGGACGTCGAGGTTCTTGAAGAAACGCGCGACGTACCCGGCCAGCAGCCCAGCGACGATTGCGCCGAGATAGCCGGCACCGGCTTCGCCGCCGGAGATACCGATTACTGTCGCCGCTTCGGCGACGACGTTCCCTTGCTGGAGAATGTATGCCAGCAGGAATCCCGGGGCGAGTCCCGGACGGTCGGCGATGGCATACGCGATGTATCCGCCGAGAATCGGCACCATAATTGTCAGCCCGGCCACGCCGATCTGGGCGAGGAACCAGCCTGCCGAGCCGGTGTTCTCGAACACTGCCTGTGTGTCCCCTATCGCGTACGCGACGGCGAGGAAGATACCCCCGATAGTCACGAAGGGAATCATGAACGATACGCCAGTCATCAGGTCCTCCTTGACGGAGGTTACGTGAGCGCGAAGCGCACTCTCGGCCCGGTTTTGCTCTGTCATGGTCAACGACATCGACAGCTACACCCATTGGGAGATATAAAGGTACACGTTTGAGTGTGTTATTTACCGAAGTTGCCTGATATCTGTATTTGCGCGATTGTTTCTGCACGGAATCAGGTCCGCGATATCAGCTAAATAACAGACATATGCTTGTTAGCCGACGGCAACTATTGTGATGCAAATCCGAATGGACGGTACCACGCGCGCCATAGTGCTTATACCCGTTACTCGCCCACATCGAAATATGGGTTCACTCTCGGTATCCGGGGAGGTGGCGACCGTCATCGTCGAGAAGATCGGGGGGATCGACGAGACGACAGTCGAGGTCCCACCAGGAGTGACAGTGCTTCAAGGCCGGAATGCGACCAATCGGACGTCGTTTCTCCAGGCGGTGATGGCCGCCCACGGGAGCGACTGGGCGAGCGTGAAAGGTGACGCCGACCAGGGGCACGTTGAGCTCTCACTGGGAGAGGAGACGTACACCCGGACAATAACCAGAACTGCCGAAGGGGTTTCCGGATCTGGCTTCGGCCTTCTCACCGACCCGACTGTTGCAGACCTGTTCGCGTTCCTGCTCGAAGACAACGAGGCCAGACGAGCCGTCGAACGGGGTGACGACCTCCGAGAGATAATTATGCGGCCAGTCGACGTGGCGTCTATCCACCGGCAGATACGGGCGGCCGAACAGCGAAAGGAAGAGATCGACGAGGAACTCGACCGTATCGCGTCGCTCAAGCGCAACCTCCCTGATCTCGAACGGCAACAGGCAGATCTGCGCGACGAGATTGCCGAGACCAGAGACGAACTCCAGCGCGTGGAGGAACGAATCGACGAGCGGGACGTAGATTTCCAGACGACCCAGAAAAATAGGGACGAACTCGAGACAGCTCTCGATGAACTTCAGGCGACTCGATCCGAACTGAAACGCGTTCGTGATGATATTCAGTCGGAGCAGGAGAGTATTGCGGCGTTACGCGACGAGCGAGGTAATCTTGCGGTTGAACGGTCAGGGCTCCCGGAATCACCGGACGAACGACTCGAAGCGCTCGAATCAGACATTGAACGGCTTCGAGAGCGAAAGCGGGAACTCTCAGAGTACACCACCCGACTGCAGAACGTCATCGGGTTCAACGAGGAACTGCTGTCCGGCGAACACCGGGAGATGACCGACGCTATCGAGGTAAAGCCCGAGAGCGTGGGCGACATCACTGATCAGCTGTACAAGCGGTCAAAGACGACCTGCTGGACCTGTGGCTCGCAAGTGAAACCGGACCGTATCGAGTCGACACTCCAGAGTATGCGTGACCACCTTCAGGAGACGGTTGCGGAGATCGATGATATCGAAGACGAACTCAACGAGCTGACTGACCAGCGCGACGAAATTGCAGACACGCGAACGCGAGCGCAGGAACTCACTGCGACGATTGACGAGGTCGACGCCGAAATCGAGCGACGACAGACGACCGTTACTGACCTCCGAGAGCGACGCAACAACCTCTCGGCCCGCGTCGAGGAACTTGAGGACCGGGTGACGACGCTCCGGACGGAAGAGTTCGACGAGGTGCTGGACCTCCATACGAAAGCGAACGAACTGGAACTGGAACTGGACCGGCTCGAATCAGAACGAGACGAGGTGAGCGAAGAGATCGTCGACATCGAGTCAGAAATCCGCCGAAACGACGAACTGGCCGCGCAACGGGAAGAGGTGGTCGACGAGCTGATCGACCTTCGGTCGCGTATCGACCGTCTCGAAGCTGAGGCGACCGACCAGTTCAACGAGAAGATTGATGACCTGCTTGACATTCTCGATTACAGCAACATCGAACGGATCTGGCTCGAACGAACCAACACACCCGATGATCCGGTCCATAACAGCGACGACAGCGTCACGGGGTCGACGTTCACGCTCCACGTCATCAGGAGCACCGACAGCGGAACTGTCTACGAGGACACGGTCGGCCATCTGAGCGAGAGTGAGCGGGAAGTAACCGGGCTGGTGTTCGCACTCGCCGGCTACCTCGTCCACGATGTGTACGAGGAGGTACCATTCATGCTGCTTGATTCGCTCGAAGCAATCGATTCGGAGCGCATCGCCTCACTTGTCGAGTATTTCGCGGAGTTCCCGTCCTATCTCGTCGTCGCGTTGCTTCCCGAGGACGCGCAGGCGCTCCCAGATAGCTACAACCGGATTACGGATATCTGATCTGAGTGTGGGTCTCCACAGACCGGAGCTACTGACCGCTCATTCACAGTCACAGCCGCCACGGTCGAGCAGGTCACTGATGCTGTAGCGCGTCCCGCAGTCCTGACAGCGAATATCGATACTCACGAACACTCGATACTCGCCGACAGTGAGCTTGTCTGCGGTGTTCAGTCGATCAACTGTGTCCCGGACAATTGTCTCGACGCGGCTGCGGAGGCGGTCGATAGTCCCGCGTTCCTGCTCGACCTGTTCAGTTCCGGGCTTGGATTCGTAGCTCACACCACGAACCTCTGTCAGATAGTATCGAATCGCCTGGTACGTGACAAACTGGTTTTCCAGCGTATCAACATCGACGCCGGCCCGCTCGAGTCGGTTCCGCGCTTCGATCCGTTTGCCCGCACTGACGTCGTCAGCCGTCAGGAGTCGATAGAAGTTCGACGGTTCGCCGTCGATCACGTCCATCCCTGCATCGCGGATTGCAGCCACAAGCAGGGCTTGATTGAACCGCTCAGCGAGGTCACGGAGACTCTGTCGTTCTCTGTTGTTCCCGAGCCAGGCACGTTCCAGTTCCGTGCCCATCGACCCCAGTCCGTACGTTTCGATCAACTGTGCGACTTTCGACTGCGCTGGCCCCATTATTGCCAGAACGCGTCGACCCGGTTTAGCCGTTTTGTTGCGATATCGGTGGTGCTGCCAACCATTCAGTGGCCATATCCAGCTCTGGTAGCGCCTACGTCTCAGATGAGTACACCTGCAACCATATATGGAGGATATAGACCAGTTGAGTCAGAGATAGAAGTATATAGTCCATATTTGAGAGTGTATGAGTGTCTGCTGGTGTAGGGTCCCGTATTCGAAACTATCTCTGGAAGGGATGGTTCGATCTGAACAACCACGAGACCTTTATACCTGACATTACAAGCGCGAAATCACACTATGGTCCCCTCCACTCGACGTACCCTCCTCCACAGCGCATGCGGGCTAGCGACAGTGCTAGCCGGCTGTAGTGGGATTTTCGAGGGTCGCGACGAATCCACACGCACTGCTTCCGAAAACAACGACTCGAGTGACTCAGGAGTCGGATCAGTATCTGACCCGGATGCAGTTGTCACGCGTCTGGACGCCGACCGCCAGCCAGTCTGGCTCGATGATGGTGACAGTCGGCCAACTGAAAGCCACCATCCCCGTCGACTGGAGTCCAAGATTATCGATACGGCATCCAAAGCAGATCAGGTCACCGTCGCCGAAGACGCGGACCGGTCACTAATCAGGACCTTCCTCGATGAGACTGACTTCGAGACCGAAACCGTCTACGTCCAGAATGTGATGATAGAAGAGTGCTTTCGACTGACGCTCTGTCAGATCCGCTGGACGATAGATAACATCTCGACCGACTACGGTCGGGTGAGTCGACCCTACGACGAACCCTGCACGGCAGGCAACAAGGTGTACGCGGTGTGGTTCATCCGGATTCCCGACACAGTCAGCGCAGACGACATCTCCAGTTATTCCTCCTCCATTGGAGGCAACCGTTGCGAAAGGCAGCGAGTCGATGCCGAAGGAGAAAGTGGGGGCGGGCCAGCACCGAGTAGTGACCGATCCGCCCAGATAGGTGGTGAGCAGGCATGACAGACGAGGCGTCTGAGACAGGCGGGGAGTCCGCTCGGCTGACCCGGCGTGGTGTGCTCGCCCTAGCTGGGGCCAGCGCTATCGCTGGCTGTAGCAGTCTCGACAGTCTGGGTGGGGGAGGCGACGCAACTATCGATACCTACAACCTGCCCGATCTCCCGCGTGGCGAGGATCGGGAATCCCCGGTACCCCCTTCGATCCCGGTCGACATCGCAGCGAGCCATTTCGACGCCGCGCGGAAGCGGGTTCGCTCGTTTTTGGCTACGCTCCCCACACCACTGGGTCCGGAGGAGATCCCGAACGGTCACATCCGCCAGCACCTGACGGACGCTGCCAGCGCCGCCTCAGACGGCCTCGATGATGCACGGACGGCCCGAACCGACGTGATGGCGCTTCGGTCGTTGCGGTGGGCTCGCGAAAACGCCCGCTACGCCGCTTCGGGGTGGGGTGTCGTCGAGAGCAGTCGTACCGCCGCTCCGCTCCGAGACGAACACAGCCGGACCGTGTCTGCGGCCCGCAAAGCCCTGCAGGATCATAAATACGTCGGGGCGGACCCGGTGCGCGCGGCGCTGGTCCACGCCCGCATTGAAGCGGGACTGGAGCGAGCCATTGACACGGATGGCATGCCGAGGGAGGAGACGGAGCTGCTGTCTGTCGCCGAGTGGGGGGAGATGGCCGAATCGGCCCGGGCGTATCTGAGCGACGTTCGCCACGTCCGGGCGCAGTTCGGTGCCTCGCTCCCGGCTGATGCTGGGACAGTCAGGCAAACACTGACCGCCGCAGCAAAGACACTGCTGGCGGACATCCGCGACAGACAGTCGGACCTGCCGCCGGAAACGACCACTGACGACCGCACTCCGGGCCGGATAGTTTTCGAAGAACTCCGCTGGGAAGCCGAAAGCGGTATCAGCCGTCTCACGGATGCCGTCGGACCCGCGAGCGCCGTTGTCGATGCGAACAGTCAGCTTGCCCGGTTCCAAGCGATCGACCGCATTCAGACACGGCGGGAGGCGGATGAACTCGCCCGGCCATCGGATGGGAAAACGGTTCGAGATATCAGACAGACCGCGTATGATGCACTCACCGCGGCTCTGGAATCGAGTTCACAACCGGAACTGGTCCGGGCGATTCTCGTCGACGCCGGCCACAAGGTCATGGCCGCTGACCGTTGGTTGACGCATCATCAGGGAGAGATATCGGCGTCCACTCTCGATAGAAGCGTTGCGGACTACTGGCACGCGACAGCACTCGCCCGTTCAGCATCGGCAGCGACCCAGCAGACCGTTCAGGCGCTGGCATCTGACTGAATCTTAACGTTACGAAAACCATGTTGCGGCTGGTCTGTCGGTCAACAGAAACGCGGTTACTACCGTGCAGGCGGACTCACTGAATGTTCTATATTACACGACATTTGTATTCATTGATACGTTGTAGTACGAAATCACAATGTTACCACTGTTATTCCAGTACTGAACTAGTGGGGAACAGAGACTTTGTACGTTGAGCTCCTGTTTTGCTATAATGGATTCCCGGGAACAGGAACCTGCACAGCAGCACGAGACTGCGACCCACCCAACAGATGACTTCGACGAAGAGAAGGCGCGACGTGGCGCTCGCCTCCTGCTTGAAGCCGCTGGCCGTGATCCCAGTTCGGCAGGACTATCGGAGACGTGGAGTCGGCGTGTCCCGGACATGTTCGAGACGCTGACGGAAGGCACTCGGTCCGAGTCGAAACCGATCATGCGTACCTTCGACGCGGAGACCGACGGTCTCATCGTCAAAACCGGAATTCCGCTTCACAGTATGTGTGAACATCATATGCTCCCTTTCCAGGGCGTTGCCCATGTGGCGTATAAACCCGGGGACCAGATGGTGGGGCTGTCAAAGCTAATCCGATACGTCCGGTGGCAGTCACGCCAGCTGACGACACAGGAGACGCTCACGCGGGATATCGCAGTCGGTCTGGCCGACGAACTCGACGCCCATGGAGTCGTCGTCGAACTGACCGCAACGCACATGTGTGAAGTAATGCGAGGCATCGAGACGAAGACTGAAACGACAACCAGAGAGTACGTCGGAACAATCAGTGAGGCGGACCGCACGCAGTTCAGGGAGTCGGTTCGACACCATATCGACGGTCCCAACAGCCGCTGAGTGCTAGGGGCCGTATCCTGCGTGACAGAATTCTGGAGTCAAGTGGTCTAGTCGTTAGTGTGTCTGCTGTCCTGTGGTCGTTCGTCGCCAGCGGACAGCAGAAAACTCATCATGTTAGTCTGTTGACTGTCTGAAGGTTCTGCCTGTTCCTCTGGCACCGGAACGTGAGCGTGGACTCGACGACGGGTCCACCAAACACAAGTAGGGATTTGCGGCTGCTGACGCCCTGGACAGCGGCCGCTGAGACGGCAGTCCAGCCGTTTGAGCCGTCGCTTGAGGAGGCCCGCGTCGTGGTCGGCTTCAGAGGACTACACAAACTGGAGACGCTGGCCGACTCGACTCACTCCTCAACAACGTAGTCCCCGAAGTTGTCGACGGTTCCCACCGGCGGCGCACCGAAAGCGAGCCAGACGTGCGTCTCTTCAGTATGGTTACAGAGATTCCGGACCGTGTCCGGGTGGACGCGGACGACCCCGCCCTCGGGGACATCGTGGACGTCACCCTCGATGGCTATCTGGCCGCCGGTCGTGGCGACGAACACCTCCTCCTGGCCGTCGTGTGTATGCGGTGTCGTCACGGAGTGCGGTTCAACGATGATCTGATTCACCCGCATCTCCGTAGAGCCCAGCGGGTCCGTGAGTTTCCGGACCTCCGTATCGCAGGTGTTGAACTGTGCCGTCGGTACCGTCGCTGGCTCGACGATTTCGTACGAAGACGCCATACACCGTTTTGACACAGTCTGGGCATAGCCTTTGTGACGAGATGGCCCACGCAGACCGAATACCGTCGGGGAAATCATTAGGCGAGTGGGCCGAGAGTGCCGTGGTATGGACAGTCGATCAGCAGAGACGGCCGGCGTTGCACCCGTCAGATGACGTTCGCGGACCAGCCTATCGGCGAGTTCCTTGCTGATGTCGCGTCGGGACAGGTGACCCCGAGCGGCGGTGCGGTCGCGGCCGTCGGCGGCGCGATGGGCGCGGCGCTCTGTGAGATGGTCTGTATCCACACCGCCAGCACAGAGGCAGCGGCTACTGAGCTGAGCAGGGTTGGTGACACGCTGGCCGACCGCCGTGAGCGGCTGCTCACCCTCGCCGACGAGGACGCGGGAGCGGTCGACGCGGTCGGGGCCGCGTTTGAGTCCGGAGACGACGCCGGGATTCAGGCGGCCGCGAAACGCTCGACGAAGGTGCCACTGGAGACGGCCGAGGTCTGTCTCGCTGTCATTGAGCACGCCCGCACGGTGACTGCGAAGGGGACGCCGGTCGCTGTCCCGGACGCGGCTGTCGGGGCGCTGCTCGCGGCGGCGGCGCTACAGGCGTCCGTCGCGACTGTCCGGGCCAATCTCGACATGATAGACGATGAATCATTCGTGGCAGCGATGAAACAGCGGGCAGACGCGACAGAAGCGGCCGGCGAAGCGGTGCTCGACGAAGCAGTCGCAAACGCGGAGCGGTGAGCGCCGTCCGCTCGTCGAACGCCAAACGGTGTTCACTAAGAGCCGAGACAGCGAAACGCGAGAGGCGGGGCGTGAAGCCGGTTTGTCAGAATAGTCCCGAAATGTTACCGTCTTCGTCGATGTCCATGTCGGCCGCGGCTGGGCGGGCCGGCAGGCCAGGCATCGTGAGCGCATCAGCCGTGAGCGCGACGAGGAAGCCAGCTCCGGCAGACGGGTACACTTCGCTGATTTCGAGTTCCCAGCCCTCCGGCGCACCCTTCTTGCTCGCGTCGTCGCTCAGCGAGTGGAAGGTCTTGGACATGACGACCGGGTAGTCGTCGAAGTCGAGCGCGTTCATCTGCTCGATGTCGTCGAGCGCGCCACCGGTGTATTTCACGTCGTCAGCGCCGTAGATCTCGGTCGCGACGGTGTGGATCTTCTCCTTGATGCTGTCATCGTCGTCGTACAGCATCCGGAAGTCCTCCTCGTTGCTCTCCTCGGTCGCCTCGATGACGTTCTCCGCAAGGTCGACGCCGCCCTCGCTGCCGTCGGAGAACACGTTCGACTCCGCGGCACGGACGCCGAGGTCCTCACGGCAGTGGTCCAGCACGGCCTGAATCTCCGCGTCGGTGTCGTCCGGGAAGCGGTTGACGGAGACGACGACCGGGACGCCGAACTTCTGGAGGTTCGTCGCGTGCTTGTCGAGGTTCGAGAAGCCCGCTTCGACGGCTTCGACGCCGGCCTCGTCGATCTCGTCGTAGTCGACCGGCCACTGGTCCAGTCCGTGGTATTTCAGCGCGCGGACCGACGCCACCAGCACGACGGCGTTCGGCGTCATATCACCCTTGCGACAGACCACGTCCATGAACTTCTCGGCCCCGAGGTCGGAGCCGAAGCCGGCCTCGGTGACGAGGTAGTCGCCCATGCCGAAGGCGGTCTTGTCGGCGACCAGCGAGTTCGTTCCGTGGGCGATGTTCGCGAACGGCCCGCCGTGGACCAGCGCCGGCGTCCCCTCGATGGTCTGGACGACGTTCGGCTTGATCGCATCCCTGAGAAGCATGGTTGCCGGGCCGGTCGCCTCGATATCTTCGACCGTGACCGGGTCGCCGTCCTCATCGTAGGCGACGATGATGCGACTGACTCGCTCTTTGAGGTCGCCCAGGTCACTCGCCAGGCACAGCACAGCCATCAGTTCTGAGGCGGCGGTAAGGAGGAAGCTGTCCTCTCGTGGCGTCCCGCCGGTCTTTCCGCCGAGGCCGACGACGGTCTCCCGGAGCGCGCGGTCGTTCATGTCGATCGCGCGTGGCCAGGAGACGTTGTTGATGTCGATGTCCAGGTCGTCGCCCTGCGAGATCTTCGCGTCGAGCATCGCGGCGATGAGGTTGTGCGCGGAGGTGAGCGCGTGGAGGTCGCCGGTGAAGTGGAGGTTGATGTCCTCCATCGGAAGGACCTGCGACCGGCCGCCGCCTGCTGCGCCGCCTTTGACGCCGAACACCGGGCCAAGCGAGGGTTCCCGGATGGCGATCATCGCTTCCTCGCCGACGTGGTTGAGCGTCTGCCCGAGACCGACAGTTGTTACTGTCTTGCCTTCGCCTTTCGGCGTCGGCGTCATCCCGGTTACCAGCACGAGATTCTGCTCCCTGTTTTCGGCCTGTTCACGGAGGCGCTCGATGGCGTGTTGTTTGACCTTCGCGGTGTATTCGCCGAAGTACTGGAGGTCGTCAAGACCGAGTCCCCACGGCTCGACCAGTTCCCAGATCGGCTCCATATCGGTCGACTGGGCGATATCGTAGTCCGTAGGAATCGGCTCCTGTGTCTCTTCGGTCGCGGATTCCTCATCCTGTGAAGACATCTCGACTAGCTCTTCCCTGCACCGTCGTAATAATGTTAGTGAACCTGACACGACCGGAATAGGATGTGTTCGTGACGCCGTGGCAAACCACAGACGCCACATCATGTATTTCGACTTACGATATTGGTTCCCCGACCCGACAGCAGGTTGAACGGCAGCGGTCGCAAAATCGAAATTTGCGAGCGTACTCGACCACGGCTCTAGACCCAGGTATTGGTGTTTTTCACCGATTTCAGCCCGAATTAGCTTTGTTACCCCGGTACGCGCTGTCGAGACAGCTTCGCCTTGGCGATACATTAATCAGGCCGCCGCCGCCCAATTGTGTTATGCAGTACCACGAGTCGGCGGATTACCTGCAGTCGCTACAGCGTCGTCGGCCCAAGTTGGGGACCGATACGACGGCGCGGATGCTCTCACATCTCGGTGACCCGGCCGACAGTTTCGACAGCGTGCAGATCGCTGGGTCGAACGGAAAGGGAAGCACCGCCCGGATGACCGAGAGTGTGCTCAGAGCCGCCGGGCTAGATGTCGGCCTGTTCACCTCGCCAGGGTTGAACGGCTTCCGGGAGCAGATCACGGTCAACGGTGGCCGGGTACCGAAAGAGCGAGTGACGGAGTTCGTCGAACAGATTGAGCCCTGTATCGACGAACTGGCTGCCGAGGACGACAAGCCGACGCATTTCGAGGTACTCACCGCGCTAGCGCTCTATCACTTCGATGTCGAAGATGTCGACGTGGCGGTGCTGGAAGTCGGCATCGGCGGCCGCTACGACGCCACGAGTGCGGTCGACCCCGTCGCAAGCGCTGTCACCAGCATCAGTTTAGAACACACCGACCTGCTCGGCGACACAGTCGAGGAGATCGCCCGCGACAAAGCGCAGGTCACGCCGCAGGACGCCCCGCTCGTGACGGGAACGACCGGCGCTGCCCTCGATGCGATCCAGGGGATTACCGACACCATCACCGTCGGTGGTGAGGGGGCTGACGTCACTGCCGTCGAGAACGGCATGCGCTCGGCCGTCGAGAACCGAATCGCACTTACCGGGCCGGACTGGGCCCTCGAATCGAACCTCAAACTGCTCGGACAGCATCAGGCGGAGAACGCCGGCGTCGCAGCGACGCTGGCCCAACAACTCATCGACGTGGACACCGAAACCGTATCCGAGGGACTGCGGGCCGCGACACTGCCGGGGCGGTTCGAGATCCGGTCGACCGACCCGATGGTGGTCCTCGACGGCTCTCACAACCCAGGTGCGATGGAGACGCTGACGACACTCATAGAGCGGTACGAGTACGACGACCTCCACGTGGTCTTCGCCGCGATGCAGGACAAGGAATACGAGCAGATGATTGCGACGCTTCCGGCCGTCGAGACGGCTTTCACCGCGCGACCGTCAGTCGACCGAGCCGCAGGCACCGGGTCGCTCGCTGCCGCGTTTGATGGGCAGGCAGCCCAGATACGGCAGGTCGAGTCCGTGCCCGAAGCAACCGAACGAGCAATCGCTACGGCCGGCACGGACGACTTCGTGCTCGTGGCCGGGTCACTCTACGCAGTTGCCGAGGCTCGGGACCGCTGGAGCCGGCTGGTCGTTCCCACGGACAGCCACCGACAGCCGTCGATGGGAGTGACTGCTGGAGTCGGAAGTGAATCAGAAATCCGACAGCAAATGCTTTCGATCACGTTGCGACGTGCCCAGGCAGAAATCGTAAAACAGGCTTTCGAGGACTGCGGTGGCACCTGCACCCGTTCGTCTGTCGGGATGCCGGAGAAACTCGTCGACACGACGCTGTCGGGAACGCCGGGACAGTTGCAACAGCTCGGTGACCGACTGGCTTCGGCAGGGCTTGGGCTCGGTCAGCTTGCCACGCAACTCGAACGCACACTGTCTGACAGGTCGTTCCCGCCACCGTTTGACGGGAAGGAGGCCGCTGTGATGGGTATTCTCAACGTCACGCCGGACAGTTTCTACGACGGCGGCGAGTACAACCGTCGGGACCTTGCTATCAGTCGCGCAGAACAGATGATCGAATACGGGGCAGATATCGTCGATATCGGCGGTGAGAGCACTCGTCCCGGGGCAGAGCCGGTGTCCATCGAAACGGAAATTGACCGCGTTGTCCCGGTCATAGAGACCGTCTCATCGCTCAATACCACGGTTTCTGTAGATACCCGAAAAGCCGCTGTTGCTGACGCAGCACTGGACGCCGGTGCCGACATCGTCAACGACGTGTCAGGGTTGTCGGACCCCGAGATGCGGTTCGTGGTTGCTGATCACGACGCGTCGGTTATCCTGATGCATAGTCTGTCTGCGCCAGTGGACCTCGGTCGGACTGTGACCTACGACGATGTCGTCGATGACGTGCTTCGAGATCTCACGGAGCAGATACTGCTCGCCGAGCAAGCCGGCATCGACCGCGAGCAGATTATCGTCGACCCCGGCTGTGGGTTCGGGAAGAACGCCGCCGAATCGTTCGAACTCATCGACCGACTCCACGAGTTCCACGCGCTCGGTTGCCCGGTGCTGGTCGGACACTCCCGGAAGTCAATGTTTGCCGGCATGAGCGACACAGGAGCGGACAGACTGCCGCCGACCCTGGCAACGACAGCGCTTGCTGCTGAACGAGGGGCCGACGCCGTCAGGGTCCACGACATTCCCGAGAACAACGCCGTTCTCAAGACGGTATCAGCGACAGCGTCGAGACCGTCCGGGCCGCAGAAACAGTGATACCCGTCCAACACGAATAATATGTATGGTACCGTTTCCGGTTCAGCTCGGCTCTGGTCTGCTCGAATCCGTCGGGCAGGTGGCTGCAGTCGCTGGAACTATCGTCCTTCTGCTGATACTCGTTGGTCTGGGGGCCTTCGCGTATAAGAGTCTCATCGGCGACGGCGTCCGCTGGCCCGACGAGCGGGAGGAGGCGGACAGTGAGGAAGACAGCGGCGTCGTGCAGGGAAGCCGTGAGGACGACTGGAAGTATTACTGACTGCGGAATCCCGCTCGCGTGTTGGAACTATCACCCTGCTCTTGCTCTCGTAGCTGTTTCGAGACAACGCATATCCGGCCAGACGGCAGCAGTGATCAGTGTCCCCCTCGTCTCAATCGGCACCGTGTTCGTAGGAGTGTTCGAACTCCCAGTGGTACCGACAGTCCGTACAGGTCGCCCATTCGGGGATATCGAACCGCTCGGGGTGGCGTTGCCCGTGCTCCATCCGGCTCCGACAGACCGGGCAGGTGAGATACAGGAGCTGCAGGTCGGCGAACTCGTCGTGGCTGTATTCGCCGACACACCGCGGACAGTCGATGCTGTCCCGCGCGTTGTGCTGGAAGATTTCCGACTCGCATCGCGGACATTCGACCGTCGCTGGCGGCCGTCTCGCCCACCCAATGTCACCGTCGTACGTCGTCGTTGCCGTGTCCATGCTCGACAGCCTGAACTTGTTCGGCCCGTCACTCCGACGGAGCGGTGCAGCGACCCGCTTGCCGACCCAGGCTAACTTCGAGAACAGAACCCCAAGCCATCCAGACACTATGACATGGTACGTATTCTGACGGCTTAAATTTCCGGGCGTGCCGGCGCTGAGCCGGTGCTGTACGGTCGGTAGGTTTTCACGTCGACCGCCGGTATGTGTCGTATGGGTGTTGACACAGTTGTCAATATCGGGCCGACCGTTGCAGGACTGGCGACAACCATGGGGACTCCTATTGTGGGACAGGTGGAGTCTGGCGTCGTCACCGACCTGTCTAGACCGATCCGGGGGGTCGTCGCGTTCGTTCTCGTGCTTGTGGCCGGCGCATTGATACTTCGACTGCGGGAGAGCTACGTCAACGAGTCGATTACCGCGATTCTGGACAGCCCGGCGACGGCTCTCCTCTACGGCATCGCTGGGTACGTGATCGTCGGTATTGTCGGCCTCTACGGGGCAACAACGCTGGCTCGCCTCAGTGTCGCAGGCGGGGTATTCGTCCGTCTCATGATTCTCATCAGTAGTGCGTTCGTCCTGGGTCTCACAGGTTTCGGGTTTCTCGTCGTCGGCACACTCCTCACCGATATTCTTCGCAACCGGCAACCAACACTGGGGCTGCTCATCGGAGCGGTTCTCAGCGCTGTGATGTGGGTCCTGTTTTCACCTGCTGGCAGTATCGTGTCTAGCCTCGCCATCGCCGCGTTCGGAATCGGTGGCTCTGCCCGGCTCTGGATACACTCTGAACGGACGGTCGAAACAGAACTGGGCGGCCAGTAGTGTGAAGCGTTCTGGCCACTGGTAGCGAGAGCGTCCTGATACAACCGGTCGCGTCGGAAAACGCCAAAACGAGAGGTTTCAGTCGGTACCCGTCGCCGTGTCGTCTCCCGGGTCGGAGATATCTGTCACCATCTCGTCGCCGGCGGTCACGATGTCTACGTCAGACCGTTCAGAGAGGTCCTGAATCGTTTCTGCGAACTCTTCGGATTCGAGTATCTGGTACTCGTTATCGAGCCCTAGATACACCGTGTAACACATCAGACACAGGATGAGCGCGAACGGGAGTCCTGTGGTGATTGCGGCCGTCTGGAGCGCCGTCAGCCCGCCGCCGATGAGCAGGATGGACGCGACAAGCCCCTCAGTAAGGGCCCAGAAGATCCGCTGCGTTCGCGGCACGTCGTGTTTTCCGCCCGAGGTCAGGTGGTCGATGACCAGTGACCCGGAGTCAGACGACGTGACGAAGAACGTGATGACCAGCAGGGTCGCTAACAGCCCGCTAATCACGCCAAGCGGGAACTGCTCCAGCAGGGCAAACATCGCGACAGTCTGGCCGACTTCGTTGTAGGTCGCTAGCGCCTGTCCGTTCCCCATCAGTGAGTTGAACATCGCGCTGCCGCCGAACACCGACAGCCAGAGCGTCGAGAACATCGACGGAAGGAACAGGACGCCGAGAACGAACTCCCGGACGGACCGTCCCTTCGAAATGCGTGCGATGAACATCCCGACGAACGGCGACCACGCGATCCACCAGCCCCAGTAGAACACTGTCCATGCGGTGGGGGTCCCGTTCGCCGCTTCGTTGAGCGTCCCGGTAAAGAACCCGAGCGCCAGAATGTTTCCGAAGTAGGCCCCGAGGCCCTCGGTCCACGTCCCGAAGATGTACACCGTCGGGCCCACGATGACGAGGAACCCGAGCAGTGCGAACATCAGGTACAGATTGAGCGTGCTCAGCCGCTTGACACCGCCGTCGAGCCCCGCCGCGACCGAGAGGGTCGCGATGAGCGTGATCCCGGCGATGAGTGCCACTTGCGGCCAGGTTCCTGTCGGGATACTCACCGCACCGAGCATGTCACCGCCCACGTAGGAGAGGCCCGTGTTGACCTGTGCAACACCGAGTCCCAGTGAGGTTGACAGCCCGAACAGCGTCGCGAACACTGTCACGAGGTCGATGATGTGGCCCGGCCAGCCGTAAATCCGCTCGCCAAGCAGGGGCCAGAATATCGACCGGAAAGTGAGCGGGAGCCCGCGGTTAAACGAGAAGAACGCGAGGCCGAGTCCCACAAGGCCGTACACCGCCCACGGGTGAAAGCCCCAGTGGAAGAACGTCTGTGCCATCGCGGCGGACGCCGCCGCACCGGTTCCGGCTTCGGCCCCGAAGAAACTCGGCGGATTCTGGAAGTAGTACAGCGGTTCCGAGACGCTGAAGAACATGAGGCCGATACCCATGCCGGCGCTGAACAGCATCGCCATCCAGGAGAAGTCGCTGAACT
>JBDGPY010000028.1:0-120054 GCA_042219425.1 Haloarcula sp. | reverse complement strand
AGGAACGACGCCCCTGTCGATGTGGTCGGAAATTCGGAGTCGACAACAGAGGGGAACGGTCTGCAACGCACTGTGGCATCACCTGTCGCCGACCGCTCCGGACAGTGGGACACGCTGGGCATCCTGCTACTGGCATCGGTGATGCTGGTCCGCCGCCAGCGACAGCGGTCGGGATAACAGTGTAGCAGTATCTGGCCTCCGCGGCGGGACACCACCCGCGCTGTAAGGTGGGCTCCCAGTTCGAAGACGTGAGCGAACACCTACCCGCTTCATCGAGCCGAATATGTTCTTTCACAACTATAATGCGACCAGAATCGTTCGCTATCCAGCGATGGCGTCTCAATCAACTTTCGATAGGATCGGCGGTCAAAATGCCGTTGAAGCGGTTGTCACAGATTTCTATGATCGCGTGCTCGACGACCCAGTACTCAAGCCATATTTCGAGGACACCGACATGGACCACCTCTACAGCCATCAGGTCCAGTTCATCAGCGCCGTCGCCGGCGGCCCGGTCAACTACGACGGCGCTGACATGGAGAGCGCCCACGCCGGCATGGGTATCACCGAAGAGGCATTCGGTGCCGTCGCAACCCACCTCGAAGCAGCGCTCCAGACAAACGACGTCCCCGACGACGATGTGGCGGCGATTCTCACAGAGGTCGCCGCTATGGAAGACGATATCGTCGAGGCGTAGTCCGACCGCGGCGAAGCATGTCTTGAAGACAATCTTAACACGTACGAAGGTGTGCCGGGCGAACCGACGACGAGAACGGCATCCTGTCTCAAGGAAGAGCATGGCTACGACATGCACAAGAACGCTACTGGGTGAGTAGCGGGAAGCCCGGACCCTCGAATATCTCGAAGAACTCAGCACTCTTTTTCGCGGCCTTGTACATCGCCAGCGTTGAGAGACGCTTCCGCTCCGGATGAAGGTCCTTCCCGATGTGAACAACGACCGCTTCCATGTCGACACCAATCTTCTCGTATCGCTTCGCCAGCGGCGTATACTGTTCGGCCACTTCTTGTCAATTCCTTTGGTATGGAAGTGCGTCAAGTCCTCATTGATACGGGTAGTTCTTGAACAGGATTCTCAAGCAGATCTAGACGAGTTCTATTTGACAACGGACGTGGCCAGTGGCGTCACGTATTATTCCACCATTGTCCGCGCGAGCGGAGCGAGCGCGGTTCACCGGAGCCGAGTTTTACGAGGCTCCGGCTTTTTTCGCCCACGTTTTTTAAGGAGTGGTTCAAGCGCGCTGGCGCGCTCGAACCCGACGCAGAAAAAGGTGGACGGGCACGGTGGGATTCTCACTCGATGGCGAGACTCGCTTCGCTCGTCTCGCGTAGTTCGAATCCCAGAAGCCGCGACTGCTCACTGTCGTTCGCAGATAACGGGCACGGTGGGATTCGAACCCACGACCGTCGGATTGCTTCCCCCGATGGCACAGCCAACGGAGATAGAAGTCCGACGCTCTATCCGGACTGAGCTACGTGCCCTCACTGCCGGGTACTTGCGGCGGCGTCAAAAGAAATGCGGAACGCGGCCGCCAGTCAGGAGTCGAGGTCGAGGTCTTCTTCCACGTCATCGGCGGTCGTAATCGAGACCACGTCGCCAGTTTGCACCGCTGTCAGTCCGTCGAGTGCACAGAGGGCGTCGATTCGGTCCTGTGTCGTCGAAACCAGCAGGTCGTCGAACTGGAGACGTCGCTCGACAGTCGCGCCGGCCGCCTCGGCCGCCGCGGCGACGCTGTCGGCGTCGGCGTCGTCAGCGGTTTCGAGTGCGAGCGTGACAGGTTCGTCCTCGATGGGGTCCGCGCGCATACTCTCGACAGCACGGGAAACGTACATCACTCGGATGATGGCCCACCAGGGCCTTGATTGTGCTGTTCGCCGCGGTCGAGGCGGGCCTCGGCGACGGCGAACGCCAGCGTGCTGACCACACCCAGCAGGGTCCCGCCGGTGAGGACCACTGCGAGGTATTCCAGGTCCTGTGCGCCGAGGAAGAAGGCGCTGACGGCGTGGAGTACAGCGGCAATCGAGAGGACGTAGAAGGGGGCGTTGAGATAGCGCCAGCGGAAGCTTCCGGCGAGATACTCGTCTGTCACACGGCCGAGGCTAGACGTGATGCCGGCAGCTGCGAACCACTGGATTGCGCCGGCGACCAGCGACGCGAGTACCTCGACGACGGTGTGCGGTTCCGGCTGGGCTTCGAGGCGCTTGACGCCGCTGACGCCACCGATGACGAGCAGGGCGGCCGCGACGACGTAGGTAATGATCGTCACGCGACCGGCGTATAGTCCCGATGTCACCCGCTCGACGGCCTCGTCCAGTATTTGCTCTGCACCCAGCCCGCGCGCGAGGATGTAGAGGCCGAGCAGTCCGGAGATGACACCAAGCGCGGAGCCGGGATAGCCAAGCAGTTCGATGGCGATTGTCAGCGGGTAGATGAGCAACAGGATGCCCAGCGGGACCAGAATCGTGCCACGAGTCTCTGGGTCGTCGAGCACCTGTTTGATAGTGTAATACATCGATTCGAGGTTCTGGGCCTGGCGGACGACGACGCGGCGGACGCCGTCAATGTGGACCCGTGAGCGGATAACGGGGACAACGGATTCGTCCTGTGCGCCGTCGGTGACGATAAGCGCACGGACGTCCTCGCTTGCAGCCAGCGACGCGAGGACGGTGTCGACTTCCTCGCCAACGGCACGGTTGGCGGCGACGTCGCTCCCGTCGACGCCGGTGACGGCCGCGACTTCGACCGGTTCGTCGGTGATATCGTCGTAGATGTGGACCCCCTCGAAGAGGACGTTTACGTCGGAGTCCTCCGGATCGTTCGAGGCCAGCGCGACCGCTGCGTCGACGACGGCATCGCGCCCGATGACTGGCGTCTCGATGCCGGTCTTGCGTCCGAGGTCGTCGTCGAGGTCGATACACAGCACCAGCAGCATCTATCGGCGCTACGCCGGCTGCCTTTAACTTCTTTCGGGGAACCGGCTAGTCGGATCCTGCCAGTGAACTGCGAGTGCGGCGTTCAGATCGATCCCTATTGGTGTGGTCTGGATCCGTCAGCTCGGCTCGTACGACTCTGGGGTGGCACCAAGTCAGCGGCAGGCCAGCGGCGCTGCGCGGGCAGGAAGCTCCAAGACGACTGCGGTCAACGGTCACAGCGGGCCGCCCACAGCATCCCGGCGATGGTCCGGCCCATGTCGCCCCGTCCCACGCTAAGACCGATGCGCACGCTTTTTCCCGCTGGGAGTGGTGGCTAGCGTATACAATGATTTCCGAGGGTTGCGAACAGTGTGCCAAAGGCGGCAAGATGGTGCTGTTCGTCTACGGCTACTGTGACCAGCGAGACTGTTTCTACTGTCCCCTCGGGGAGAACCGGAAGAACGTCACCCAGATGTACGCAAACGAGCGTCCTATCGAGGACGATTCCGACGTGATCGAAGAAGCCAAGCGCATGAGTGCGCTCGGGACGTCGATCACGGGAGGCGAGCCACAGGAGGTTCTTGACCGGACCTGTCACTACCTCGAACTGCTGAAAGACGAGTTCGGCGAGGACCACCATACGCACCTCTACACCGGCATCACGGGCGGCCGCGAGAACATGCGCCGCCTTTCGGAAGCCGGACTGGACGAGATCAGGTTCCACCCGCCACTGGAACTCTGGGGCGACATGCACGGTACCGAATGGGAAGATATTCTCTACATCGCCCGCGAAGAGGGTCTCACTCCCGCCTTCGAGATACCCGGTATCCGTGCCGAGGAGGAGTTCTTGGAGTTCCTCGACGAGGGCGCGGCCGACTTCTGTAACATCAACGAGTTCGAGATGTCCGACGGGAACTACCGCCGGATGCAGGAGGAAGGCTTCGAGCTGAAAGAGGACCACATGAGCGCCGTCGAAGGCTCGCATGACATCCTGGAGACGATGGGCGACCACGAGAAAGTGTACTTCTGTACGAGCGTGTTCAAAGACGCCGCCCAGCATCGCTCGCGGCTGAAACGGATGGCCCGCAACATCCGCCGGGAGTTCGACGACGTTACCGAAGACGGGACCCTCGTCTACGGAAAAACGTGGGTTTCTGAGTCTCGCCTCGAAGCTCTCGGCGTCCCCGAGGAGTTCTACACCGTCAAGTCCGACCACGTCGAGATGGCCTGGTGGCTCCTTGAAGAGATGGTCGAAGAGGGCGACGTGGCAAAGGGCGAAATCGTTGAGCAGTACCCGACCTACGACGGGACGGTCGTTGAGCGGACACCCTTATCTAATGGTTCTGGAGTCGGACGGGCGACGGCCGACGACTAATACCGCACCGAACGATTCGACACGGTGGTTTCTCTTGCCCCGGATAGTCGTCCTGAGCGATGGAAACGGCTGACAACCGGGTTTACAGGCAGAACTTTATCAGGCAACCGGGAGAAATACCGCTGACCCTCCATGCGATTGGCTATCGACAGCGGCAAACTGTTGTACGTGCTCGGAATCCTGTTCGCGATAGCGGCGCTCCTGTATTTTGTCCGTGACGTGGTGTTCGGCCTCTCGATAACGGTGAAGTCAGCGCTGCTGTTGCTGGGGTTCATCGCGTTCTTCGTCGCGGGCATCGCTCTCGAACGGGATGTACTCGACATCGTCGCCTTCGCCCTCAGCGGAGTGACCTACAGCGTGCAGACGAACGAATCGGTCACTGTGTCGGTGCCGGAGTCGGAGCAGGAGGCAGGGGGATACGTTCCCGTCACCCGTCGAATCGGGACAGTTACCGCTTCGAACCCGTCCCCGTTCCTTCGGGCGCTGGACCTCCCGTCGCTATCGGGCTGTCTGGTCAGTCCGACAGACAGCCCTCGGGAGAGAGTGAGGATGAACGTCGATAGTAGGTGGGACGAGGATACAATCAGTGGTGCGGCCACGACATCATACGATATCACCGCAGAGCTCCCGGTAGACACGAACCAGACGGAGCCACGGACCTACGCCATCGAGCGGGACATCAGCTGTAGTGCCCAGCGATCCGAGCCGACAATAGCGATTGCGGTCGACGGGAGTGAGCGGTTCGACTAGCTACGTTCCGTCCAGTTCATTGAGGCACTGCTGACAGTATGTGGCGTCCTGCATGTTCGCCGAACCACACGTCTTACAGGTCACAATCTGCATCGAATCAGTGTCTGTCAGCGACGACGTAACGCTGTCTGTGTGTGGGACGACTGGCCAGTCCGTCCCAGTCTGGGACTGGTCCATCGTCTCAGCCCGCTGGCGCGCCTGTTCAATGAGTTCGTCGTCCCGCATCGATTCAAGTCCCCGCCACAGCCCCAGAAACAGGAGTGTCGGCGCGACAATAGCGAAAAGGCCCACAACCACACGGAATGCCAGTTGTAGCTGGCCGAGTGCCATATGTTCGCATAGAACTGGGTAGATGAGTATCCTTCGGCGCACGCTACGGACAGCAGGGCAGCGTCCCAGCAGTAGTTCTTGCACAAATCGACTGAAACAGCCGTCAGTACTTGTACAGTGAAACGACGAACGGGAGCCTGTTGTACATCCAGATGGCCAGCGGGAGGCCAACGATTGTAACCGACAGTGTATACGCGATACCGGTCCAGACGCCGCTGGCCCACCAGCCGATCAAGACGAACCAGACCGCTCGAACTGGCAACGAGTACTGCGAACTCCCGTTGCTCTCCTCGACAAGTTGGTCACGCCGCTTGAGGGTCAGGACGAGCGGGACCATATTTATCATCTTGATTCCCAGCGGAATGCCGATGATCGTGACGTTCAGCAGCCAGGCGACTGAGAGCCAGATGCCGGTCACCCACCAGCCGACGAACAGGAACCACACCGCACGGACGAGCAGGGACCGCTGTTCACTCATACTTGAAAAGACTATGGCCTGCAGCATAAGCTTCCTGTCCGGTACACGAGGTCAGAAGTAGTGGACACGCGACACGCCGTCTGTCAGCAACACTGAGTGAGCCGCCGCCAGAAAACGGGTTTCGACTGAGTGTCTCGTCGTCTGGCCGGCCTTCGCTATTCCTCGAATCCGTCCTCGAACACGAACGTTCCGTTCCGCTGGACGACCTCGCCGTCGACCTCGATGAAGGAATCCTCACTCATGTCGACGATCATGTCAACGTGGACCGCTGACTCGTTTTGCTCGTTGTCTTCACCGACAGTCGCCTCGTACGCTCGTCCGACCGCCATGTGAACGGTGTCTCCCATCTTCTCGTCGAACAGCATGTTGTAGGTGAACTGGTCGATATCGCGGTTCATCCCGATACCGAGTTCGCCCAGTCGGTTCGCACCGTCGTCGGTCGAGAGGACTTCGGTCAGGAGGTCCTCGTTCTTGCCGGCGCTGTGATCGACGACTTCACCGTCCTCGAACTGGAGAGACACGTCGGTGACTTCACGGCCCTGGTGATACAGGGGCTTGTCGAACAGTACCTCACCCTCGACGCTGTCGGGGACCGGCGCGGTGAACACCTCGCCGCCGGGGAGGTTCTTCTCGCCGTAGTCGTTGAGCGTCTCGTTGCCGGCAATCGACATTGTCACGTCGGTCGTCTCGCCAGAAACGATGCGGACCTCGTCAGCGGGGTCCAAAATATCGACCATCTGTGACTGGTGCTCGCGGACTTCATCCCAGTCCTTGAGAACAGCGTCCCAGACGAAGTTCTCGTACCCCTCGGTGGAGGTCTGTGCGAGCTGTGCGTTCGCGGGCGCGGGGAACTGGGTGAGACACCAGGTCTTCGAGAGGCGCTCGTTCAGGAGCGGCTGCTGGGACTGCTGGTAGGCAGCCGTTGTCTCAGGATCGACGTCGCTTGTCTCGGTGACGTTGTCGCTACCCCTGATAGCGATGTAGGCGTCCATCTCCTCGTACAGCGCCTCGACGTGGCTCGGCGTCTCGAACTCCTCTCGGTTCCGGAGGTAGGCGCGGCGGAACCGCTCGCCGAGGCGGTTCCGCACGACGAGTGGATTCGCGCCGCGGTCGGCGGCGAACTCGTGGAGCGCGACGACGAGGTTCTCGGCTTCAGGGTGGGCGTCGATGACGAGATTGTCGCCCTCGGCCAGATCGATAGAGTGGTCAACGATGACCTCCGCGTGTTCGCGAATACGTGGGTCCATACACCTAGGCTCTGGCGGGAAGCCCTAACGGTTGTCCTCCCGGCTACTTCTTCTTGCTCTGCTGGAACCCTTCTTTGAACCCCTGAAAGGTCCGGCGGAGCATCAGGTACATGAAGAAGAAAAACAAGAGCACGGCAGCGAGAAGCGCGTAGGTGACCCAGTCGACCATACCGGCGATTGTCGAGCCCTGATCAAAGTCCTTTCGGGCCTGTCCGTTTTCGGGCATGAAACGAACAATCATAGAAGGTAAAATGCGGGTTTGACCAATAGCTACAGCGCTCGCTGTTCCATGGCAAAGCTCATAATCCCATAGAACATATGAATACCCATGTCGTTGCTGCCTTCTCGGGATCCGGCGACCCCAGACGCCGAACCCCGAGTCATCGGTGTCGACAGTGATGATGCGGAGGACGTTCTGTCGGCACTCTCAGCAGAGACAGCACGCAACCTCCTCTCTGAACTGAACAAGGAGCCAGCACCGCCCTCGGAGCTGGCCGACCGCGTCGACACGTCGCTCCAGAACGCCCAGTACCATCTGAAGAAACTCAAGAACGCTGGCGCGGTCGAGGTGGTCGACACGGCGTACTCGGAAAAAGGGCGGGAGATGGACGTGTTCGCACCGGCCAATCAGCCGCTGGTCATCTGTGCCGGCGACGAACAGGAGACGTCGGGGCTCAGGGCCGCGCTGGCGAACCTCCTCGGCGGTGTCGGGGTCATCGCCTTCGCCAGTCTGCTGGTCCAGCAGGTGTTCGGGAACGGTCTGGGGTCGCTGTTAGGTGGCCCAGGAGCATCCTCAGGGAGCGCGGACACGGCCAGCCGGGACCCGAGCTTCTACGTCGAGAACGGTACCGTCACCGATGGCGGGTTTGAGACAACCGCAGGCGCGCTCGACACCGCCGCACAGGGCGGTGCTGAGGCCGCAGCGGCCGTTATCCCTCCGGGCCTGGCCTTCTTCGCTGGGGGAACGTTTGTCCTCGCGGGCATGGCCGCGCTGTGGTATATGCGGCAGTAGCTGCTCACAGCTGTCTCCGGATACGTACCGATCTCATCGACGAGAGGGATCGCCGTACCGTTCCTTACCGGTCGACGATGACAGTCGAAATCGGTGTGCCGTCCGGGGAACGAAGGCGAACGCGAACGTCGCCGGCCTCGATGTCCAGTTCCGCGTGGGCCGGCTGATAGCGCCGCGGGTCGGCGTAGCTGCCCGGATTGACCAGTGTCCAGCCGCCGAAGTCAGCCAGCGCGGGCTTGTGGGAATGGCCGACAACGACGATATCGGCGTCTTCTTGTCGCGCCAGCATGCTGAGCGCGGTTTCAGAGTGTTCGTGGCCGTGGACGACGACGAGACGGAGACCCTCCCAATTCACAGTCGCGACATCGGGGAGACGGGCACGGACCGCCGGCCTGTCGTTGTTTCCGATGACGCCAGTCAGTTCCTCGCACTCGGCGTCGATAGCGTCAAGGACCTGTTCGGTCATGAAATCGCCCGCGTGGACGACGTGGTCGGCCTCGCGGACGGCGTCAAGTGTCCGGCCGGTCAGTCGATGGCTGTCGGTGCCGTGCGTATCGGAGATAGCGGTGAGCATATCAGCGGTAGTGGATGCAAGTATAAATCCAGAAGCATTTTGCGTGATGGTCGTGACGGAAAAATAATGGCAGGCAGTAAATCAGTCGTCATCGCCGCGTTGCTAGCCAACGGCGCGATTGCGATACTGAAGTTCTTTGGCTTCCTCCTGACAGGGAGTGCAGCGATGCTATCGGAGACGTACCACAGCATCTCAGACACCGGAAACCAGATATTCCTGCTCATCGGTATCCGGTTCAGCGAGCGTGAGCGTGATCGCCGCCACCCGTTCGGCTACGGCAAGGCGCAGTTCTTCTACAGCTTTCTCGTCTCTGTGTTCCTGTTCGGTATCGCCGGCTGGGAGAGTGCGAAACACGGCTGGACCCAGCTCACCGCCAGTGGACACGGCGGGGGATACACCGGTGCCGTGGACTTTCTGTTCATTTCCTACCAGCCGCCAGCGTGGCTTGATCCGCTGTGGGTCAACTACAGCGTCCTCATCGGCGCGTTTGTCTTCGAAACCTACGCGCTGGTGAAGGCACGAGCGGAGATGAAACGCCAGATAGACCGAAACGACTGGTCGGGCTACCGCGAGGCGTTCCGCAAGACCAGCGACGTGACGACGCTGACCGCGCTGACCGAAGATACCATCGCACTGGCGGGCATCGTCATCGCGCTGGTCGGCCTGTTCCTCCAGCAACAGACCGGCAATCCGTTCTTCGATCAGATCTCTGCGCTGCTGATTGGTATCATGCTGATGGGCTTTGCACTGGCGCTAGCCTGGGAGAACAAGCGGCTCTTGCTGGGCGAAAGCCTCCCAGCTGACGAGGAACAGCGTCTCCATGATGTCATTCTAGAAAACGAGTCCGTGGCCGAGATCATCGGCTTCCGGACGGTGTACTTCGGCCCGAACGAGGTTATTGGCTTCGCGGACCTCAAGTTCGACCCGAGTCTCGACACGGAAGCGATAGACGAGAAGATAACAGCCATCGAATCAGCGTTGCAGGAAACCAACGGCAACATCAGGAAAGTCTACATCGAGCCAGAGGCGTAGGGATCGTTCTCGTCAAGCCACCACGGAATCGGCACGCGCTCCACGTCGGTGGTGACGGTCATCGTCGTCTCGATATCCCACTGATCCGATCGCCGTTCGGTGTGTTTGGCATATCTGATTATACCTTGCTGATCGACGTACAGTCGCGATGTTACGACCACAGATTCATTCTCGGCAGTTGCGGGCGCTTCACCTGTTTCAATGACAGCTAGAACGGCGACCCGATGGCCGTTCCATCTGAACGAGTCTACCTGTCTGTACTCGCTGTTAGCGAGTAAGAAGCGAAGCAGGTCCCGGCCAGATGGGGACGCAACTAGCGACGTGTTTGGCGTCGCTGGCGAGGTTGTGTACGGTGTCTCGGGATCGTCGTGGACATTGTTGTACACCGTGCCGTTCGAAACGATCACATCGTCGGCTATCGGGCCGAATCGCCGCTGGACACGGCGAACGTCTCGCTCGCGGTCAATCCAGACATCCAGCGTGTGCTGTGGACCCGCCCGCACGACGTGCCGGTGAAAGCTCCGGTTCGCCAGCGCCTGTTCGTGACGGTCGAGCAGTCTCTCCACGTCGACCGTCCCTCCAGTGGTTGGGACTGCTACCGTAACATCCGATGTACTGGTAGGGACCGGGGCCGGCGTCACCGGATCGCTGTCGTCCGTCGTCGTACCGGCTGGGAAAAAGCCGGAACAGCCCGCGAGAAGCATGACGACAGCGAGCGCGACGCGCCACATATGTCTCAGAAGGGGCGCACGCGGCAAGTACCTGTGGGGGCGAACCCTTTTGCCGGTGAACGGACAATCGGGGCACGTGGCAACGACGGACGACAGCTACCTGCGCTTTTTCCCCTTTGACGAGCCGTACGACCATCAAGAGGAGGCGATGGGAACGATCTACGACGCGCTCGGAGAAGGGCGGGACGTGCTGTTCGAAGGGGCGTGTGGCACGGGAAAGACGCTCGCGTCGCTGGTCCCCGCGCTGGAACACGCCCGCGAGACGGGCAAGACCGTCGTCATCACGACGAACGTCCACCAGCAGATGCGCCAGTTCGTCGCGGACGCCAGAGCAATAACCGAACAGGAGCGACTCCGGGCAGTCGTCTTCCGTGGCAAGGGGTCGATGTGTCATATCGACGTGGACTACGAGGAGTGCCAGGCACTTCGGGACACGACCCGCGACCTGGTCGAGGTCGAGAGCGACATTGCCGAACTCGAACAGCGCGAGGGCGAACTGCTCTCGGACGGACAGGCGGGCAGCAGCGAGGCGATGGAGGCCCGCACCGCCGTCGTTGAGGAACTCCGGGACCTGCAGGACGAACGCGAAGAGATTCAGACCGAGCGGTCGACCTGCGACCACTACTACCGGAATCTCACCGTGGACACCAGCGAGTTCTACGCGTGGTTGTTCGACGACGTTCGGACGCCTGATGACGTGTATGAGTACGCCCACCAGCAGGGGTTGTGTGGCTACGAACTGCTCAAGGAGGGGATGGACGGCGTCGACCTCGTGGTGTGTAATTACCACCACCTGCTCGACCCGACCATCCGCGAACAGTTCTTCCACTGGATCGGCCGCGATCCCGAGGACATCATCGCGGTCTTCGACGAGGCCCACAACGTCGAGTCGGCCGCACGCGACCACGCACGGCGCACGCTCACCGAGAACACGCTCGACCAGGCGCTGGACGAACTCGACGGTGAGGACGACGCCAGGACCGAGGCCGCAGTCAACGTCATCGAAACCTTCCGGGACGCACTCGTCGAGGCTTATGAGGAGTCGTTCGGGTTCGGCGGCCGGGAAGCCGTCGACGAGCACTGGGAAGATGTCACCATCGCCAACGACGACCGGAAAGACGACCTGACGCTCGCCTTCCTCCAGGGGTACACCGGCCCCGGCTTCCACGCGGAGTTGGACCATGCGCTGGAACTCGGCCGAGACCTCGACGCGCGCTATCAAGAGGCGTTCAAAGAGGGGGAGTTGGACACCAGAAAGGAATGTCAGACCCTTCAGGCCGCCGGGTTCATCGCCGACTGGCTCGACGAATCGGACGAGACCGGCCAGTACCCCGTCGTTAGTGTCCGCCGCGACGAATCGACCGGGGACGTGTACGGTCGCGCGGAACTGTACACCTGCATCCCCGAGGAGGTTACCCGCAACCTGTTCGAGGACCTGCACGCCGCCGTGTTGATGAGCGCGACGCTCCGGCCGTTCGACGTGACCGAGAACGTGGTCGGCGTTGAGGACCCGGTGACGATGGCCTACGGCGCGCAGTTCCCTGAGGAGCGCCGCCGGACCTACGCCGTCGACAGCCCGGCGCTGTTTTCGAGTGAACGGGACGACCCGCAGACCCAGCAGCGCATCGCGCGCACGCTCGAAGACATCGTCCGCTTCACGCCCGGGAACACGCTCGTGTTCTGTCCCTCCTACAGCGAGGCCGAGCGCTATCACGACATGACCGCCGTGAGCGCGACGCGGTACCTGGACGAACCGGGGACGCAGGCACGGGACCTGCGTGAGGCGTTCACCGACGGTGACGACGGCGTCCTCTACACCTCGTTGTGGGGGACGCTGGGCGAGGGCGTGAGCTACGACGGCGACGACGCCCGGACCGTCGTGGTTGTCGGCGTCCCCTACCCCCATCTCGACGACCGCATGGACGCCGTTCAGGACGCCTACGACGTGACCTTCGGTGACGACGAGGGCGACGCGGGCTGGCGCTACGCCGTCGAAATTCCGACAGTTCGCAAGACCAGACAGGCGCTCGGGCGTGTGGTCCGCTCGCCGGACGACTTCGGCGCTCGCATCCTGCTGGATAAGCGGTACACCGAAGCCGCCGAGATGGAGATGCACGACTACGCCGTCCGCGGGACGTTCCCGCCAGAGGAACGCCGTGAGATGGTCGACATCGGCCCCGAGAAACTCAAGTTCGCGATGCTGAACTTCTATCAGGATATGGACGCCTACGACGGGCCGCCGCCGAAGCCCTGATCTGCAGACCGCCCAGATGGGGTAGCTCGTCGCAGATGTGCAGGAGGCGATCTGCTGTGGTATCAGCGTGACTGCAGAGTCGCCCATCTATCGGCAGTCGATATTGGAGTGGTATTTAATACAAGTAATTCCTTTTGATAAAATATAGGAGAGTATAGATGGTATTTGGGCTTATCGGACTGCTGTTCAACATCGTCACGTTTCCGGGCATACTCGTGAACAGCATCGTTCAAGACATATTCAACCAGAAGTACAGGGTCCCAGCGGCAAGGTTAGCGGTCGACGAAGGCGTCAATCTAGGCGAGATCGAAAAGACTGAGCAGGCAATGGCTCGAGTCTCACGGGTCCTCGCTGACGGCGAGGAGCCCGGTGAAGGCGAACGACTCGAAGAGTTCATCAACTATCATGGGGTCACGGAGTACCGGACCCTGTTCGGTGTCATCCTCGGGCCGTTTTTTTATCACCTCGGTTCTGGCGCTGGTGTTGTTCACCGGTGCAGTCGGGCTGGAGATAATGGATGCTGTCGGTGATGGCGATGGATTGGTCTGGTTCGCATCGATATACCCCGGGTTCGTGGTAGCCGCTCACGCCTTCCCGAACCAGGACCCGACAAACGCGCTATGGGATCGCTCCCGGGAGACGGGGAGCCTGCTACGGGTCACCGGCTACCCACTGGCGTTGGTATCAATGCTGTACTGGACCGTCGGCTACCCGCTCGGCGTTGTCGGTTGACCAGCCGAAACCGGATGTTTTGAAACCCTCCACACAAAACTCGCGGACAATGCTAGTCGCCTTCGACTTCGACGGGACGCTCTCCGATTCGGAGATGACGGTCCTGCTGGGGAGCCAGAACGGGACGGCCGAGGATATGGCCGACATCACCGAGCGCGCGATGAACGACGAGATCGAGTACGCCGAGAGCCTCCGCCAGCGGTGTGCGCTTCTGGAGGACCTCCCTGACGAGAAAGCCCAGGCGGCCTTCGACGAGGTCACCCTGCGCCCCGGCGCGGCGCAAGTCATCGAAGCGCTACGCGACGCCGGCGTCTACGTTGCCATCCTCACCGGCGGCTTCGAGCGCGGCGTCGAGGCTGCACTCGAAGCGGAAGGGGTCGAGGTCGACGCCATTGTCGCCAATCGACTCCCGGTCGGCGACGGGAAGCTCACCGGCGAGGTCCGTGGCCCACTCATCTCCGGGACGAAAGACGACGCACTCGAAGTGACAACCGCCGTCACTGGCAAAGACCGGGACGCAACGGTCGCCGTCGGCGACGGTGCTAACGACCTCCCGATGCTGGAAGTCGCGAGTCTGGCTATCGGATTCGACCCGAAACCGGCCGTCGAGCCGTCGTGTGACACGACAGTGTCGACAATGGCGGAACTGTCCGACGTGCTGGAAGCCGAAGAAATACTGTAGTATCTTCCAGGTGGGCGCAATCTGTTGGTGACTGATACTGTTGGCTGTACCTTCGTGAAGATATTTGCCACCTCGGTGTGGCAAAATTCTTCATAGACTTACAGCCGACAGTATGAGTAGCTACTTCTCAAACTGAGGCGACGACCGTCAGACGCAGGAACCTACTGTCGTTCCTGCGGGCGAGCGATCTGTGGCGGACCAATGACAGACATGGTTGAGCGTGAACCGACCCGTGGTCCCGGGCGGGAACGGTTCGGTCAATTGTTTTAGTTCTGAGCATATAAGAGTGTGGTCTAGCCACAATATTTCGTATTTACTGTACAATCATAGTATTTATGGAGATATAGCAGGGAGTATTCCCAAGTCCCGTCACTGCGTCCTGTCCCATCCCGAGCACAGAGCGGCGAACACTGTCGAACGGAGGAGCGGAGTGCTGTCGAGTCGATTGCGAGTGGTGACAAAGAAGCAGCGTGGACTGGCGCGGTCTCTGACTGCCGAGTGGCGGTAATACCGTAACCGAGAGTGCGTATCAGGTATCGATCACTCTGTGTCCTCCATCGCGTCGGCGGCCTCGACGACGTGTTCGGCGAGCGTATCGGTGGCCCGCCTGAGGTTCTTCGAGAAGCCGGTGCCGGAGACGCCTGCCGCTGCCCCGAGTTCTTCGAGTTCGATCCCGCGCGGCGTTTCGAAGTAGCCCGCTTCAAACGCCTGCCGGAAGGCCTCCAGTGCGCGCTCGACCGGGACATCACTGGACCCACCGACGAACATTCTGGTCTTGAGTTTCTGTTTCGACTCCAGGAAATCCGAATACAGGCCGGTCATCGAGACGGCGTACTCGTCGGAGGTCCGGACGTATGGGCAGTCGTCCTGAGCGATGTCAATGGTAAGTGAAATCATAGCACACGCACAGGTGTACGCTTCGCGCCGGTAACTGTTTAGTCGTTTCGCTCACTCGACACGTTGCCTGAATCGTCTACCGAATCCGGCGAGTCGCTGGCCACATCTGCCGGGTCATCGGCCGCCGCTGGGAGGTGGCTATCGACCAGAAATTTCAGGTCAAACGCCATTACCGACTCGTCCGTCTGATTCGTCACAGCCAGATCCACACGGACCAGTCCGACGTCGGGACGGCTGTCGAGGTCCCGGCATTCGGCGACGGTCGCAGTCACCGAAAGAGTGTCGCCGACGACTGTCGGGTGCGGAATCTCCATGTAGGTCATCCCGAGAAACGCCCGGAGGGTTCGCGCGAAGACACCCGTCCGCAGAAAGAGCCCCGTCGCGACCGCGTACGTGAACGGGCCGTGGACGATACGCTCGCCGAACTGGCCGTCCGACGCGTACTCCACGTTCGTATGCAGTTCCGTCCAGTCAGACGTCAGCGACGCGTGCATCACGACATCGGTCTCCGTGATCGTCCGGCCCGGCGTTTCGAAGGTCTGTCCGGTCGCGAGGTCATCGATTGCGTGGGGTTCGTAGCTGTAGGCCATTGGGCGAGAAAATATACGGCCAGTTCGCCAGTAGGCTCACGGGTTGGCTATCCAACCTCGGGACATTTGCCCCTCGTGACACATATAGAATGTATGCGCAAAGAACTGCTCGTCACGGATTTCCTTGACCGTGCCCGCACCTACTACGACGACAAGGAGGCGCTGCTTGCCACCTCCGGCGAGCGGTTTACGTACGAGGATCTCGGTGAGCGCGCGGATCGGTTTTCTGCCGCGCTGCAGGGCCACGGCATCACCAAGGGTGACCGCGTCGCAGTGCTTGATCCGAACACCCACTACCACATGGAGGCCGCCCACGGAATCATGCAGATCGGTGCCGTCCACACCCCGCTGAACTATCGGCTCACGCCCGATGACTTCGCCTATATCCTGTCAGACGCCGACGTTGACGCCATCTACGCGGACTACGAGTACGCCCGAAAAGTCGAGGCCGTTCGCGACGAGATCCCGACGGAGCTGTTCGTCACCAACGACGCCGACCGGGTCGACGGTGACTGGCTGGATTTCGACACGTTGCTCGCGGAGTCTCCCACGACCTACGACCGTCCGGAGATGACCGAGGACGAACTCATCACCATCAACTACACCTCAGGGACCACCGGCGACCCGAAAGGAGTGATGCGCACCCACCGGACAGAGACGCTGCACGCCTATCTCATCTCGATCCATCACCATATCTCCGACGACGACGTCTATCTCTGGACCCTTCCAATGTTCCACGCGAACGGGTGGGGTCACATCTTCGCCCTCACCGGCCTCGGCGCGCGCCAGATCTGTACTCGCGGCGTCGACGTCGAGTCCATCTTCGACACCGTCGTCGCGGAGGACGTCTCCTACATGTGCGCCGCGCCGACAGTTCTCGACATGCTGATCGACCACTACGAGACGAATCAGCCACAGACAACCGGTAACCGCGACGTTCGCATCGCGACTGGGGGCTCCGCCCCACCGGAGGCCACCATCCGAACCATCGAAGACGACATCGGCTGGCATCTCCAGCACATCTACGGGGCGACGGAAACTGGCCCGCTGACGCTCACCTCCGACTTCCGTCGATTCTACGACGCGGACAGCGACGACCGGTTCGCGGTCAAGAAACGGCAGGGAATCGGGTTTCTCGGTACCGACGTGGCTGTGGTGGACGACGAGGGCAACCCCATCCCCCAGGACGACGAGACAATCGGCGAAATCGTCATCAACGGCCACCAGGTGATGGAAGGGTATCGGAACAAGCCCGAGGCGACCCAACAGGCCTTCCACGACCGCATCGACGGCTGGTACCACTCCGGCGACCTCGCAACCGTCGACGAGAACGGGTTCATCTCCATCAAGGACCGCAAGAAAGACATCATCGTCTCCGGCGGCGAGAACATCTCCAGCGTCGAACTCGAAGACGTCCTCTACGACCATCCGGCCGTCGGCGCTGTCGCAGTCATCCCGTCACCAAGTGACGAGTGGGGCGAAACGCCGAAAGCATTCGTGGTCCCGGCCGACGGCACGCCCGACAACCCCGGTGTCGATCCGGAGACACTCACGTCGTTCACCCGCGAACACCTCGCGAATTACAAGGCCGTCACGCGGGTCGAATTCGTCGAGGACCTCCCGACGACAGCGACGGGGAAAGTCCAGAAGTACGAACTCCGCGAACGGGAGTGGGCCGACGAGGAGACGATGGTCGGGCAAGGGTAGCTTCCCCGAATCGAGCGTCCAGTGTCAGGAGAGTTCGACGGGCAAGGAGTGCCTCGTCACCACCGCCAAACACGTCACTTCGGGTTATACGCGATTGCTCGGTGCTATTCCGAGGGCGCTATCGCGTCGCCTGGCTGATCGCCTGGTCGAGGTCGGCTTTGATGTCCGCAACGGACTCGGTTCCGACCGAAAGCCGCACCATGTCGTTGGTGACGCCGGCGGCTTGCTTCTCCTTGTCCGTGAGTTGCTGGTGAGTTGTTGAAGCGGGGTGGATGATGAGCGTCTTCGCGTCGCCGACGTTCGCCAGCAGCGAGGCGATCTCCGTCGATTCGACGGTCGAGCGGGCGGCGTCGTAGCCCGCGTCGAGGCCGAACGTTATCATGCCGCCGTAGCCGCCGTCGAGGTACTCGCTGGCGGTATCGTGGGTTTCGTGGTCCGCAAGGCCGGGATAGGTGACCCAGGAGACTTCGGGGTGGTCGTCGAGGAACTCGGCGACACCCATGGCGTTCGCGCAGTGGCGGTCCATCCGGGCGGGTAGCGTCTCAAGGCCCTGCATCGTCTGCCAGGCGTCGAAGGGCGACTGCTGGCAACCCAGATCGCGAAGGCCACGAGCGATGGCGGCGTAGGTGAAGGCCGCATCATCGAAGCGCTCTCGGAAGTTGACGCCATGGTACGCTGGGTTGTCGTCGGCGATCTCGGGGTACTTGTCGGCGTGTTCGTTCCACGGGAAGGTACCCCCGTCGACCAGAATCCCGCCGACAGTGGTTCCGTGGCCGTGGATCCACTTGGTCGTCGAGTTCCAGACGAGGTCAGCCCCGTGTTCGAGTGGATTGCAGAGATACGGCGTCGCGAACGTGTTGTCGACGAAGAACGGGACACCGTGGTCGTGGGCAATCTCAGCGAGCCGTTCAAAATCAGGCGTGACCAGCGCGGGGTTGCCGATAGTCTCGCAGTGGACGTAGGCGGTGTCCTCGTCGATGGCCTCGGCGTAGGCGTCGTAGTCGAGCGTGTCGACGAAGCGGGTCTCGACGCCGTTTCGCGGCGCAGTGTGCGTGTAGTAGGTGTAGGTGCCACCGTACAGTGACGACGCCGTGACGACGTTGTCGCCGACATCTGCGAGCAGGAACGTGGCAAGATTCAGCGACGCCATGCCGGAGGCCGTGGCGACTGCGCCGACACCCCCCTCCAGTGCTGCGAGCCGTTCCTGCAACATGCCGACAGTGGGGTTCATCAACCGCGAGTAGATGTGGCCCGGCTTCTCCAGCGCGAACTGCTGGGCTGCGTCGTCCGCATCTTCGAAGACGTAGGAAGTGGTCTGGTACAGCGGCGGAGCCCGCGAGCGCGTCTCGGCGTCCGGCTCTTCCTGGCCAACGTGCAAGGCATCAGTCGCAAATCCGCGATCTGCGTCGTCGCTCATACATCACCGCATTGAACCAGGTCGGTCTTAATCCCGACCCCACCGGTGACGCCCGCCACTACTACGAGGTACCGGTGATTCTCTCGACCAGATCCGAACTCGTTCGGGCCGTGAACGCCGGGAGACAGCTTTCGAGACCGAATGACCGTCGGGATCATACCACCCACCACCGCAAAACGTGCCGGGAGCGGCCATGGAAACCAACCCGGTACAGCCTCCCTGGCTCTGTTTTAACTGCAGTTCCTCTGGCCGGAAGCGAGTGGCGCGACACTTGTCGCGCCCGAGCGACCCGGGGAAGGGCAGGCGCACAGCATCGTCACCCAGACCCAGTTGACAGGCATACCGCTCGCCGACAGCGAGCGGTTTCCCCGGACTCGCCGCGGCGGCGAGTCCGGCCTTTTTCGCCCACGTTTTTGCGCCGAGCGGTGCGCTCCGCGCACCCGAGGCGGAAAAAGGTGGTTAGGTAAACTTCCGAACAGTCATCTCCAGCGTATTGAGATCCAGAATCGGCGCGAAGCCGGCGTCGGGGTCGATGTTGACGCTCTTCTGGAAGTCTGTCTGGGCTTGCCAACAGCCGGAGTTCAGGGCGAGAACGTTGTGGTACTCCCCCCAGCCGAGTTTGTGGACGTGACCAGTGTGGAACACGTCGGGGACCTCCTCCATGACGAGGTAGTCGCGGTCCTCAGGAGCAAGGCGGGTGTGGCCCCCGTACTGTGGCGCAACATGGCGCTTCTTCAGGAGCTGGTACATTGCCCTGTGGGGCTCGTCGTAGCTCGCCTCCTCGTCGGGGAGTTCGGCGATGACCTCGTCGAGCGAGACACCGTGGTACATGAGGACTGTCACGCCCTCGACGGTGACCAGCGCAGGGTTCGAGTGGACCTGGGCGTCGTGGGCGGTCATGATGTCCCGCAGTTCCTCGTCGAAGCCCGGCTGTGGCTCGGCCAGGCGGACGGCGTCGTGGTTGCCCGGAATCATCCGGATCTCCATGTCCCCGGGAACCTCTTTGAGATACTCCGAAAATGCCCGGTACTGGTCGTAGATGTCGATGATGTCCAATTCCTCGTCCTGGTCGGGGTAGATGCCAACGCCTTCGACCATATCGCCGGCAATGAGGAGGTACTCGACGGTTTCGGCTTCCGGTGTATGGAGCCAGTCGGTGAAGCGATGCCAGGCGTCCTCAAGGAACTCCTGGCTGCCGACGTGGACGTCGGAGATGAGCGCCGCCTGAACGTGCCGGTCAGCGGTCGAGGGACTATGCGTCCGGGGAACGTCCGGGAAGTACAGCGAGTCCACGAACAGGATACCGGCGTCGTCGGCTAGCGTCCCCTCGACGGCGATGACTTCGTCCATGAGCAACTGCTGGACGAGGTCAGCGATGGGGCGGTCTTTCATGACGAGACAGGGAAAGGTCCCGTTAGTGTCTTCGAGTTCGACCAGCCAGTGCCCGCTAGCGGTCGAGCGGATGTCCGAGACCATGCCGATGAGAGCGGCGTCGCTGCCGCCGCCCATGTTCTCGATGGCGTCGGTCGGGCGGTGGTTCACGCGCCCGCGGAGTTTACTGGCCAGTTTCTCGTAGCGGTCCCGGAACACCGTGACGAAATCCGAGTACTCGCCAGTCCCGGTCGACTGGCCGGTCATGTCATTGGCGACTTCGATGGCACGCAGTGACGGATCCACGTCCCGAGACCCCCCTGTTTCAGGTGGAATGGACGCACCCGTCTCTGTCGGTTTGGCGGAGTTCGCTCCAGTTGAAACGTAGGGTTCTTCCTGGGTCGACGAGTCCGCGATTCCAGTGTCGGTGTCAGCAGTCGAAGCGTTGACGGCCGGTTCTGTCGCTTCAATCACAGATTCGACGTGTTCTGTCGTCAGCTTCAGGGCCTCATCGGGGAGTGTTTCGAGTGCACGGTCCAGCGTCGTCGCCGGATCGGTCGTATCGGCAATACGAGTCACCGCCTCGCGCTCCGCGTTGTAGCCGCGGCTCGCGAGTTCGCTGACGATGCGTGCCGGCGTCTCCAGAGGCACGTTCGACACTCCGTGTCCGCGGGCAAAAGGATAGCGAACCGACCGCCGGCACAAGATTGATGCCGCGCTGTCGGCAATCCGAGGTAGGATGGGACGGGAAAAACCGACGGACGTCATGCCTTCGGATAGTGACGGGACGACATCGGATCCCGAACCCAAACTCCGTCTCGGACTGTATCTCCGCGACATCGGAACGAGCGTTGGCGCGGTTGTGCTCATCGGCGTGTTCCTGTTTGCTGTCAGCGGGGTGTGGCCCCCACTCGTCGCTATCGAAAGTGGGAGTATGGAACCACACATCGACACCGGAGATATGGTGTTCGTCATGGACGAGGGGCGGTTCCCCGGCCCGAACGCCCGTCATGGGGTCGTCACCGCGTCCGCCGGCGTCAATACGAGGTATCAGACTTTCCAGCGGCCCGGTGACGTGATCGTGTTCGAACCCAACGGGAACGAACAGCGAACGCCAATCATCCACCGGGCGATGCTGTGGGTCGAGGAAGACGAGAACTGGTACAACCGGGCGAACAAGGACTACGTCGGCAGAGCGGACAGTTGCGATGAGCTTCGACACTGTCCAGCACCGCATGCAGGGTTTATAACGAAAGGAGACAACGAGATCACAAACCGTCGATACGACCAGGTGACGGGAACCAGTACCGTTGTCCGGCCACGGTGGGTCGTTGGGACCGGAGTTGTCCGGCTCCCACATCTCGGGTTCGTTCGGCTCCGACCGTCCCAGATGCAGTCGGTAACCGTCGTAGAACCTGAGCGGCGGCCATCCCCTGACCGAATCAAGATAGAGTGACCGACCTGACAACAGAAAGTTGATTGGTCGCCTCCGAGTATTCGTGATAGGAATGGCCGGGCCAGACAGTCGGTCGTCAGATGGCGAGGACAGACCAGGCGGGATGGTGTACGTGACCGATATTGTCAGCAGCGCTGGCTCGGTCTTGCTTGTTGGCGTCCTGCTGTTTGCCGTCAGCGGGGTGTGGCCCCCACTCGTCGCTATTGAGAGCCCGAGCATGGATCCACACATCAAAGAGGGCGACCTCGTGTTCGTGATGGCAGAGGAGCGGTTCTCCGGTCCGGGCGCTCATCACGGCGTCGTCACGGCAGCGAACGACAACGGGTACACGAAGTTCCAGCAAACCGGAGACGTGATCGTGTACGAACCCAACGGGAACGGACAGCAGACACCAATTATCCACCGGGCGATGCTATGGGTCGAGGAAGACGAGAACTGGTACGACCGAGCGAACGAGGACTACGTCGGCGGTGCGGACAACTGTGATGAACTCACCTCCTGTCCGGCCGAACACAGAGGCTTCATCACCAAGGGTGACAACAATGGTCGGTATGATCAGGTCGGTTCGAGTCGCATCAGCGAACCAGTCAAACCTGGCTGGGTGGTCGGCACCGCGGAGATGCGGGTCCCGCTGCTGGGAGAGGTCCGGCTCCAGTGGAACAGGGCCAGTGGGACGGTCGCCAACGAGACAGAGCCGCGGGCGGTGAACACGACGGTAGCCAACCAATCAGTATCGGCTGCCGGGAGCTGAGGGGAGCGTTTCACCTGGAGCAGCGATCACCGAACAGGAGCACTGAAACCCGGAACCAGGCACTCAGTTGTCGAAGCGGGCTTGAACGAATGGCTGAACGTCCTCGATATCACCCAGTCGAGAATCGGACAGGAGGACAGCCTCTGTCTCCTGGGTCGGAACCGACAGCGATATCTCCTTGGTCCGCCCATAGCGGCCTTTCGAGACCACGACAGCGTTGACGATGCCGAGCATGTCCAGCTCCGAGATGAGGTCAGTGACTCGACGCTGTGTCAGGATGTCCGCGTCGATCTCCTCACAGAGGTTCTTGTAGATGTTGAACACCTCGCCGGTATTGATGTTGTGAACACCGTTTTTTTCCAGCAGGATGATGGCAAAGAGAACGATCTTCGACTGGGTCGGCAACGTCCGGACGACTTCAACGACGCGGTCGAGTTCTATCTTCTCCTGTGCCTGCCGGACATGGTCTTCGAGGACGTTGTCCGTCTGGTCCCGTTCAGCGAGTTCGCCAGCGGTCCGGAGGAGATCGAGCGCACGGCGTGCATCCCCGTGTTCCTGTGCAGCGAAGGCCGCACACAACGGGATAACGTCCTCGGTGAGCGCGTTCCCTTTGAACGCCACATCCGAGCGTGCCTGCAGGATATCCCGGAGCTGGTTCGCATCATACGGCGGGAAAACGATCTCCTCCTCGCCGAGGCTGGACTTGACCCGTGGGTCGAGGAAGTCGGTGAACTTCAGGTCATTCGAGATGCCCATAATTGACACCCGGGAGTTCTCCAGTTCGGAGTTCATCCGGGAGAGATTGTACAATGTGTCATCGCCGCTTTTCTCGACGAGCTTGTCGATCTCGTCGAGCATGATTACGACCACGCGTTCGTTGTAGTCGACGGCGTCAAAAAACGAACTGTAGACGCGGTCAGTCGGCCACCCCGTCATGGGGACTTCCTCGAACTCCTCCTTGTCGGATTCGAGTGATGCGATTTGGACCTCGACATCATCAACTGAGTCGAATGCTGTTCCTTCGAGTGTGCTCGTATCTTCGCGTGCGCGTGACTGTAAATCCTCTAATTCAGCGACGCGATCATCGATGATCTGGACGTTCTTGTCGATGAACTTGTTCGCGAGCTGGGCCAGGACGCGGTACTGTGTGTCCGTGACTTCGCAGTTGATGTACTCGACCTCACAGGGGACCTCGTACTTCTGGGACGTGGTCTCCAGTTCCTCGCTGACGAACTTCGCACTGGCCGTCTTCCCGGTGCCAGTCTTCCCGTAGATGAGGATGTTCGACGGTGTGTCACCACGCAAGGCGGTGACGAGAATCGTCGCCATGTTGTTAATTTGCTCCTCGCGATGAGGGAGTCTATGCGGCGTGTAGGAGGGACGGAGCACCTCTTTGTTCTCGAAGATCGGCTCACCCTCGAGGAGATCATCGAACAGGCCACGGGAGGCTTCGTCCGAGGACTCGTCAGTCCCGGTATCGAGGTTATCGAGGATGACATCGTCGAGATCGGATGGACCGGACGCCGTGCCGGAGTCCGTGTCGACGTTTAGTTCGCCGTCAACCCCGTCCTCCACATTCGATGTATCTTCTGTTGACGGGTCAGACGCCGGGTCCGGGGTGTCGCGTTCGTCAGTCATAATCGAGAGGATCCCCTTCGTTTCGTGTGGAAAGAGCGGGCCGCACTGGAACAGAGAGAGCGAGGAGCACGTCAGCACCGTCGTAGTGGACATCAGCGCTCTCCGGTACGTCCAATTGAACCACATGAACCGTACCGTGAGCAGATATTAAATATTTCGGTACAACAGCTATGAAATACATATGTGATTCAATTGGCTTGATTACGAATGCATTCAATACACGGTATCTTCAGTCTGACAGTGGATGCTGTGATAGGCCGGGTAACCCACCAGCTGATCGCTACTCTCGCACGTCTATTAGATGATGTATCGGGGTTCGAAACAAATGGAACTGTGTAGTGACTTCCTGTCACCGACGGTTACCAGTAGCTATCATCCTGATATCTGAGCGGTGACTGGTACCGACCGGACCTGTGATCTGGGTGAGTCGGCCAACCCCCCCACCCCTTTGTTTCCGGTGGAACCCGAAACAGCCCCGGGGAGGGGGCGGGGGGTGTAGAGAATTGCCTCTAGTAAGAGGGAAAGGTTTAATACAAATACTCAAAAACCAAATCCGCACTAGATAGAAAAGATATCTAGGGTGGACGTGTATACACTATTCTTGTGTCTAGGGTACTCTAGCTAGTGAATTCACTAGTCGCGCTATCCTGAACAGTTGGTCCGGTCGCCGTTTGATCCCCAGTTCACCATCCCCCTCCCCAGGGGTGAGCTCGGTTCCACTTGAAACGAAGGGGTGGGGGGCTCCACTCATCTCAACTGTCCCAAGTTTCGTTCGGGTTTGCTGGCAGTGACGCCATTCGCCTGCTCTTTCCCACCACCACTGGAAATACCCTCACTGAAATCCATATATCCCTATCACGTCAACTATCAGAGCAATGTCTGACGTAGGCTTAAGTGAATTCGCCTATCTTCTACGGGCAGAGCCGCCATACCGGACGACTCCGGGCGGCGGGAGGATAGGATGGGACTGCTAACAAACCTCAAAGATAGCATTTCACGCGCGGCATCGACGCTGTTCTCCGAAGAAGATCCGAAGCGCATCGGCATCTACGGCCCACCGAACGCCGGCAAGACGACGCTGGCAAACCGTATCGCACGGGACTGGACCGGCGATGCCGTCGGCCCGGAGAGTCACGTCCCACACGAGACTCGCCGTGCGCGCCGGAAAGAGAACGTCGAGATCGAACGTGACGGGAAGAAAGTAACAATCGACATCGTCGACACGCCGGGCGTGACGACGAAAGTCGACTACACCGAGTTCCTAGAACACGACATGGAGAAAGACGACGCTGTCCGCCGCTCCCGAGAAGCGACGGAGGGCGTCGCCGAAGCAATGCACTGGCTCCGTGAGGATGTCGACGGCGTCATCTACGTTCTGGACTCTGCGACCGACCCGTTCACGCAGGTCAACACTATGCTCATCGGTATCATCGAGAGTCAGGATCTCCCGGTGTTGATTCTCGCGAACAAGATTGATCTGGAGGAATCCTCTGTCCAGCGCATCCGAAACGCCTATCCTCAGCACGAGACGATTCCGCTGTCGGCACTCGAAGGTGACAATATGGACGAGGTCTACGACAAGATCGCGGAGTACTTCGGGTGATATAATGGCGGAAGTCAAAGATCCAGACGACGGTGTCCAGATCGACCTGATCAGTGGCGAACGGATGGCGGGGCTCGCCTCGATGGAGAAAATTCGGATGATACTCGACGGGGTTCGTGACGGTAACATTGTCATCCTCGAAGAGGGCCTCTCGCCCGACGAGGAGTCACGACTCATCGAGGTGACGATGACCGAAATCAGTCCGGACGAGTTCAACGGCATCGAAATCGAAACCTACCCCAAGTCCGAGGCCGCTGATGCCAGCATCCTCGACCGCCTGATGGGCAAGCAGTCGACGCAGAAGCTGACCGTCATCGGACCGGCGAACCAGATCGAGACGCTCCACAAGGACGAAACACTCATCAGCGCGCTCGTCTCCCGGAAATAATGCCACACCAGTGCACGAACTGCGGCCGTGGCTTCGACGACGGCTCGAAAGAGATGCTCTCTGGCTGTCCCGACTGCGGCGGGAACAAGTTTCAGTACCAGCCAGCGGGTGCAGACGCTGCCGAACCGCCGGACGCGGAGCCACCGGAACCACCGGGATCCGACGGTTCCGTCGCCCGGACCGTCGGAAAGACGGCCGCGTCGGTGCGTGACTTTGTCAGCGGCTCCACAACGGGGTCGGAATCCGCTCGCTCCTCACAGTCGGTGGGTAGCGATGCGACCACGGTCCCGGGTTCGTCTGCAGCAGAACCCGATCCTGCCGGGTCGACGACCGAGGACGCCGCACAGGCCAGCGCACGCGGCGACATCGTTGAACCGGACAAACTCCCATCCGATGCCTCGTCGGCGTCCAACTCCGATCACGAATCCCAGCCTGTCGGAGCGGACTCGGACCCACCCGAGGACCCAGAGCGCGATGATCGACCCGATCTCGAGGAACTACGGGCGGAACTTAACGACCAGTTCGAGTCCATCAAGGTTCTGGAACCCGGCCAGTATGAACTGAACCTGATGGAACTGTACGACCGCGACGAGTACATCATCGCGCTGCAGGAAGACGGCCACTACTCGATACAGGTACCAGAAACCATCCGTTCGGAGTAAGCTTCTTCCAAGCTACTGTCACTCGCAAAACCCTCAACCCCTGCTAAGTACCTCGTAGAACACCTACGAAAAGCATTGAGTATCAACCCTGGCACAACCATTATATAATATGCAGTGGATGCTTCCGATAACGCCATGAGTCACCGAGAACTTCCGACATCAAACTCACACCTCGAAGAGTGGGCGTCACTCCTCGGTGCTGATATCGACGACGACGGGCGCGACAGTGACTTGCTTGAGGACCAGGACGACCGCACATAGCTATCGCAGCCTGTCGTCCAGAGCTGACAGCGGTCTCACGGCGACCTTGCAAACCCACAGCGACAAAAGAAACAAAACAGTCCGGGACATGTACTATCCCGGAACTCGGCTACCGTTCTCGTCGCCGGGTTACGTAATTTTGTCGTACTGGTCGGAGAGCTTCTCGGCGGCTTCGGCCATCAGCTCCTGTTCGTAGTCGTCGAGGTCCCACTCGACGATTTCCTCGATGCCGTTGCTTCCGAGACGGACCGGGACACCGAAGGCGGTGTCCTCGTGGCCGAACTCGCCGTCGAGCTTGACCGACGCCGGGACGACCTCGCCCGTGTCACGGAGGATGGCTTCGACCATGTGGGCGACACCGCGGGCTGGACCCCACTCGGTTGCGCCCTTGCGCTCGATGACGTCCATCGCGGACTCCTGCAGGTCACCGAGGAGCTGTTCTTTCTCGTCGTCGCTGAACGCGGGGTCGGTGCCGTCGACGCGGACCTTCGAGAACACGGGGACCTGCGCGTCGCCGTGTTCTCCGAGAATAGTCCCCTCGACATTCTGGACTGGTGCATCGAACTCCTCGGAGAGGACGTAGCGGAACCGCGCAGAGTCGAGGCGGCCGCCGAAGCCGATGACCTGCTCGCGCGAGCGGTCGCCGGCCTCGTAGAGGTGGCGGTTGAGCAGGTCGACGGGGTTCGACGTGGTCAGCGAGATGTAGTCGTCGTTGTGCTCGTCCAGCGAGGACTGGATATCCTCCATGATGGGGGCGTTGTCGCCGGCGAGGTCGATACGGGTCTGACCAGGCTGACGGGGGATGCCGGCCGTGATGACGACCACGTCCGAGCCGGCTGTGTCCTCGTAGCCGCCCTGTCGGACGCGCGTGTTGGAGTCGTAGGCGATACCATGGTTCGTGTCGGCAGCCTGGCCGACCGTGTCGTCTTCCTTGTCCGGGATGTCCACGAAGACAAGTTCATCAGCAATATCGCGAAGCGCGATGTTGTACCCTGCGGCAGCGCCGACCGTTCCAGCCGCGCCGACTACGCTTACCTTTGTCATACCATTCACTACGGCGCTCGGATGAACGTTAAACGTGTCGAAACCCCAATTCCGGAACCAAAATTTGGCGCCACACGCAGCTACAGCAGGGTGACTAAGATAGTGTACCCGTAAACTGTTTTCAGCCCCGCGACGTTTAGACAGGTATGAGCGACTTCGACAAGGAAGCCGAACGCGAGAAACTCCAAAAGAAGTTCGAGCAAGAGGAGCAAAACCGCCAGGCGTCCGAACAGATGAGCGAACTCCTGTTGAAGGGCGCGACCATGACAAACGCCCACTGCAGCGAGTGTGGTGATCCCATCTTCCGCTATGACGGCCAGGAGTTCTGCCCAACCTGTCAGAAGCCGATTGCCCGCGACGACCCGACAGACACAGCGGACGAGGACGATGCGGACGCCACTGCTGACGACGCATCTGACGCACGGGCCGGACAGGATGAAACTGGCATTGAGATGGCTGACCCGAGCGACGACGCCCGGGTTCAGTTCGGTAGTGACGCCGACGATGCTGAGCGAGAGACGGTTGACACCACGGAGCAGACCGGTCAGTCGACCCCGACAGACCCTGCGTCCGTTCCACATGAAGCGGGGGACGACAGCCAGCCACAGCAAGCCAGCCAACCGGAACCCAGCCCTGAGACACCCCCTACTGATGGTGTGACAGCATTTGACGAGCAGACTGAATCCGACGCCCAGCCCGAAACTGGCGGATCGAACCCCTCTGTTTCCGCTCGACAGAGTCAGGAGTTTGGCGGCGTTTCGGACGATATCGCGAGTGAACTGGACGCGGCGTCGGCGCTGCTGGCACAGACTGCACACCGGTTCGCCAAGCGTGCCGCCGCCACTGAGAATCCGCGGGAGGCTCGCGAACATCTGAAAGCGGCCAAGGAAGCGGCGGAAGCGCTTGATGCCGCCACGTTCTGACGCGTTCTGATACTATCTCAGGGCTCGTACTCGGCGGCAACAACCTCGCGGATACGGTCGGCCGTCACGTCGCCGATGCCGGCCACGTCCAGCAGGTCCTCGCGCTCGGCGGTCATCACGGCCTCGACGCTACCGAAGGCTTCCAGCAGCGTGCGCGCCGTCACCGGCCCAACCTCCGCGATGGACGCGACAACGTACTCCTGTTGTTCTGGGAGCGTCTTCGACTGTTTCTCGCCGTGGACGCTCACCTCGCGGTCTGCCGTCTCCTGTTCACGTCCGGCGATAACCTCCAGCAGATCGGCGGTCTCGTCCTCGTCGCTGGTCCGCAACACGCTCGCACCGAAATCGACAGCGAGCGACGCGAGCGCCCCCTGAATCGCTTTGTGGTGGACGCTCCGCGCGCCGAAGAGGTCTTCGCCCTCGATGACAACGACGGGGCGGGCGTAGTTTCGGGTGGCGTCGCCGACCTGCTCGAACATCGACCGGTCGCCCCCGGTCAGTGTGTCCATGAAGTCCGCGACGGTCTTGCGCTCGACGACCACGCGGTCCGAGAGGACGTAGTCCCCGACAGCCAGCGTTTCGAGTCGCGTCTCGATGCCGTCCCGGGTCGAGAGGTCCCGGGCGATGGTCGAGTCCAGTTCCCGCTGGTCGGCGACGATTTCGACTGCCGTCGCTTCGTCAGTCCCTGCGCTGGCAACCGTCCTGTCGTCCTCAGGCTCACTCTCTGTCTTTCCTGTCGAGTCACCTGCGAAGGCATCCAGCCCTGCCTGGCCGTCGCCGCCGTCGTTATTCTCTGGTGACTTGTTGTCTGAGGAACCCCTCTCGTTTCCAGTGGAATCCAATCGCTGTGTGGCGGTTTCTTCGCTGTGGGTTCCACTCGAAGCGGTCCCCTCGTACTCGTCGAGCCCGGTCTGGTCGAGACGGGCCTCCAGTTCGCCAGCGACGCTCTTGAGTTCGTTCAGCTCGCGTTTCATGCGCTTCTGGTCGTTCCGGGCCTTCCAGAAGTACGCCTCGTCGCGGGTATCCTCGGCCAGCAAGACGACGACACGGCCCTCGGCTTGCCGTCCGGTCCGCCCCTTCCGCTGGATAGCCCGAATCGCTGTCGGCACCGGCTCGTAGAACAACACCAGGTCCACCTCGGGCACGTCCAGCCCCTCCTCGGCGACGGATGTCGACACTAGCACCTCGAACTCGCCGTTTCGGAACTGATCGAGCGTCTCCTGTTGCTGGCTCTGTGTCATCCCCTCGCTGCCGTCGGTGTCGCTCTGGCCGACGAACTTCTCGGTCTCGAAGTGATCCGAGAGGAACTCGACGAGCGTCTCGGCGGTGTCCCGGGACTCCGTGAACACGATGACGCGCTCACCGTTTTCGATGCCCAGTGTCTCGGCCAGCAGCATCCGGGTCTGTCGGAACTTCGGATGGAGGTCGTCGTAGTCGCTGGCCTTCCGAATCGCCTCACGTACCTTCGGCTCGCTAACGAGTCGCTGGTCGGCCTTCGACGCACCTGAGGAGCGCGCAGCCTCTTTCAGCCGCTCGAAGTACCGCCGCAGCGACTCGACACTCTGGGTCTCGACGTACGTGACGGCGGTCCGGAGCTTCCGAACTTCGGCGAGCAGGCTCATCCCCTGATACCCCTCGCTCTGGTCGTTATCCATCAGGTCCCGAAGCTGGCCCTGTATCTGTTGGATCTCGCGCTCGGAGATATCCGCAGAGGACTTGTTTGTGACGCCCAGCTCCTTCAACTGTGCCAGCCGGTCCGTGATGACTTCGTTGATCGCGTCGCGTATCTCGATGACGACGTCGGGGAGTTCGATGCGGTTCCACTCAACGCTGGTGTCGTGGGTGTACTCGGCGACATCAGCGTCCCCCTCAGTCATCACGGCCACCTCGGCGAGCCCGAGGTTCTCACAGACTTCCAGTATCGCCTCCTCGTCATCGCCCGGAGAGGCACTCATCCCCGTCACCAGCGGGGTTTCCGCGTCGGCGTGATAGCGGTCGGCGATGTAGTTGTAGGCGTAATCGCCGGTCGCCCGGTGACACTCGTCGAACGTGCAGTGGGTCACATCGGCAAGTGAGATCCGGTTCCCGACGAGGTCGTTCTCGACGACCTGCGGTGTCGCGATGACGATGCGGGCGTCGTCCCAGAGCGCGGCCCGGTCATCGGGCCGGACCTCACCGGTGAACACGACGACGTCCTCGTCGTCCAGTTCGAGCGCTTCGCGGTAAAATTCCGCGTGTTGCTGGACCAGTGGCTTCGTCGGGGCCAGCATGAGCGATTTTCCGCCGACGGCGTTGAGTCGCTCGGCGGTCACCAGTAGCGAGACAGTCGTCTTGCCCAGTCCGGTCGGGAGACAGACGAGCGTGTGGCCCGAACTCGCTGTGTCCGCCAACTCGGTCTGGTAGCGGCGGTTCTCCAGGAGCTCCGGTGTCACTAACGGGCGCTCGACATACTCGCCACCGGTGTCGGTGGTCGCCATTACCCACGCGTTTGTCCCGCCGGTGGTTAAGGATTCAGATACCGCAGTGAAAGTGAACAGTCGGGATCAGAGGCCAAGTCCCGGCAGGTACTGGACGCCGACCCACATCGCCAGCGCGCCAAGCACTGGAATCGAGAAGTTGTCGTCGATGACGTAGCCAGCGATGCGGGGCTTGACACCGTCTGCGAAGGTCGCTGCGACGCCGCCAAGCACTGCGGCGGCGGGCGGGACGAACGGAGCCGCCAACAGTGTACAGACGCCGAACATCACAAGGAGGACCCAGACCTGTTTGACGCTGCTGGCGTCGCTGGATCCCAGTAATCCGCTGATAGGGTCGCCGATGGCAAGCATCAGCATTGCTGGGATCGCAATGGTCACAGTGACGCTTTGCAGCGCCACGGCGAACGCGACGACAGCCATCCCGACGATGTACAGCGCGTAGCCGGCCGGGTTATCCTGTTCGTACTCACGCGTGAGCCGGTCGTACACCACCCAGTCGAGCCCGGTCGTCAGCCGCACTGCTTCAAGAACTAGCACGACGACGAGCGCCACAGCCAGAAAGCCCTGCACCACACGCCACGTCACCAGGTCGGGACGGAGCAGATGCGTAAGTGGAACCGCCGCACCGGTGACGTGGACGAGCCGTCGGGATACCTCGTCGGCCATCTACAGGTCGGCGAAGGTGAGTTCGCCGGACGCAAGCTGTTCGAGGCGGTCCGCGAGTCCATCGATAGGGAGCCGTTTCTGTTCGGTCGTGTCGCGCTCACGCACCGTGACGCTGTCATCGTCTAGACTTTCGTAGTCTACGGTGACACAGTAGGGAGTTCCTACCTCGTCCTGCCGGCGGTAGCGCCGCCCGATGGCTCCGGAGTCGTCGTAGGTGACAGAGAGGCCGGCGGTCCGGAGGTCCGTAGCGATATCGGTCGCGAGGTCTGCCATCCCGTCCTTGTCCATCAGGGGGAACACACCGACCGTCGTCGGGGCCTGCTCCGGCGGGAGGTCGAGGTATGTGCGCTCCTCGCCGTCGACTTCATCCGTCTCGTACGCGTGCGCGAGGACGGTGTAAACGATGCGGCCCACGCCGAATGACGGTTCGACGACGTGGGGTCGGATGTGCTCCCCGTTCTCGGTCACCTCATCAACGCTGAAGTTCGTCTGCTCGACGGGAACGGTGTAGGTCTCGCCGTCGACTTCGACAGCTACCTCAGCAGCGTCAAACGCATCGGGATCACGCTCGGCCAGCGCTTGCAGTGCGTCGGCGACCGCGCCAGCGTCGCCGCCGAACTCCGGCCCGAGATAGCTCATCTCCGGATCGACGGTAGCGCGCTCGACGGTTATCGGCTCGTCGTACTGCTTGAAGACAGTGTAGTCCTCGCCCGAGTGGTCGGCGTGTTTCGAGAGATCGTAGTCGCCGCGGTAGGCAAAGCCGGTAATCTCGATCCAGTCGCCATCCACTTCGCTCTCGGCGTCCCAGCAGTCGGAGGCGTAGTGGGCGCGCTCGCCGGCGAGGTGCTGGCGGTAGCGGAACCGGTCCATATCGACGCCGATGCGCTCGTACCACCGTTTCGAGACGCCGAGGTAGTACGCGACCCAGTCGCTCTCGATGACGCCCTCGTCGACGGCGTCTCGGACTGTAAGTGTCTGCATCCCGCCGTCGTCGGATTGCTGTGCCGCGGCGGAGTACAGCGGGAGCGTCACGTCCTCGACCGCGGCAAGCGGCGGTTCGTCCTCCTCCGGGTCGATGAAGTGTTCGAGCTCAGCCTGGGTAAACTCGCGAACGCGGACGAGCGATTTCCGCGGGGAGATCTCGTTGCGGTAGGCTTTGCCGATCTGTGCAACGCCGATGGGGAGCTGGTTCCGGGCGTACTCGGACAGCTGCGGGAATTCAACGAAGATGCCCTGGGCGGTTTCGGGGCGGAGATATCCTGGCGAGGACGTTCCTGGGCCGATGTTCGTTTCGAACATCAGATTGAAATTGTCGACCGGCTGATCGGTCAGGGACGTCTGACAGGAAGGACACTTGATGCCGTGGTCGGCGATGAGGTCCATGACCTCCTCGTTCGGGAGCGACTCGGCTTCTTCGATGTCCGTGTTGTCCTCGATGAGGTGGTCCGCGCGGTGGGTCGCGCCACACTCGCCACACTCGACGATCATATCGTCGAAGCCGTCGAGGTGGCCAGACGCCTCGAAGACGGGTTCGGGCATCACGTCCGGCGCGGAGATTTCCTGATGGCCTTCCCTGACGACGTAGCGGTCGCGCCAGGCCTCTTCGATGTTCGACTTCAGCGCAGCCCCTTGCGGGCCGTAGGTCCAGAAGCCCGCCGCGCCGCCGTAGGCGCTCGCTGACGGGAAGTAGAAGCCGCGACGCTTGGCCAACTCTGTGAGACGCTCGCCTTCGCTCATAGGCCTCGCAGCAGGTCGATGTCCCGGACGATGCCGGTGAGTTTGTCACCGGACAGCAGCGGGATCTGTTCGATCTCGTGTTCGATCATCAGCCGTGCCGCCTCCGCCGCGGTGCGCCGTTTGTTCACCGTCACGACGTCGTCGGTCATGAACTCACGGGCGGGCTCGGTGGGTATTTCGACGTTCCGTGTCGGCATGTACCGGCCACCGACCGCCTTGATCCCCTCCCAGGCCCAGTCGTCGTCCTGATTGGCGATGGAGTCGCCGGTGTCGTCCTCGCCTTCGACGACCCGCGCGACTTCGATGATGTCAACTTCGGTGAGCATCCCGGCCATGTCGCCGTCCTCGCCGAGAACCACGCCGTAGGGGACGTTGGCGTGGGAGAACTCCCGCTCCGCGACGGTCAGCGGTGTTCCCTCGTACACGCAGTTGATATCCCTGTTCGCGAGGTCGCCGACGATACTGTCACCGTTGACGCTCTCGTTCGCGATAGACCGGATCACGTCAGTTACCGTGATGATACCTTCCAGGCGGCCATCAACGACGGGGAGACGTCGTTCCCCGTCTTCAACCATTCGCTGCGCGGCGGCTTCGATTGACGTGTCGGCGCTGATGATCGGGACCTCTTCAACGAGCAGGGCGAGCTGGTCTTCGTCGGGACGATCGATGAGCGCGTCCCGCGATATTATCCCTCTGAACTCCTCTCCGTTGTCGGTTTCTTTGATAACCGGGACCGACGAGAAGGCCCGCTTCTGGAGGTACTCAAGTACGTCGTCACGGGTGCCCGGGATAGCGACCGTGACAACCTCCGAGCGTGGCGTCATAGCGTCTGCGACGTTCATACTGCCAGAACTTCCTTCCCGCATCTACTAAGTCCTTAACATCCGTCCGTTTTCCCGCGTGAGAAGACAGACAGTTGTTCGTCACTCGGTCGTTTACCGACGCGTCTCGCCTCCAGTTGCATTCGTCTGTGAATCGCCTTCGAGAGAAGGACACAATATTTGCCTCGAACGCTTGTAACTCGACGGAGAATCACGGAGAAGTCCCTTCCGTTAGGCCGGGATGGATGTCAACCACCCGTGTGGCGAACAGCGCCGACAGCCTTGCGACTGACCGTCCGGGACCGAGCCTGACCCAGCAGTGCTGTCCCGGACTGGACGTACCCACCCACCTGTCCCTATCGACGACCCGTCGCTGACAATACATAGTTCTGAAGTGATAATTATATGAAATCTGCTATGTTTAATGGATGAATTTCGAATAGAACCAGCTACATACGGAGTAGACATTTAAAATTGACCACTCAGGAAATTAGAATACTGTTCAGAATAGTTGTGAATTCAATCATCTATTCCGTATTAACAGCTTACCGACTATTGTCAGACGATTGGTGTACACCTGAACGGCCACTGTCTTCGGGTTTCGCTAAGTTTTTATATGACTGTTACATATTATCATGCATGGAGTCGGATACAGTTGATCCGGTGGAGCTGTCCGCAGACGCAGAAATCATGGCCTCCGTCGAAGAAGGCCCGTCAGACAAGTTCATCGTCGCGGACGTGACCAAGGATGACGCTTATCTGACACTCCCACTCGAAGACGCGGCCTCGCTGCCGGCCTGGAGATAGGCCGCTATCGGTTTCCAACTGCGTTTTACTTTGTCTTTACTCCTTTTTAGAGGCCACTCTGCTCGGGTCGTGCCGCTTCAAGCGCTGCGCTCACTCGCCCGCGCGGAGAAAACAAGCGTTATGACGCCCCAGTAAGTTCGACTCGATATGAAGGTACTCGTTACGGATCCCATCGCTGACGCCGGTCTCGCGCAACTCCGCGAGGCGGGTCACGACGTCGAGACAGCCTACGATATCGAGGGCGATGCGCTCCTCGAAGCGGTGGCCGACGCGAATGCGCTCATTGTCCGGTCGGGCACCGATGTCACCGAGGAGGTGTTCGCGGCCGCGTCCGACCTCATCATCGTCGGCCGGGCCGGCATCGGTGTGGACAACATCGACATCGATGCCGCGACGGAACACGGTGTCATCGTCGCCAACGCCCCAGAAGGTAACGTTCGCGCTGCGGCGGAACACTCCGTTGCCATGGCGTTTGCCACCGCACGCTCCATCCCTCAGGCCCACGACCGCCTGAAAAACGGCGAGTGGGCCAAAGGTGAGTTCCTCGGTACGGAAGTCAACAACAAGACACTGGGCGTCATCGGCTTCGGCCGCGTCGGCCAGCAAGTCGCCAAGCGTCTGGGCAGTCTCGGCATGGACATCGTCACGTTCGACCCCTACATCAGCGAGGAGCGTGCCGAGCAGTTCGGCGCGGAACTGGTTGACGACCTCGACGACTGTCTCGCCGCGTCGGACTTCATCACTGTCCACACGCCCCTGACTCCTGAGACCGAGAACATGATCGCCGAGGAAGAGCTCGCCGAACTCGAAGGTGGGTACGTCGTCAACTGCGCTCGCGGTGGCATCATCGATGAGCCCGCTCTCGCGGAAGCCGTCGAGGACGGACTGCTGAAGGGAGCTGCCATCGACGTGTTCGGTGAGGAACCCCTTCCCGACGACAGCCCGCTGCTCGATGTTGAGGACATCATCGTCACGCCGCACCTCGGCGCGTCGACGGAGGCCGCACAGGAGAACGTCGCTACCTCGACTGCCAACCAGATCATCGCCGCGGCCAACGGTCAGCCCGTCGCCAACGCTCTGAACGCTCCGTCGATCGACGAGGCGACGTTCAAGCAGGTCGGCCCGTATCTCGACCTCGCCGACACTGCCGGTCGCATCGCCGTCCAGTTGTTCGGCGGTCACATGTCCTCCGTCGAGGTTTCTTACGCCGGCGATATCGCCGAGGAGGACGTCGAGTACGTCACTGCCAGCGCGCTGAAAGGCGTGTTCGCACCGTCGGATCTCCAGGTTAACGCCGTCAATGCGCCGCAGATAGCCGAGGACCGGGGCATCGATGTAACCGAATCCAAGACTCGAACCGCCGAGGACTACCAGAACCTCATCACCGTCACCGTCTCCGACGGCGCCGAGTCGGTGTCCGTCTGCGGGACCCAGTTCGGCGGCGAGGAACCACGGATCGTCCGTATCGACGACCACCGCATTGAGGCTGTCCCCCACGGCCACATGCTGGTCGTCCGCAACCGCGACAAACCCGGCACCATCGGGTTCATCGGCACCGTGCTGGGCGAGGCCGACATCAACATCGCCGGGATGTTCAACGGCCGCGAGACCATCGGTGGGGAGGCCCTCTCCGTCTATAATCTCGACGAACAACCACCGACCGATATCCTCGACCGTCTGAACGACGACAGTCGCATCATCGAGACGACCTACGTCGAACTCGGCGACGAGTAAGTACGTAGTGAACCGCCTCGGGAGCAGGTGGTTCGAGACGCCGGAGGCGTCCCGCCATCACGGAAGACTGGCGATCATCCGACCCCGAGGCACTCGCCTTATCCATCTGTAGACTGTCTACAATACGAATGAGCGTGGGCTACCGGTCATCGATAACGCGTTCATACCGGTCGACGACGGCCTGCCGATATTCCCGTTCCTGTTCGAGAGCGGTTTCAAGCGTTTCGACCTGTGAGCGCAACAACGCGATCTGTATCTGGTAGATCGTACTCGGCGTCTGTCGGGTAGTACGTAACGGGATTCCCGACTGGTTCCCGGAGTCGCACGTCGGCACTGAATCGCGGGACGGGGCCATACCTGAAAACAGGGTCGCCACAGTCAAAAACACCCGTCGGACGGCTGTCACACGCCTCTCAGTCGCGTTGACTGCTCCGGTCGTCCACGACGACGGCCGCCTCCGTTGCCAGTGGGACACGAAGCGTAATCGTTGTCCGCCCGTCGCACCTCTCGTAGGAGAGGTGCCCACCGTGTCGGTCCAGTATCCACTTCGTCAGCCACAGACCCAGTCCGGTGCTGTGTCTGAGCTGGGTTATCGGCTCCTCGCCGAACAGCACTGCCCGCTCGTTTTCCGGCAACCCCGGCCCGTCGTCGCTGATCTCGGCAACCGCCTCCCCGCTTTCTCTCCGGAGCGAGACCGACAGTATCGGTTCTCCATCGGTGTGCTTGACCCCGTTCTCGACGAGGTGTGCCAGCGCAATCTCCAGCCGGTCGTCGGCGGCGACGAGCATCGTCTCCGTCCCTTCGATTGACAGGTCTACGGTCGCGCTGTCGTCGTACTCTTCCAGGACCGAACGCAGGCTCTCGACAAGGTTGATCGGCGACCCAGCCGCCGCGGTCGACTCCATCACGTACTCTATCTTTCCGGCCGTCTCGCTCAGCTTGGCCAGTTCTTGCGCCGCCATCGCCATCAGCGACGCCTGCTCGCCGAGATCACCCGAGAGCTCCGCCGACAGCGTCTCCGTCCCGTCAAGCAGGGGGATGAGCTTGTTCCTGAGGTTGTGTCGCAACACGCGGTGGAGAATCTGGTGGTGCTGTTCTCTCCGTCGCTCGTCGGTCACGTCGGCGTATATCGCCAGTGCTCGGTCGCCTGTCGTCGGGGCGACCCGACAGTAGAACTGCCGGGCGCCTGTGGCTGTCTGCCGCGTGACGTGGCCTTGCTGGAGTTGGGTGTCGGCCGACCGTCGGTCGGGCCCTTCCCCCTTGCCTTCCCGGCTAACCGGCGAGACGTAGTCGGTCAGCGGTTCCCCGCGTATCCGCTCGCCGTCGAACCCGAACACGTCAACAAACCTCGGATTCACCGCCCGGACAATCGGCTCACCGTCGACAAATTCCACCTCGGCAACGGCGTCGCTGGTGTGTTCGAACAGCGTTTCGAAACGCGTTCCGGTTGTCTCACTCATCCCGGTACTGGCTGGCGGGGATAAACTCGAAGCGAGCTCCGCCCGTCTCGCTCTCGGTTACCGACACATCCCAGTCGTGTGCGCGCGAAATCTCCTCGACGATTGTCAGTCCAAACCCCGTCCCCTCATCGCTCGTCGTGTATCCGTTGTCGAAGATACTGTCCCGGTCCTTTGCCGGGATACCGACCCCGTTGTCGGCGACGTAGAACCCCCCGTCGAGTAGCCCGAGCCGGACGGTCGACGCCTGCCCGTGCGTGACGGCGTTACGGAACAGGTTCTCAAAGAGGTGTTTGAGCCGGGTTTCGTCACCCGAGACGACGAGACTGTCGGCCTTGACGATCAGTTCGGTCTCGCAGGCGCTGACGTGATCCCAGCAGGTGCGCGCGATCACGCCGAGGTCGACCGGCTCCGGGTCCTCGATGCGATTCCCCTGCTGTGTCAGTGTCAACACGCCCTCGATCACTTCCTCCATGCGCTCGTGGGCCTGGCGTATCCGGTCGATTTCTTCGTTGAATCCGGAGAGCTGGCTCAGGGTCCCCTTGGCAACCTGTAGCGGATTCCGGAGATCGTGTGAGACTGTGCCGGCGAACCGCTCAAGCCGCTCGTTCTCCCGCTGTAGCTCCCGCTCCTGTTCGAGCTGTTGCAGGGCGATCTCGGCGCTACTCGCAATAATCTGAACGAGATTCAGGTCAGTGTCGTCGAAGGCGTTTGGCTCGGTCTGGCCAACGCTGATGACGCCGTAGCCGTCGATGGGGACGTACAGCCACGAGAGGACCGGCTGGAGCGCTCCCCCGCTGTCGTGGTCGCGGATGTCGGTGTAGACGCTCGCCGACTGCTCTTCAAAGGCCTCACCGGGAAACCCCTCGCCGATGTCGTACGCTGGCCGCTCCGATAGCAACTCCTCGGCCTTGTCGTTGACGTGGACCGGCCGGAGCTCTCCGTCCCGGAGCACCCGGATCACGTTGATTTGGAACTCCAGAATCGATTCGATGGCGTCGCCGACTTCGGTGGCGACAGCCGACGGGTTGTCGGCGCTGAGCAGGTCCTGTGTGGCTTCGTGTAGCGCCTCAATCTTCCGCTCACGACGGCGCTTCTCGGTGATGTCCGTATTGATGGCGACGTAGCCGCGTGGCTCGTCGTCGCGCGGAAGTGGCGCGATGGTCTGTTCGATGACGTAGCGCTCGCCGTCGGCACGTTCGTTGACCAGTTCGCCCTGCCAGACTTCGCCAGCACCGATAGTGTTCCACAACTCCTCGTAGAAGGTATCGTCGTGTTCACCCGACTTGAGGACCCTCGGCGTGCTCCCAATGACTTCGGCTGCGGAGTATCCGGTCACCTCCTCGAATGCCGGGTTCACGTACTCGATGACGCCATCGCGGTCAGTGAAGACGACAGCATGGCCCGCGCTTTCGACCGCTTCTCTGAACTTCCACGGACCGATATCCTCGCATTCCGCGCGCCTGTCGACTTCCTTTCCCCCGTCAGCCCGTTTCTTCCGTTGCCTCTTGCTGTCAGTCCCGCGTGCTATCTCCAGTTGGGCGGAGAGGATGTCGGAGTCGATCCGGTCGATCTCACCCAGTATCTCCGGCCTCGTGAGCTCGCGAAGCCGTCTCCGTACGCGGCGGAACTCCCGGTTCCGTTTGAGGGTCCCGCTCGGATGGGTCGTATTCAGGACGTGGGCCTTTCGCGTCAGGGACACTGCCTCGCGCACTTCACTGTCCCGGAGTTCCATCGCTCGGTCGATCGCCGTCTGGAGGTCCGCGCCGTCAATCGGCTTCCGGAGATAGTCGTTACACGGCATCGACAGGAGATCCGGTGTCGGTTCCGCGCCAGTGATGACGAGTACATAGCGCCTTTCTCCGGCGGCCTGTACTATCTTTTTCAATTCTTGGCACTTGATCTCCGGACGCTCACTGTCATAGACGACGATGTCTGACCGATCAAACGCGGTGTCAATATTCTCCGTCTTCTGGGCCAGTGTGTAGCTGTATGACCGACTCAGCCCCTTCTGGTATATCTGTCTGTCGACAGAATCATCGATCACCAGCACATCTCGATGCATCTCTTACTCGTCTCTGTATCAGTATTGGTAATATATCCACCCCCAATTACAGGGGAGTGAGAACGTGACCTGAATTTAAGTCAACGACCGAACGTATTCCCTCTGCTGGGTCGGACCGCGCTACATGAAGTCGGCGATGCCGGACTGCTTATTGTGGTCGTTCTCGAACACTGACTCGATTGAGCGTTCCAGAATCTTGAGCCGCTGTTTTGTGTAGTCGCGGGCCCCGAATTCGTCGGCGACGCGGATGGCCGTATCGATGTACTTGTTGACTGACCCCTCGTGGACGGTGAGGTTGACACGGCCGCTACACTCCCGGCAGTCGCCGGTCAGCGGCGCGCGGCGGAACGACTCCCCGCAGTCCAGACAGCGGACCTCCTGCCGGGAGAACGCCCGGAGATTCCCGATGAGGTCCGGCAGGAAGTGGTACTCGATGATGCGCTCGGCCACGTCGCTCTCGACGACGGCCCGGAGCTTCCGCGAAATATCCAGTTGGGCATCCATCTTGTCCTCCATCGATCCGAGCGTTTTGTACGCCGAGAGGTCTGGCCCGGCGGCGATGTTCGTGGTGTCGTGCGTGTGGCGGAACTCAGTGTACTCGCGGTCGGTCCCCAGCGTCTCCTCGGCGATCTTCATGACGTCCTCGACCTCGGTCGGGTCTTTCATCTCACGGGTTGCCTCGTAGAACTCCCGCGGGTACGACGCCATGATGTCCATGTTGTGGGCCTCGTCGTCGATTTCGCTGGGGTCGATACGAGAGGACATCACCAGGGGTGCGTCCATCTTTCCACCTCGCTGGTCCGGCAAGAACGACTTCGAGAAATTCAGGAGCCCGTCCATCAGGAGCATCACGCAGTCCTCGTCGCCGTCGCATTGACCGACGTAGGTCCCCTCAACGGCCACTCGGTGCGTGTCCGCAACTGTGAGGCAGTAGACGTGGCTCACGTCGCTCTCGATGTAGTCGACGGCGTCGACGGTGTCCGTCGGGACGGTACCGTCGGTCGTCGCAGTCGATGTCCCGTCGTTCGCCGTCATCGTCGTCTCACCGCCGTCGTAGGCGGGGAGTTCGTCGCCAGCGCTCAGGTCGCTGGCCGGGACCTCCTCGATTCCGTCCGGGCCGGCCCGGAGCATCGTGTGGTCGGGCGTGACCCGGAGCGTTCGGTCACCGACGGTTATCTGAACGAGATGGTCTGGGGCTGGGTGCTTCGAGACGGCTTCGACGGGCTGGCGGCAGGGGACGTCATCGCCCAGCGACGGAACGGTCATCTCGCCGTCTAGCTCTTCGACGAGCGTACCGAAGTCGTCCTCGTCGGGGTCCGCAAGCCGATTCTCGACCAGTTCTTCGATGGTGCCGTACGCCCAGTTGCCGCTCTCGTCCTCGTACCACAGTCGGGTGTCCGGATGGAAGCAGTTCCGGCGCTTGGCGGCATGGAAGTACGGGTGGGCGTAGCCGACGGCGGCAGAGGTGAAGCCGACAACCCGTCCGACCGTCGCCGCGCTGGTGTGTGGTGCCATTCCGAACACGAGTTCCCCGACCAGATCTTCGCGGTCGTCAAATTCGTAGAACCGGTCCAGGCCGTAGTACTGCTCCAGCAGGTCGTCGACGAAGCGGGCAGTCTGGAGCATGTGCTCGGCTGCGCCGTCTGAGAGGACGATATCCTGGACTTTCAGCTCGACTAGCTGGTCGTCGTGGGTCAGCGGGTCGCCGTGGAGATCTTCCTCGTACCCCAGCCCACGGAGCCGGTCGGCGGACACGTCCAGCTCCGACGCCCGGACCGCCGTCACCGGCAGGTCCGTCATATCATAGCGGACCGTTCCGTCTTTGAATGCCGACACATCGTGTTTCGCCCGGAGGATGCCCTTCTCTATCGGTTCCGGGACTTTCTCCTCGGAGGTCAGCCCCTTGACGGCTTTCAGCGTGTCGAAGGCTGTCTCGCGCTCGCCGACGTTCTGTAGGGCGTCGCGGTAGGCCTGTTTCAGGTCCAGCACTTTGTACTGGGTCGGCGAGGCGAGCGTCTCACAGCGGGGGCACTCCGCACGGCCGGATTCGTCTTGCTCGACCTCGGTCTCACAGTCGGGACAGACGTAGACGGGGGCGGTAGTTCCACCGCAATCGGAACAGTTCGCCTGATGGGTCTCGGTGCCGCAGTCCGGACAGCGGCGGCGGCTGATCTCCACTTCGACGCGGCCGGGCGTGTCGCTCATGTCGTCGGCGTGTTTCGTCGCCTTGACAACGTCTCGCTGTGCACCTCCGGCCTCGCCGATGGGGCTGAGGGTGTGGACGGCCGGCGAGAGGTCCCGGCTCTCGGATTTCTCGGGGCGACCCATCCGGTTCCCGATGCGGGTTGGCGCGCGCTCGCGGACCGTGAACGGGGCGATTTCGTTGATTGCCTCGATAGCGTTCTCGCCGTCGTCGAAGGTTCGGGCTTGCTCCGAGAGGTCGTCGCGGGTCCAGTCCCGCTCCAGCGAGCGGGAGAAGCCGAGGGTCCGGACCAGCGGCACCCAGTCGGTGACGGTAATCGTGTCCTCGCTCTGGATGTGCTCGACGAGCAGGTGTTCCAGTGTCTGCTGGACGGCGTCGGTTCGTGGGAGGACGAGTGCGCCGTCGACGGTCGCCACGTCGGCCATCGCAGCACCCGCGCCAGCCTCGTCCTGCTCGCTCGCCACTCCGTGTGCGCCGTCTGTCTGTGCAACCTGTGCATCGTTGACGGCGTCTGCGAGCGCACACACTCGGTCGACACTCACGTCGTGCCAGAGATAGGTGTACTTCGGGTGCAGCGGCGAGTCGTACTCGGTCGCCCACTCGATGGCTTCGTCAGCGCTCGGGTCGGCGAGGTCGATGTGGGGAGAGTCCTGCATCGCCTGTACGTCCGCACCTGCAGCGTCGAGGTCCTGCTCCCACCACTCGACGGTGTAGGACGCTGGCGCGAGCGGATGATTGTTCTCGACGAACTCCCCGTAGTTAACGAGGTATTCGCCGAGGTCGAGTATCTTCTCGACACCATTGCGGACCTGCAGCGCTTCCTCGGCATCGTCGATGCGGCGGACCTCACCATTCGCCAGTCTGACTGTCGGTCCCTCGATAGTGTCGACGGGGACGATCCCGGCGGCTTTCCCCGGTCGCTCTGTTTTTATTTGCGTGCCGGTGGCGAGGAAATCGTCGACGAGGTGCATCGTCGCCGGGTGGACGCCCGCCGTCGCGAAGCCGTGGTTGCGCGCGCGGCCGTATCGAAGTCGGAACCCGCCTTCCTTGGACGGGTGGGAGAACACCGGCCGGCCGGCGATGAGGTCCCGGAGATACTTTTTAGCGGGCTCAACGCGTGGCGGCCCTGCCTGCTTGTCGGCGTCATCGACTGTCTCACCATCAGCGTCTGTCTCACCTTCCCCACCGCCTTCGTCGTCCGCTTCGTCGTCGCCCTCATCGTCCCCTATCGTCCCGTCGATGAGATCCTGTAGCCACGGCCAGTCAATCTCGTCGAGGTTCCGGGTATATCGCTGGATCTTCGGCGCTTTCAGCGCGATTCCTTCGGCCAGTACTAGACACATTCCCCCACGCGGGGAGTTTGAGTCGACGCGTTCGAGGTCCCGGTAGCCAGAGACTTCCTCGTCGCCGGTCGCCTCACCGTCCAGCATTATCGGCATGTTCTCGGCGATAAACTTCGTCTCCTTCTCCTTGGGCGAGTACTGCAGGCCAGTGTTCTTGTCGTAGAGGTCGATCTCCTCTGCGTAGCGGCCGATCTCGTCGTCACGGGCACTGTACTGGTCGATCCCAAGCAGTGCGCGAGCGTAGTCGGCGACGAGCACGGAGAGGGCCTGTGCGGTCCCGCCAGCAGAGCGGATCGGTCCGGCGTAGTAGACGTTAATGAACTCCGTCCCGTCGTCGTTTTCCAGCAACTCGACGCGGTCAATGCCCTCGATTGGGGCAGCGACGACGCCCTCCGTCAGCAGCGCGACGGCGGTCCGGACCGCACCTTCGACCTTCCCTTCGCGGCTGTCGTAGTCACCGACGGTCCCCTCGACGAAGTCATCGACCAGCTCCAGCGCGGCCTCTTCGCGGGACATCTCACCCTCTAACTCGCGGACGCGCTCGGCGACGCCGTCGATCCCGAGGATGTTCTCGACCCGGTCGGCCATGTCGCGCGCGGTCGGAATCTCGACCTCCGGCTTCGGGTCGCCCCCGCGCTGTTTGGCTGCTTCGGCCACCTCGAATGCGGCGTCGAGTTCGCTCTCCAGCGTTTCGAAGTACTGCTCGTCGGCCTCCCGCATCTTAGATGTTCCAGAGATCCAGATCGGTCGGTTCGTCGTGCTCCCGATGCAGTGTGGTGTCGAACCCGCGGACGTACAGTTCACCGGCCCATACGGTACTGGCGTTCAGGTGGCCGGCGACCGCTTCGCCGTCGGGTCGCGAGAGGACGGCGTGAGTGTGGGCGAACCGTTCCCCAGCCAGATGCGAGATGTTGCCCATGCAGGCGGCGACTTCCAGCGGCTCGTCGAAGGTCAGCGAGTCGTACTCCATCCGGTCCTGGTCGTAGAACATGAGCTCCGCGTCCTGCACCGCGCCAAGACCATAGAAGAAGCCGGCGTCGATGCCCTGTTCGTCTGCGAAGGACTCAATCTCGCCCCGCCAGTCCGCGCCGTGCTCCAGTCGGCAGACGTACTCGGACGTACTGTCAACTTCCCGGTAATCCATATACGTACTGGATGGCAGGCCACTCCAAAAGCGTTGCTTTCGGTCCGACCGTTTATCTTTGAAGCCGGGATGACCCTCGCTGTGGTCTGACCGGAACCCGGCGCGCGCAACGGCTGTGCGGCACACCGCGTCGGGACGGTTTGTGCCGCCTGTTCGCTTATCTCGGGAGTGATACCTTACTGACTGGCTGGTTCCGGTCGGCGTCGTAAAAAGAGAGTTCGTCAACGGTCCACTGAATCGGCTCGATATCCCGCTCGACCAGTCGGGCAGCGGCGTCGGGGTCTCCGCCGCGGGCGACGGTCACGTGCGGGACGTAGTCGTCGCCTTCCATCTCGTCGATAGGGTCGAACTGCTCACAGAGCCGCTCGTGTAGGTCGACCAGCTCCGGGCTTGTGACGGCGAGATACACCACTGGCGAAGGGCCGGTCACAGCCGTCTCGAACTGTTCAACACCCGAAATCTCTGCTTCGAACGCCGGCTGGCCGCGGAGCGCCTCACGCCCCTGCGCTTCCAGTCGAGCGTATGCCGCGTGGTCGCCGCTACCCAATCGCTTGGCGACCAGCGAATGCTCGCCCCGTCCTCGCCGCTGTGCGAGCGGCAGCTCGGTCGCGATTTCGGTCGCTAGCGACGTGACTGCCGATGGGAGCGGGACGTTGATGCTGTACACAGTCGGCCGGTGGCTCGCGGCCGGCAAAAAGAGCGCGGTCCTATAGCCGGTCGAGTAGCCACAGGACGATGAGGACGATCAAGATGACACCGAGGAACGGCTGGAGTGGCCCGAGAAGCCAGCCCAGCAGTCCCAGAACCTCCCCGACAATCTCAAGCGCTAACCAGACCACGATCAGGGCGAGGACAATCTTCAGCAGGGAGTCCACGTCGAGCTTTGCTCTGTCCATACTCGGTGACTCGCTTTCAGGTAGCAAACTTCTTGTGGCTGTGGTGGCTGGCAATTCAAGACTCTCCAACAAACTGTGTGAGAGAGAAGGTCGTTGCTAGCAGTTTGCACAGTCGGCAATAAATGATATACCTGCTGAGGGGGTAACCGCGGTAAGATGGGCCGGACTGTTGGCATCCTGGTTGTAGTCGTCGTGACAGCGCTGCTGGTACCGACAGCAACGGGAGCCGGATTCGGCAGCCTTGAACAGCAGTCGGTCGACCCCGATGTGGTCGTGATGACCGCCGACGTGGCGGCGAACGGTGACGCGGTCTGGACGGTGACCCATCGGGTCCGTCTGGACAACGACAACGCTACGCAGGCCTTCGAGGACCTCCAGGCGGATATCCAGACGAATCGCTCGGAGTACACGGACCGCTTCGGGAGTCGGATGCAACGCACTGCCGGCACGGCGGAGAACGCGACCGGTCGGGAGATGACAATCGAGAACGTCACCGTGACCTCGCGCGAGGAGACGTTCGGGCAGACCTACGGCGTTATTACCTACCAGTTCCGTTGGACGAACTTCGCCGCAGTCTCCGATGACCGCATCGAGGTCGGCGACGCCCTGTCCGGGCTGTTTCTGGACAGCGAAACCTCGCTGACGGTGCGCTGGCCGGCGGCGTACCAGGCCGAGTCCGTCGCGCCACAGGCCGACGAACGGGGGAACAGTTCCGTCATCTGGCGAGGTCAACAGGAGTTCGGCGCAAACGAGCCTCGCGTAGTCGTCAGCAGCCGGGAATCCGCTGGCGCGGACGGCCTTCTCGCTGGCGGACTCCTCGCGCTCGTCGGCGTCGTCGCCGCGGCGTATGCGCTCCAGCGGTACGGTCTACTCGGCGGTGGCGAGCCAGCCGCGCCGCCAGCGTCGATGGACGAGTCGGATGACTCACAGTCGGGACAGCCCGTGTCCGGTGTGGACGACGACGCCGGCGAACCTCCAGCGGAACTCCTGAGCAACGAGGAGCAGGTCTTGCAACTGCTCGAATCGAACGGCGGACGGCTCAAACAGCAGCAGGTGGCCGGCGAACTCGACTGGACCGACGCCAAGACGAGTCAGGTCATCGGTGGCCTGCGGGATGCGGACAAGGTCGAGACGTTCCGCATCGGCCGGGAGAACGTGGTGACGCTTCCCGACACCGACGTGACCGGCACGAATGGCGACGAAGATGACGGGACTGGCGCCGGCGACAAAACATCATAATAAAGCTGTCGACGCTTCATCAGAGAATGCAGGTCAAAACCAGTGCTGTCGGTCGGTTTTAATCCGGCTTAATCGGCGCTAACCCGGTGTTACTGACTCCTATTTATACGATATTCGGGGACCAAGCGATGAGTGTAATGAGACGAGCTACCCCAGTCATGCTGGCGATGCTGCTCGTGGTGAGCACGTTAGCCGCAGTGCCTGCCGCGACGATGGCACAGGAGACGGAAACGGCAGCTGAACAGGCTGACGGTAATGTGACGGCTCCCGGCGCACAGTTGGCGGGCGTCGTCAGCGTGCAGGAGGCTGAATTAGACGGTGAGGTCCAGTCCCGAACGTTCGGGATTCGTGTTGCACAGGCGAACACCGCCGACGCAAAGGCGTCGGTCGTCGCCGACCAGCTAAACGACTCTGAGGAGCGGCTGGCGGAACTCCAACAGCGCAAGCAGATGCTGGAGCAGGCCCGCGAGAACGGGTCGATGAGCGAGGGCGAGTACCGAGCAAAGATCTCACAGCTCCAGGCCGAGACGAAAAACGTCCAGCGACTGGCGAACCAGACGAACGAGACCGCCAGTCAGCTCCCCGCCGAAGCGCTGGAAAAGAAGGGTATCAACGCGACGGCGATCAAGACCCTCTCACAGCGCGCGAGCGAACTAAGCGGCCCGGAAGTCGCCGCCATCGCACAGAGTATCGCCGGCCCGGACATCGGCCAGCAGGCCCGACCTGATGACGCGCGTGACCGCGGTAGCGATGCAGCGAACCGGACGGAGGCGGAGGACCGCCCCGGTGCCGAGACGGAACGGAACCCTATGAGCGGGACGGCGTCCGACAGCGAGACGTCGACCAACGAGACGGCGTCCAACGGGACCGCGACCGAAGCCCCGACGGACGAGGCGACCACGACCGACGGCGGCGGCAATGACGACGCGACTGACGGGAACGACACCGGCTCCGGGGACGGAGGAGACCGATAGTAACACATGTCCGGAACACGCGCGTTGGTCGCGAGTCTGGCCGTCACCTGTCTGTTGCTGGTCGCGAGTGCCGGCCCTGCCGCGGCCGCGCCAGAGCCGTCGATGACGGTGGACCTGCAGACCGACGGCTCGGCCGACCTCGTCGTCACGTCGACGTTCGACCTCGACAGTGACGCGGAGCGGGCAGCGTTCGACGAACTCCGGTCCAACGAGAGCGCCCGCGAGGCCTACGCTGCGCGGTTCCGGGACCGGCTACAGGGGCTCGCTGACAGCACGGCATCGACGACCGGCCGCGAGATGTCGGTCACCGATGTGTCGATAGATCTCATGCGAGAGGACGCGACTGGCGTCGTGACCATGACCGCGACCTGGGACGGGCTCGCGGCCGTCGACGGCGACCGACTGACGCTGTCCGAGCCATTCGCGAGCGAGTTCACGACGGACCGCCAGTTCGTCGTCGTCCTCCCCGACGGCTACGAACTGGCCACGACGGCCCCACAGCCAGCGTCGACGGCTGATAACCGCGTCGTCTACAAGTCTGGCACGTCGCTGGACGGCTTCGAGCTTGTCGGGCAATCGAGTGGTGGGGTGTCTGCAGACGACGGCGGCGATACTGGCGCGACGGGGGGGAGTGGTCCCGGATTCGGCGTTGCGGCAGCAGTCACGGCCCTCGCCGCGGCCGGCCTCCTCGCTCGCCGTCGATGAGGGTGAGGGGCACACTCACACCACTTCTAACACGGAAACTATTAATAGCCAAACCACACAGCAGATAATACATGACGCGGACCCCCACCGCTACGTCGCTCATTGCGGATAGCGAGGGGTCCGTCCGTTTTACCTCGCGACAACACCGTCGGGCTCCGTCCGACGAGCAGCCAGCTGCTACGCCAAACCGGCGACGACGACCGGGCCGTTTCTAGGCCCACTACTACTCACTCTTCATTCGACAGGTTCGCTTCGTCGCCAGACGCCGTCGTCGTCGGTTCGACGGGAGTTCGGTCCGTTGTCAGTGACCGGAAACCGACAGGCACACCACGGAACCAATCCAGAACATATCCATGCCAGAAGGAAACGGAACCGTCGCGCTCGCCTTCTCGGGCGGACTCGACACGACAGTCTGCGTATCGCTGCTGAAAGAGGAGTACGGCTACGATGAGGTCATCGGCGTCACCGTCGATGTCGGCCAGCCCGACTACGAGTTCGAGGAGGCCCAAGAGACTGCCGAGGCACTGGGCGTTGAACAGCACGTCGTCGACGCCAAAGCGGAGTTCGCGGACCTCTGTATGGAGGCCGTCAAGGCCAACGCCGACTACCAGGGCTACCCGCTCGGGACCGCCCTCGCGCGCCCGGTCATCGCCAAGGCAATCCTCTCAGTCGCCGAGGAGGAGGGCTGTTCGGCTGTTGCCCATGGCTGTACGGGCAAGGGTAACGACCAACTGCGCTTCGAGGCTGTCTGGCGCGACTCTGCCCTCGACGTCATCGCGCCGGTCCGCGAACTCGGGCTGACCCGCAAGTGGGAGAACGAGTACGCCGCGGAGAAGGGCCTGCCCGTCGAGGGCGGCGACGGCGGCCGCTACTCTATCGACACGAACCTCTGGAGCCGTTCCATCGAGGGCTCGGAACTCGAAGATCCAAGCACCATCCCGTCGGATGACATCTACAAGTGGACCGAGAACCCCTCCGGGAAGGACGCCGAACTAGTCGACATCGAGTTTGAGGAGGGAATCCCGGTCGCCGTCGACGGCGAAGAACTGGGCGGGGTCGAACTCATCGAGCAACTCAACCAGCAGGCAGGTGCTCACGGCATCGGCCGCACGGACATGATGGAAGACCGCATGCTCGGCCTGAAGGTCCGCGAGAACTACGAGCACCCCGCCGCGACGGTGCTGCTGACGGCCCACGAGGCGCTGGAAGGCCTCGTCCTCACGCAGGAAGAGCGCCAGTTCAAGGCCAAGGTCGAACAGGAGTGGTCCCAGAAGGCCTACCAGGGTCTCGTCGACGCGCCGCTGACGGGCGCGCTCGAAGCGTTTATCGACGACACCAACGAGCGCGTCACTGGCACCGTCACAGTGAAACTCGAAGGTGGCCACTGCCGCGCCGTCTCCCGCGAGTCCGATTACGCCGTCTACAGCGAGTCCGCGGCCTCGTTCAACGAGGAGGACGTTTCAGGGGGTATCACACAGCAGGACGCGACCGGCGTCGCGAAGTACCACGGCTTCCAGTCCCGCCTTGCGACCGAGATACTCGAAGACGCGAAGCAAGGTGCTGCCGTCACGGACGGGAGCGGCGAGGCCGACCACGAGACGGCCTCGGAAACCGTGAGCGAGGGCGCGGAGGAGTAATCGAATGAGCGACGGAGAGGACACCACGGATGCGGGCAACACGGCCGACGAGACGGTCGTTCGCCGCGACCGCTTTGCGGGCGGACCTGCCCGGTCGTTCCTCTCCTCGCTGGCTGACGACGAGCGCATCTTCGCAGCCGATCTGGCTGTCGACCGCGCGCACGTCGTGATGCTTGCCGAACAGGAGATAATCGACCGCGAGACGGCCGGCGAGGTGCTGGCTGCACTGGCCGACGTTGAGGATGCGGGCCACGGTGCCCTGCCCGACGGTGAAGACGTGCACGAGGCCATTGAGAGTGCGGTCATCGAGCGCGTTGGCCCCGATGGCGGAAAGATGCACACCGCCCGCTCGCGCAACGACGAGGTGGCGGCCTGCATCCGCTACCGCCTGCGCGCGGACATTCTCGACCTCGTGGAAACGGTCGTCGGCGCACGCGAGCAACTCATTGAGGTGGCTCGCGCCGAGCGGGAGACGGTGATGCCCGGCTACACGCATCTCCAGCCCGCCCAGCCGACGACGGTCGCCCACTGGGTGCTGTCCTACGAGCAGTCGCTCCAGCGTGACACCGCGCGCCTGCTAGACGCGTACGGACGCGTTAATCAGAATCCGCTGGGAGCGGCCGCGTTCGCGGGGACGCCGTTTGACGTGGACCGCGAGCGCACGGCGGAGCTGCTTGGGTTCGAGGGTGGTCATGCGAGCGATGCGAGTGTGACCTCGTCGGACCGGTGGTCCGACGGTGTTGCCGAGAACTCGATGGACGCCTCGGCCACGCGTGACTTCCTCGTCGAGACGACGAGCGCCGTGGCGATGCTGGCGACGACGCTGTCGGGACTGGCAGAGGACGTGGTTATGATGGCCAGCAAGGGCCACGTTGACCTTGACGACGACTACGCCTCGACGTCGTCGATCATGCCCCAGAAGAAAAACCCCGACACGCTGGAACTGGTCCGGGGGCGTACCGGCGACGCCGTCAGCGGGCTGAACGGCCTGCTGACCAACCTGAAGGGCCAGCCCCGGGCATACAACCGTGACCTGCAGCGCGCTGGCCGCCACGCCTGGGACGCTATCGACAGCGTCACCGAGAGCGTGGCCGTCGCCGCTGGCGCAGTTGCGACCGCCGACTGGCCCGCCGAGACGCTCGAAGCCGCTGCCACTGATGGGTTTGCGACGGCAACCGGCGTGGCCGACCTGCTGGCGATGGCTGGTGTGCCGTTCCGAACGGCCCACGAGGTCGTCGCCGAGGCCGCCGCGGGCCTGGGTCCCGAGGAAGACGCGCCCGACTACGAGACCCTGTCGGCTGTCGCTGACGATGTCCTTGGCAAGCCGCTGTCGGCGTACGTGGACCGTGCGGAGCTTGAGGCCGCACTCGATCCGACAGAAAGTGTTGCAATGCGGGACTCGCGTGGTGGGCCTGCCCCGGACGCCGTCGCCGAGCAACTGTCGACGGCCGAAATCGTGCTCGCGACCGACAGCGAGGCACTGGCTGACCGCAGGCAGACTGTTTCACAGGCGGCTGACCGCCGACAGACAGAGGTGGACCGATATGTCTGAGCGACCACCGTCCCTTCAGGGGACAATTATACCATAGTTCTGACACACGGATAAGCAAAATATCGGTTTCGGGCTTCTCACACCATTAGAGTGTGGTATATTCAGTTAATCTACTTTGACATGTTCGAAGATATTAAGTGGATGGCTATCACAGGATGAACTACAATGGCAGAATGCATCGAGTGTGGGGCAGACGTGACCCTGCACGACGACCTCGAAGTTGGAGAGATTGTTGACTGTACAACCTGCGGTGCCGAACTGGAAGTCGTTGGCGCCGACCCTGTCGAGCTCGACAGCGCACCCGAGCTCGAAGAGGACTGGGGTGAGTGAGGTGTTCGCGGTGGCGCGGCGCCCTGCGCCGTACGTGATGTCCGTGGCGTTCGACGCCGCGAGCCGCGAACGCACGGAGGACCCAGTATGAAAGTCGGACTCCTCTACTCGCGCATCCGCCGGGACGAGAAGCTCCTGCTGTCGGAACTGCGCGAGCGCGACCACGAGATCGAGAAGATAGACGTACGCAAACAGCAGTTCAACATCAGCGAGGCCCCCGAGGTCTTCGAGGACCTCGACATCATCGTCGACCGCTGTTTGGCTACCAGCCGTAGCGTGTACGCGACGAAGTTCGCAGCGGCCTACGGCGTCCCGGTCGTCAACGGCCCCGAGGTCGCCGACACCTGTGCGGACAAGGTCAACAACAGCCTCGCGCTGGAAGCCGCGGGCGTCCCGACCCCGAACACCGACGTGGCGTTCACCAAGGACGCGGCGATTGAATCCATCGAGACATTCGGCTACCCGTGCGTCCTCAAACCCGTCGTGGGTTCGTGGGGACGCCTGATGGCGAAGATTGACTCCCGCGACGCCGCCGAGGCAATCCTGGAGCACAAGGAGACACTTGGCCACTACGAGCACAAGATCTTCTACGTCCAGGAGTTCGTCGAGAAGCCCGGCCGCGACATCCGCGTGCTCGCCACTGACGGCGAGCCGGTCGCGGCGATGGTCCGTTCGTCGGACCACTGGCTCACCAACGCCGCGAAAGGAGCCGAGACGGACACCTTCGAACTCGATGACCGTGCGCTGGAACTGGTCGAGAAGGCCTCCGACGCGGTCGGCGGCGGTCTGCTCGGAATCGACCTGATGGAGGTTGGAGTCGATGAAGCGAGCGGTGAGTTCGAGGACTACACGGTCCACGAAGTGAACCACACCGTCGAATTCAAGGCGCTGAACGAGGTCACCGATGTCGACGTGCCAGCGACGGTCGTCGACTGGCTCGAACAGAAGGTGGCGACAGCGTCCGACGCCGAGGTGACAGCATGACATACACGGCAAGCGTCGTCGGCGGCTCCGGGTTCACCGGCGGTGAACTGCTCCGTCTTATCGACGGCCACCCCGAGTTCGAACTGGCGCAGGCCACCAGCCGCTCGAAGGAGAACAAGACTATCGGGCACGCCCATCCCAATCTCCGCCACTCGGACCTGCGCTTCTCCTCGCCGTCGGAGTTGGAATCGGTTGACGTGCTGTTCGCCGCGACGCCCCACGGCGTCTCGATGGAACAGATCGACGCGTTCCAGGAGGCCGCCGGCACGGTCGTCGACCTTTCGGCGGATTTCCGTCTCGATTCCGAAGCACAGTACGACGAGTGGTACGACGGCCACTCGCGGCCGGAACTGCTCGAAAAGAGCGAGTACGCGCTGCCAGAACTCAACCGCGACAACCTCGCGGGTGCAGATCTCATCGCCTCCGGTGGCTGTAACGCCACGGTGACCATCCTCGGTCTGCTCCCGCTGTTCGAGGCTGACATCCTCTCCGGCGACGAGCAGGTCGTCGTCGATATAAAAGTGGGCTCCAGCGAGGGCGGTGCCGGTGGCGGCGAGGCGTCCAGCCACCCCGAGCGTTCGGGCGTCGTCCGCCCGTACGCGCCCACTGGCCATCGCCACGAGGCCGAAATCCAGCAGTTCCTCGGTCTTGACGTGTCCTTCACCGTCCACGCGGTGGACATGATCCGCGGCGCGAGCGCGACCTGTCACGTCTTCCCAGAGGGGCCGGTCTCCAAGGGCGACCTCTGGGGGGCCTACCGCGGCGAGTACGAGGACGAGCCGTTCGTCGAACTCGTCGCCGGTGGCGGTGGCGTGTACCGCTATCCCGAACCTAAATCGGTCGCGGGCACGAACCGCGCCGAGGTCGGCTTCGAACTCGACCCCGGCAACAAGCGACTGGTCGTGTTCTCGGCCATCGACAACATGATGAAGGGATCGGCCGGGCAGGCCGTCCACGCGGCCAACGTGGCCCTTGGCATCGAAGAGACCGCCGGGCTGGAGTTCCAGGGGCTCCACCCCGTCGGCGCACCGTAACTCCTGGAGGTTGTTTTTTATGACAGTAGTTATCAAAGTCGGTGGCGCTCGCGCGGTCGACCCCGCGGGAGCGCTTGCGGACGTGGCATCGTTAGTGGCCGATGGGGAGCACGTTGTCGTGGTTCACGGCGGCTCCACCAAAGTCGACGAGACACTCGAACGACTCGGCGTCGAGCCGGAGTACGTCGAGACGCCATCGGGTGTCGTCGGCCGGTTCACCGACGAGACCACGATGGAGGTGTTCGAGATGGCCTTCGGGCACCTCAACACTCAGCTCGTCGCCGGTCTCCAGAGCGAGGGCGTCGATGCGGTTGGACTCAATGGTGTCGACGGGAAACTGCTCTACGGCCCACGGAAGTCCGCGGTGCGGGTCGTCGAGGACGGAACAAAGAAGATCAAGCGTGGGGACCACTCTGGGACCATCAAGCAGGTCAACGGCGACCTGCTAGAATCGCTGCTTGGGGACGGCTACACGCCCGTTGCAGCACCGCCGATGGCTGGTGACGATGACGGAGAAATCATCCCTGTCAACACGGACGCCGACCGCTCGGCGGCAGCGATTGCCGGCGAACTCGATGCGAAGCTGGTCCTGTTGACAGACGTCGAAGGCGTCTACGCGGACCCCGACGACCCGGCGACGCTCATCGAGTCGGTCGAGACAGCCGCCGACTGGGACGCCCTCGAAGACGCTGCAGAGGGATTCATGGGCCGCAAGATCATGGCCGCCGAGGAGGCGCTCGACGGCGGCGCATCCGAGGTCGTGGTGGCCGATGCCAACGCCGAGGAGCCGGTTCTCTCGGCGCTTGCTGGCGGCGGGACCCACGTCCACGCGAGCGCACTCGAACAGGACACAGACCAGACAGCGACGGAGGAACAATGAGCGGATTCGTCTTCAACGAGAAACCCATCCAGATCGAACGTGGCGACGGTGCCTACGTCTACGACGACGGCGGCACAGAGTACCTCGACATGGGCGCGTCCTATGCCTGTGTCCCGCTGGGACACGGCCACCCGGCGGTCCAGAGCGCCGTCAGCGAGCAGCTAGAGAAGATCACGTACGTCCAGGCGTCGTACCCGAACGCCGAGCGGACGGCGCTGTACGACCTGCTTGCCGACACCGCGCCAGACCCGATCGGGAACACGTGGCTCTGTAACTCCGGGACCGAGGCAAACGAGGCCGCGCTGAAGTTCGCCCGGTCAGCAACCGGCAACTCGAAAATCGTCGCGACGATGAAAGGGTTCCACGGCCGGACGATGGGCGCGCTCGCGGCGACCTGGAAGAACAAGTACAAGAAGCCCTACGAACCGCTCATCGGCGACGTGGAGTTCGTCCCCTACGACGACGCCGAGGCGCTCGACGAGGCCGTCGACGAGGACACCGCCGCGTTCATCGTCGAACCCGTTCAGGGCGAGGGTGGCATCAACCCAGCCTCGGATAGCTACCTCGAAGCCGCCCGGGAGATTACTGAAGATGCTGGCGCGGCGCTCATCTTCGACGAGGTCCAGACCGGAATGGGTCGGACAGGTACGCTGTGGAACTCTCAGCGGGCCGCCATCGCACCGGACATGATAACCGCCGCGAAGGGGCTGGGTAATGGCTTCCCGATCGGCGCGACGCTGTGTCGCGACTGGATCGCCGAGGACTACGGCTCCCACGCCTCGACGTTCTCCGGCGGACCGGTCATCTCGGCGGCTGCCGGTGCGACCGTCTCGACCATCGTCGAGGACAGCGTTCCGGAAACCGCCGCCGTGATGGGTGACTATCTTCAGACAGAACTGGAGACCGCTATCGGCGACGAGGTACGGGATATCCGCGGCGAGGGCCTGATGATCGGCGTTGAGGTCGGTCGCGGAGCGAACGCGGCGCTGAAGAAACTCGCGCTGAACCACGGTATCCTGGCATTACCGGCTGGCCGCACGGTCGTGCGTCTCCTTCCGCCGCTGACCATCGACGAGGCCGACGCCGACGCTGTCGTCGACGCGATGACAGAGGTGGTTGGATGAGCGAAGCTGCAACGTGCGAAGCCGACACCGAGGCTCGCGACCTGCTCGAAGCGGTCGTTCGTATCCCGTCAGTCTCGCGCAACGAGACGACGGCTGCCGAACGGCTGGTCGAGTTCTTCGAGGCCCACGACCGCGACGTGTGGCTCGATGACGTCGGGAACGTCCGCGCGCCCGCTGACGACGGTGTCTTGCTCACGTCGCATATCGACACCGTGCCGGGCGATATCCCGGTTCGTATCGAGGAAACCAGCGATGGGGAGGTGCTGTGGGGCCGCGGCAGCGTCGACGCGAAAGGTCCGCTGTGTGCGATGGCTGTCGCGGCCGTTCGCACCGGGGCCTCGTTTGTCGGCGTCGTCGGCGAGGAGGTCGACTCGAAAGGCGGCCGCTTCCTCGTCGAGGACCGCGAAACAGCACCCGACGCGGTCATCAACGGCGAGCCCTCCGGCTGGGAGGGTATCACGCTCGGCTACCGCGGTCTGCTGGCCGGGACGTACGTCGCCACCAGCGAGTCCGGCCATTCCTCGCGCCCGGAGAACAACGCCATCCAGGATGCGATAGACTGGTGGTCGGCAGTCGAAAACGAGTTCGCCAAGGACGAGTGGCACCCCGTTTTCGAGCGGGTCACCTGCAAGCCTGTGGACATCGAGGGTGGCATCTCCAAAGACGGACTCTCCGTCGAGGCGACGATGGACGTGCAGCTACGGGTCCCGCCGGAGTACAGCACCGACGAGATACGCGAAATCGCCGACGGCTACCTGGAGAACGGGACCGTCAACTGGGACGACAAGGTCGAGCCGGTGATGCAGAGTCCCCGGACCAGCGTCGCCCGCGCGTTCCGGGCCGCTATCCGCCAGCACGATGGCGAGCCCCACCTGCTTCGCAAGACTGGGACGAGCGACATGAACGTCTACGCCAAGGCGTGGGACTGCCCGATGGTGACCTACGGCCCCGGCGACTCCGACCTCGACCACGCACCGAATGAGCATCTCCCGCTCGACGAGTACGACCGCTCCGTTGCGGTTCTCGAAACCGTCACTGAGCGTCTGCTGGAGGACTGACATGGATATACTCGACGTCGATGACCTGACGACAGACGAACTGGCGACCGTTCTTGACCGTGCCGTAGCCATCAAGACTGACCACGGTGTGGAGACCACCAGCGACCTGCTCGACCAGCAGACGCTGGGGATGGTATTCGAGAAGCCGTCGACCCGAACCCGTGTCTCCTTCGAGACGGGGATGACACAGCTGGGCGGCCACGCCGTGTTCCTCGGCCCCGACGACATCCACCTGGGACATGGGGAACCGGTCAAGGACACTGCCCGTGCGCTCGGGCGCTACGTCGACTTCATCATGGCGCGCGTGTTCGACCACGCGGACGCCGAAGAACTGGCTGAGTACGCCGATGTACCGGTCATCAACGGTCTCACTGACGACGCCCACCCCTGCCAGACGCTCGCCGATCTGCTGACTATCCGCGAACAGTTCGGCAACTTCGAGGACGTGTCCGTCGCGTGGGTCGGTGACGGCAACAACGTCTGCCAGTCGTTCGTCATCGGTGCGGCGATGGTCGGGCTTGATCTTACGGTCGCCACGCCGGACGGGTACGGTATCTCCTCCGATGTTGCTGACCGCGCGACGGCCTTTGGTCAGGCCCCCGAGCAGACCAACGACCCAGAGGCGGCGGTCGCCGATGCCGACGTCGTTTACTCCGATGTCTGGGTCAGCATGGGTCAGGAGGACCAGCGCGAGCAGAAACTCGCGGACTTCGACGGTTTCCAAGTCACACAGAACCTGCTCGGCGACCGGCCGTTCATGCACTGTCTTCCCGCCCACCGCGGGGAGGAGGTCACTGACGAAACCATTGAGTCAGACAATGCCATCGTGTGGGACCAAGCTGAGAACCGGTTACACGCTCAGAAGGGGCTGTTGGCGTGGTTAGCTGAACAGACTTAGAACAACATCCCGCCACAGTGAATAAATACTCTGATCTGTTGATGAAACACTATTACCCTCGATAGCAAGTGGAATTCAAACAGGGAATTCGGGTAATCTGGACTTCTTCGGCGTACAATAGCACACGTTCGGAGTCGAGCGATTTACGAAGAAGTCGCAGTGAGACAGCAGGGCTCGACCTGCCACTGACCGTCGCAGGAGTTCAACCTGTTGACGCACGATCTCCACCTGAAACACTACCCTTTTCAACAACCATGTCACTATTTGTCACAAGAAAATAACGTACTGTGACCGAATACGGACGTCGCTCCAGTTGAAACGATGGCCTTTGTTCTATCAATGCGACTGTATCACACACGACGGTGAGTGGTGACCGCTATGGCTCGTCGTTCGTCCCGGGAACGCCGCGACCCTCGAAGAAGTCACCGCCCCAGTTGCCGACCCAGATATCCTGATTGGCGAGGTACAGGGCCTGCTCGGTGTCGAACCGGTCGTCGGTGACTGACCACTCGTCAGCGCCGGTATCGTACGCCACCTCGGCGTTGTAGACGGCGGCCTGTCCGAACTCGCCGCCGGCCTTCGGCGGGACCGGTGGCTCGTCGGGGTTTGACTGGTTGACCGACGGTGGACGCTGGGCTCGCTGGAGCCGACCACGATTAAACGTCGCGTTGAAGAACTCAGCGAACAGCGGCCGTACGTCCGTCCGGTCGAGAACGGCGTCGGCGGCGTTTAGTCCGCCGGTGATGTCGCCGGCATCGCGGGCGCTGATGCGATACGTCGCGTCGTCAGTCCCGGAGGCGAACGTCTTGGCGTCGCCGTCCCAGAGTTCGTCGACCAAGTAGCCAACGACATCGCTGGCGGTGCCGGTGTGGTCAGCGCCGTCAACCTGCGACGCCCACAGCAGGCCCTGGGCGACACTACCCTGGGTAGCGGCCTGGTTCTCTGTCCCGTTCTCGACTTTGCCGTTGCCAGCGAGGTTCGATTCAACGACGCTCGCGAGGTTGTTTGCGTAGTCGGCGGCCATCCCTGCCAGTTTGTCGGACCCAGCATGGGTCCCATACCAGCCAACGGCCCCCAGCATCTCGCCGACGCCCCGCGTCGAACTCGCCTCCATGATTTTCTGTGGTCCGAAGGCATTCATTGTGGTCTTGCCGACCCCATCGGTCAGCTTCTGGATATTCTTCGCTGGAATGAGCGGCTTGGGGTTCTCGTAGCCGAACCAGCCGCCCTGAGCGAGGCTAGTCAAATCGGACATGAACCACAGCATCGCAGCCTGGTGTGTGGGCCGAGGCGTGCCGTCAACGACGGCACCGTCAGACGGCTTGAAACCGGATACCAGCAGCATGTTCTCCTCGTTCTTCCGGAGTTTACCGTCAACGAGCGCGACTTTCACGCCGAGTTGAGCCAGTGTCGAGAGAATCTGCGCTCGGAACTTCGGGGCGATTTCGCCGGGAAGAAGATCGAAGTGATTCTGGAAGTTCTTTGCCCAGGTGACGCCCTTGAGGTGGGTCCATGCGAGCGAGGACGGTGAGACGACGCCGGAGGAACTTGACGAATCCCACTGGAGCGTGTCAGCGTTGGGCCGACCGCTGTCGTCTTCAAACACCGGCTTTTGAGTGAATTTGGGGTCGCCTTCCGTGAACGGGGCCATGTTGAGATTCGGATTGTTGATCGGTGGTCGGTCCACGTCGGCCCCATTTGCGATCGCCTGCTGGCGTTTCTTGAACGTCTCCCGCTGGTCCTTGCTGTGTGGGAACAGGACGCCGTTGCCGCTCATCGCGATATTGGTGCTCATGTTGTACAGCGAGTACCAGTAGGCGTCGAAGGTGGCTGCACCGAACCCGTAGGACTGGCCGCCGCTTCCACCGTCCCCGCCCGCTGCGGGGTCGCCGACAACGACTGCACCGCGCATCCCCAGCGATCGGTGTGGCTTACAGAAGTATTTGTGAATCCCCTCCCCGTCGAGCGTCTGCTCGAACGTCGCGTCCGCCGCACTGACCGGCTCGCCGCTATTGAACGACCCGTCTTCGGCGACAACGTTATGGGCACCGCCATTCCCAGTCCATTCCCAGGTGACGGTCGTCCCCGGGTCCACGTGGATTGCGGGCGGTGAGAAGCCGAAGCTCCCACCGTTCCCTTCGGACCCGACCGAGATGGACACTGACGATTCGCCCCGCTTATCGTCGGTACCGTCGAAATTGCTGGTGTCGGCGAACCACCCTCCGTAGTCGATTTCGCTGGATTGTGCTGCGGTGCCCGTCGACTTCCCACCGCTGTCTCCCTCTGTCGGCGTTTCGATGGCGGTCCCTGGCGACTGACAGCCTGCGAGAGCAGCCAGTGTTCCGAACGTTCCCGCGAGAACACTCCGTCTGTCGTACATTATGCCCTGCCGTAGCCCCGTTTTTGGCTTATTCCTATCTTGGACTGGCAACGGGAGCACACCACCCACCAACCATTATATATAACCTCCATTCTATCTATATTAAATCACCGAACTCGTACACTGTGGCGACCACTTCGCATGATCGCTGCCGGCATCTCTGGAGGGTCCGGTCGCTCAATGGAGAACACTAAAACGGTAGGACTGGTAGCGACTGTCGATGGAGCCACTCGTCGTCGACGCGGGCGAAACCGACGTCGAAGAACTGCTGAACGAACTTGAGGCCGGACGCCGCGTCGTTGTTCGGACTGACTTCCTCGGGGAGGAACATGAGGTGACGCTCCGATATGACGGTGTCTGGTACTGCGACACACCGACGCGCCTCCACAGGCACGAGAGCCGCGAGGAGATGCGCACCTGCCTCCAGAAACAGGGCTACGGGCACGACTAACTCATACTCACGGCTATCACATTTCGAACCGATTCGGCGTTCCGGGTGTTGCAGATCTGTCCGACCGTCCAGTCGGCAGTAGCAGGTGAGGTTCGGGTAACAACCCAGTTTATCGGGATTGATGTGATACAGTGGAATATGTCAGTCAACCCTTCTCCGAATCAGTTCCACGAACTGATGGTTGAGGACGAACCGGACTTCAGTGACGTCATGGCCTGTGTGTTCGGTGTTCAGGAACACGAGGTACGGACATACCGCGCACTGATCGATATCCCCGGGAGTACCGTCGAGGAACTTGCTGCCGAACTCGGTCGGGACCGCTCGAACGTCAACCGCTCGCTGGCGACACTCCGTAAAAAGGGGCTGGCGACGCGGAAACGGCGCCTGCTCGACGGCGGCGGCCACGTCTACCAGTACACCGCGACACCGCTGTCAGAGGCCCGTGAACTGATGCACGACACCCTTGATGAGTGGACCGCGGCGGTCCATGCCCGTATCGACGAGTTCGACGCCACCACTGACGAGTAACCGTTCCGTGATCGCGGCCGTCGCGGCCCGCAACCGTCCGACTTTTGCCCGCTGGGGGCATGTTCCCGACAATGGCTGACCTGCAACTCACCGATGACGTGCCGCCAGTTGCCGACGACGGCGTCTGGCTGACCTGCATCGAGTGTGGTGAGACGTTCACTCCGTTCGACGCGATTCGCTACACGTGCGATGACTGTGATGGCCTGCTCGAAGTCCGCTACGCCGACCTCCCGACGTTCGACGAGTTCGAGGGGTCAGGCGTCTGGCGGTACAACGCCGCCCTCCCCTTCGAGGAGGGTGTCACGCTCCCTGAGGGTGACACGCCGCTGCACCGAGTCCCCCGCCTGGAGGAGGACATCGGTGTTGACTCGCTCCGTGTGAAACACGAGGGAATGAACCCCACTGGATCGTTCAAGGACCGCGGCATGACTGTCGGTGTCCGGGTCGCCAAGGAGGTCGGCGTTGACCGACTGGCCTGTGCCTCGACGGGGAACACCTCTGCGGCGCTTGCGGCCTACGGTGCTCGCGGCGGGATGGAGACGCTCGTTCTCCTGCCTGCGGGGAAGGTCGCCGCCGGAAAGATCGCGCAGGCGAGTCTTCACCGTGCGCGCATCCTGGAAGTCGACGGCAACTTCGACCAGTGCCTCGACATCGTTCAGGACCTGGCAGCCCGCGGCGAAGCCTACCTGCTGAACTCGCTGAACCCCTTCCGTCTGGAGGGCCAGAAGACCATCGGCCTCGAGATCATGGAGGAGTTCTATGCCGACCACAGAGAGTTCCCGGACCGCATCGTCCTGCCGGTCGGTAACGCCGGCAACACTTCGGCCCTGTACAAGTGCTTCCGCGAACTCGTCAAGGCCGGCGCGATAACGGAAGAGCAGGTACCCAAACTGGTCGGCGTCCAGGCCGAGGGGGCCGCTCCGATGGTCGAAGCCATCGAGAACGGCTCCGATGACACCAGCCGCTGGGACGAGGTCGAGACCCGGGCGACGGCGATTCGTATCGGCAATCCGGTCAACGCCCCGAAGGCACTGCCGGGTATCCGAGAAACCGGCGGCACCGCAGTGGCTGTCTCTGACGAGGAGATCACCGAGGCCCAGCGCGATCTCGCCGGGGAAGGTGTCGGCGTCGAACCCGCCTCCGCCGCTTCCATCGCCGGCCTCCGGAAACTCCGCCGTGAGGGCGTCGTCGACGCCGACGAGTCGGTCGTCTGCCTGACGACGGGGCACCTCCTCAAGGACCCTGATGCGGCTGCCGAAGCCGGTAACGAACCCGAACCGGTCGACAACAACACCGAGGCCGTGCTGGAGCATCTGGCCGAGAACTGACGACCGTTTCCAGTCTTGACATCCTCCTCCGCGTTTACCGTCGATGTCGCGGCCTTCGGTATCGTGGTACTGGGGCGCGTCGCCCCTACTTTCCCCCACTCCAGCGACTCCTGCTCGGGATTTCAGCCGTGGCACTCCCTGTCTCGATGGCGCTCGCGCTGGGCTACGGGGAGGCAACGTTCACCGGCCGCTCGCTGGGACTGACGTTTCCGACGATGATCGCGCTGCATGGCTCGCCAACGCCTTCGGGTTCGGACTGTGTACCATGCTCGGCTGGCGGCTGGGCCCCTCCCCGATAGTACGCCGGCTCAGTGCTCCGCTCGCTCCGGCTCTAACCGGTAGCGTGTCGTCGGCTGCCCGTCGAACCGCGGGCCGCTCCCGGCCGAGCTAAAGCCCACCGCCTCGACGGCGGATCGGACCTGCGCCTCGTCTTCCGGAATCAGCAGTTCGACGGACATGTGTTCCCGTCGCGCGAACTCAATGGGATCGGTCAAGAGCTTCTCGCAGGCCTCGCTCGTCCCGGCAAGCTGTGTCACGTGGACAGTCCCGCGCTCGGCATCGAAGCTCACGAACCCAACAGTGTCGTCGTCTTCCTCGGCGACACGGACAGTGCGGTCGTGGACGAGGTTTCGCATCACGTCAGGCGGCCCGTTGGCGAGGGCGGCCAGTCGCTCGGCGTCGTCCTCGACAGCGTCGCGGATATCCATGCGTGTGTGTGAGTTCCCCACGCAAATAAACGGTGCGTCACCGGCATCTGTTCGCTTCGATTCGGGCCTGCTACGTGACAGCAGGACATCACACAATGGCATCGGCCGGCCGCTGTCGGCAGTGGGACGCAGTCTCAGATGAACACAGTTATCCCGAGTGACGGACAACCCGAGATCAATGAGTTGTACACACATGCACACGGTGATAGCATGCGCGTAGTCACCAAGTTCGGTGGCACGAGCCTTGGCAGCGGTGACCGAATCAACCGGGCCGCAGACTCAATCGCGGCCGCCGTTCAGCAGGGACACGAGGTCGCGGTCGTTGCCTCGGCGATGGGGAATACGACCGACGAACTGCTTGAGGAGATCAACTACGATGCCGAGGCCGCAGATCGCGCTGAGATCGTCTCGATGGGTGAACGGACCTCCGTCCGGATGCTCAAGGGTGCACTCGGCGCTCGGGGTATCGATGCCGTCTTCCTTGAACCCGGCAGCGAGGAGTGGCCGATCATCACCGACGAGTACGGTGAGGTCGACGTCGAGGAAACCCAGAAGCGCGCCCACGCGCTGGCTGGTCAGCTCCAGGATGTCGTCCCGGTCATCACCGGCTTCCTGGCTGAGGACCACCAGGGCAACGTGACGACGCTGGGCCGTGGTGGCTCCGACACGACCGCTGTGATGATGGGCGATTACATGGACGCCGACGAGGTCGTCATCGTCACTGACGTGGAGGGCGTCATGACCGGAGATCCGCGCGTCGTCGAAGGGGCCCGTAACGTCGGTAAGATTTCTGTCGATGAACTCCGCTCACTGTCGTTCCGCGGGGCCGAAGTGGTCGCGCCGTCGGCGCTGTCGTACAAGACCAGTGACCTCGGTGTCCGTGTCGTCCACTACCAGCACGGTGACCTGCTCGCCGGCGGGACGTCGATAGAGGGCGAGTTCCAGAACCTCATCGACCTGCAGGAACAGCCCATCGCCTGCGTGACTGTTGCCGGTCGCGCCATCCGAAATAGCCCGGGCATCCTCGCGGACCTGTCAAGCGCCATCGCGGACGAGGAGATCAACATTGAGGCAAACTCCTCGGGGATGGACTCTCTGACGTTCTACGTCGACGGGGACGACGCCGAGGAGGCCGAGGCGCTTCTCCATGACCGTATCGTCGACGATGAGACACTCTCGTCGGTCACGGTCGAGGACGATATTGCCGTCATCCGCGTCACCGGCGGTGACCCGGGCCAGTCGGCGCTGGCCCACCAGGTCGTCGAACCGCTGGCCGACGCCCACATCCACCTCTACGATGTGATTACGTCAGCGACCTCTGTCTCCGTGTTTGTCCCGTGGGAAGATCGCGAGCAGGCCCTCTCGCTCGTACAGGACGTGTTCTGATCGCGACGGTTTCGCCAACCGAGAGCTCAGTCCGTCGACGTCGCCTGCTCGAAGCGGCTCGCTGGCAGCAGTAGTTCGCTGACCTCCGGGAGGTGTTTCAGGTTGTAGACGATCTTTGCGTCGTTCGAGACGGGGGCGGCGATACACGAAAGCCGGATCCCCTTCTCGATGAGGTCCGGTGGGAGGATATGGCTCGCTGGCGACGGCATCTCGCCCTCGACGACCGCGACCGCGCAGTTTGTACACGCTCCGCCACGGCAGGCAAAGGGCCAGCCGAACCCGTTCTTCTCGGCCGCTTCGAGCAGGCTCTCGTTAGGATCGACGTAGAAGCGCCCGTAATCAGTCGAGCTGAGGCCTGCGTCGGCCGCTTTCTCAAACAGATCGTCGTCACCGAGTTCCCAGCTATAGTCCGCAAGCACTTCGAAGTTGAGGAACTCGACCATCGGGTCGGCTGGCTCGGACGGCGCGTCGTCTTTGTCGGCCGCCGCCGGGCCGTCCGACAGCGGGTCGCCGGGTTCGTAGCCGTTCTGCAGCCGCTCGTAGGCCCGCTTGACGGTCTGGAATTCGGCTGTCGAGCCGCCCTGGTCCGGATGGGCCTCTTTGACCCGTTCGCGGTACGCGTCGACGATTTCCCCGTCGTCCGCGTCCGGCGGAATTCCGAGAACCTCGAATGGGGAATCCACAGCGGACAGTAGCAGTCACGGACATAAATCCTCTCCTCCTGTTGCAGTATCTGCAGGATGCCGGCGACGGACCACGCGCCGCTCACGCGGTCACCGTCCCTGTGTCAACCTGAACCCGATCTTCCGCGGGAGTCCGGCGTCTTTGACGGCATCGATGACGACGCCGGTGTCGTAGGCGACCCGGTGCTCCTCGACGGTCAGGTCGTCGAGATCCGCTACCGCGTAGGCGGCCCGATGGTCTCTGTCGCGCGGCTGGCCCACACTTCCGGGGTTCATCACGATACCATCGTCGTACACCTCGTGATGCTGGTGGTGAGTGTGCCCCATCACGAGCACGTCCTCGTCGCCGAGCAGGTCCGGTCCGAACTCCTCGGGGTAGGTGTAGTGGTCGGGGTCATCCGGGTGGCCATGGACGAGTTTCATCCGGCCATCACAGACTCGCCGTTCGTCGGGCAGCGCCGCCAGCCACTCGATCTGTTCGTCGGATAACTGCTCGGTGGCGTGCTCGACGCCGGCCTGGGCCATCCCGTTGAAGGCGAACGGCGTCTCGGCCGCGACGGCTCTATCGTGGTTGCCCATCACTGTGGGGACCTCTTCGGTCGGCCAGGGCACGTCCGCCGGTAGATCTGCCGACTGCCCTCGCATCGCGTCAGCGCAGTCGGCATGCCAGGGGTTGTAACCGACCACGTCGCCGGCACAGACGAGCGCGTCCACCGGCGGCATGTCAGTCAGGACTGACGCTAACGCTACCCGGTTGCCGTGGATATCGGAGAGTACGCCAATCTTCATTTGTGCTACCTATCCACCGCGAGACCTTGAGTTCCATGCTAACGAAGCTGCTGTGTCACTCTCACTGTGCTCGCAACCGGCTCAGTTACCGTTGTACACTGCCACGTCGAACTCACCTGCTTCCCCCGCGACGCCGGCTGAACAGACAGCGTGTTCGTACTCGTGGTCGTACACCTCGCGGGCCGCCCCGACGGCGTCGGCCGCTGTCAGGTCGAACCCGGTCGGGCTATCTTCCTCGTAGGTGGCCACCAGTGTCGGCTCAGTAACCTCCTCGATGAGCAATGCGTCCCGACGGACGGTACCGATGACCGCACCCGGTCCATCGGCATTCGTCGTTTGATCCGCCGCGTCGACGCCCACGATACCCGCGATGCGGGGCGTATCGTAGTCGTCTTTCTCGAAGTCAAGCGAAAGCAGTGGCTCCGCGATAGCGTCCCGCGCGGGGTAGCCCAGTTCGAGCTTCTCCGCGATTGGATCGACGTGCGAGCCGTTACCGACGACCGCGCCGCGCTCTGTGACGCGCACGCCGTTGTAGGAGATGTAGGGGTTGTCCGTCTCCGGAGCGTCCGGTGTCGGCTCGACGGTCACCGTGCCGTCTCGCTGCACAGCCTGGCGGTTGGGGAACGAGCGCGAGGAGACGCGGTACGCGCCGACCTCGGGGCCGACGACGACGAATCGTCCAACGTACATACGCGACTGTGGACGACAACCCGAAAAAGCGCTGTCGATGTTCGCTCGGGTGTCGCCACTCCGGCCGGGTTGAAGTAATCCCCCGGCGAACACCCGCCATGGCCGACCTGTCCCTCCGTCGCTATCTCCCGGCTGACGCCGACGCCGTCTGGGACCTCCACGAACGCGCCCTGCGTGACGCCGGCGGCTACGACGAGACGTTCGCCCACCGCGATGGGGTCCTCGTCACGATGGGGGCGTTCCAGCCCCACGCGGACGACCCCGATGAGATGGTTGTTCGCCGCATGCGCGTTGACCCGGTCACCAGCGCCGGGGCTATGGCACCCGTGTCCTGAACGAACTGGAGGCCCGTGCCCGGAAACGCGGCTTCGACCGGGCCGAACCCGACACCAGCACGGACCAGACGGCCGCTATCGCCTTTTATAAACAGCATGGGTATGAACGGGTCGGCCGGGAGTATGTCGACCCAGCGGAGATGACGCTGGTGTTCTACGAGAAGAACTTGTGAGTGCTGGTGGCATAGGACACACGGAGATTGATCGCGCAACGCTTACAAAGGCCCACCCGATACTGTAGGGTGCACACAGTCCATTGGGGTAGTGGCCAATCCTGAAGCCTTCTGGGGGCTTCGACCCTGGTTCGAATCCAGGATGGACTATTCTTGCCACGAACGAACGCGTGAGCAACAGTATCGTAATTACTGATTCAAACCCCAACAGACGAGCGAAGCGAGTCTGCGGTCTGGCACCACTCACACAATCGTTGAGTGCTGCCCCCCACGCATACTTGTAGCTCCCTCCCGGAGAGCTGGTATGGTACCAAGTCACGTCCTCGTCCCACTTGATGGCTCACCGCTGGCCGACGAGGCGCTGACATACGCGCTAGAGACGTTCGACTGTCGGGTCACGGTGTTGAGCGTCGTCGCGCCGCTCGATACTGGAATGAGCGAGGGTGGTCTCCTCGGGCCTGACGAGGACCGCCGGGCGACAGCCGACGACCGAGCGAGCGCGCTCGTCGACCGGGCGTCACAGCAGGCCAGCGAGATCGACCGAACGGTCGAGACAGTTGTCGAGATCGGTGACCCGGCGGAGACGATACTGGACTACGTCGACGGGACCGACGTCGACCAGGTGGTGATGGGTGGACACGGCGGGGCGCGAAACGAGATCGCCCAGCGGTTGCTGGGGACTGTCACAACGGCCGTCGTCAGTGAAGCACCGGTGACAGTGACGGTCGTCCGCTGATTTTCTTCATACTATACACCCGGACACGAATAGTTCAACACACCTGTTGCTGATTCCCGGCCAGTCAGCAAACGAGACTGTTGCATGACTCGTGTCCGGGTGTATACCGGCTGTACCGTTTCGAAAGAATTCGGTGTCCGAACGGACAGCCGGCAGTATCAGACCTGGCCCCCGAGGACCGCAGCCAGGACGCGGTACACCCCGAAGCCGATGACGACGCTGGTCACAAGCGTAATGAGCCAGAAGCCGATGGTGACGCCGATCTTCTGTCGGGAGACGCCGGCGGACCCGCCGGCCAGGCCGCCGCCGATGACCCCCGAGATGATGATGTTGTTGAACGAGATGGGGATGCCAAGTGCGATGGCCGCCTGTGCGATGATGAAGCCGGGGACCAGCGCCGCGATGGAGCGGCGAACGCCGAGTTGCGCGTACTCGCGGGAGGTCGCCTGCAGGAGGCGTGGCGCGCCCATCCACGCACCGCCGAGGATACCCACCGCACCGAGGGCCAGCAACACCAGGCCAGGCAGGCCGAGTTCGACGCGGTAGAGGTTCTCCAGTGGCCCGGTCGCCAGACCGACCTGACTTCCGCCGCTGGAGAAGGCGACGACGCTGCCCAGCGCGACGAGGAACGTCTTGATGCCCTTGTCGACGGAGGTCTGTGTCCGGCGGCGCATATAAAAGAAGCTCCCGGCGGCGATCAGTAGCGTCACGGCGACGGCGGCGACATCCGTCCCGGCAGTCATAACGGCAAAGCCAGCGAGCGAGCTCTGATCGGTCCCGGGTGGTGAGGGAATGACGCTCAACTGGACGTTGGCGACGATGCCACCGACGACGCCGGCCAGCAGCGGCACCCCGATCGTCTCGGGGATGTCGTCTCGGCGCAGCACCGTCGCGGTGAGGTAGGCCAGCCCACCTGAAACGGGGGGGACCAGCAGCCAGAAGATAGCGATGCGACGGTAGGTGTCGAACGCTGGCTGGCCGCCGAGCGAGAGGCCGACACCGACCATTGCGCCCGTGGTCGCGAACGCCGCGGGAACGGGGTAGCCGGAGTAGATGCCAAATGCCATGAACCCTGTCGCGGTCAGCAGGCCAGCGATAGCCGCCAGCGACGTGATTGCCACGCCGTCGATGAGGCCAGCGCCGACCGTCTCCGAGATGCTACCGCCCTGGGTCAACGCGCCAAGTGCGGCGAGAATCCCGATCAGGAAGGCGGCGCGCATCGTCGAGATAGCGTTCGCCCCGATAGCTGGTGCGAAAGGCGGTGAGTTGCTGTTCGCACCAAGAGTCCAGGCCGTCACTAGACCGGTGATCGTCGCGAGGGCGACGAGCACCCAGAAGACCACGTTGGTCACCGCTTGTTGGACTCCATTGGGGGCCATCGGCTGACGATGAGTGGACGCAACCAGGTTGTCATTGGCAATTATTCACATCCAGTGCATAAAACGCCCGCGCCGGTCTCGGCCGGGGAGCGGGCTGGTTTGTCGCTGCTGTCGCCGATGTGCGACACCGAAGTCTTTAACGGCAATCCATACCCTACGTGGGACATGTCACAACGAAGACGAGCGTTCCTCAGTAGCGTCGGTACTGCAACTGCAGTCGGTCTGGCCGGCTGTATCGGTGGTGGCGGTGGTGGCGGCAGTAGCGATGAAGCGGCCGCCCGTATCGGGATGGTGTACGCGACGGGTGGGCTCGGCGACGGCTCGTTCAACGACCAGGCACAGACGGGCGTTTCCAGATCGGCGGAGAAACTGGGCATCGAATACGATGAGTCCCAGCCGGAAGCCGTACAGGACTTTGCCAGTCTTCAGCAGCAGTACGCCCAGTCCTCGAACCCGGACTACGATCTAGTCTGTTGTATCGGCTTCCTGCAGGCGGACGCGCTCTCGGAGAACGCGGCCCAGTACCCCGACCAGAACTTCATGATCGTCGACTCCGTCGTTGAGGCGGACAACGTCGGCTCGTACGTGTTCGGGGAACACCAGGGGTCGTTCCTGATCGGACTGCTGGCGGCTCGCCTGACGAGCCAGGAGTTCTCGGCCGGTTCGGGGTCGACACAGAGTGACTCTACGAACGTCGGGTTCGTCGGTGGCGTCGAAGGAGATCTCATCGGTCGCTTCGAAGCCGGCTACACGGCTGGTGTCAAGTACGCGAACGAGGACATCGATATCCAGACCGCCTACGTTGGAGACTTCAACGATCCGTCCGGCGGACAGGAGGCGGCCCTCTCGATGTATGAGTCGGGGGCAGACATCGTCTACCACGCGGCCGGTAACACCGGAACCGGCGTGTTCCGGGCGGCCCAGGAGGCCGGCCGGTTCGCCGTCGGTGTCGACCGCGACCAGTCAATCACGAAGGAGAACTTCAGCGACGTCATTCTCGCGAGCATGGTCAAGCGGGTGGACAACGCAGTCTACACGTCAATCGAGTCCATAGTCAACGACGAGTTTGAGGGCGGCACAGTGAACACGCTCGGTCTCGAACAGAACGGTGTCGAGGCGGTGTACGGCCAACAACTCGGCTCGGAGATCCCACAGGACGTCAAGGACGAGGTGTCCGAAGTCCGCCAGAGCATCATCGACGGCGACATCAGCGTGCCGACAGACCCCAGCAACGTCTGACCCGATTCACACGTTGTTATATATCTTTGCCAGACCTGCAGAACCGTGAAGTTAAAACTACGGGAAGCTAACCGCACTGAGTATGGAACAGGCCGTCCACCTCGATGGTATAACGAAGCGGTTTCCCGGGGTCGTCGCGAACGACGATGTCGACTTGGCGGTCGAGAAAGGGACGGTCCACGCACTGCTTGGCGAGAACGGTGCAGGCAAGACCACCCTGATGAACGTCCTTTACGGGCTCTACCAGCCTACTGAGGGCACAGTCAACGTCCACGGCGAGGAACAGCAGTTCGATTCGCCGCGCGACGCTATCGACGAGGGTGTCGGGATGATCCACCAGCACTTCATGCTGGTCGACCCGATGACTGTCACCGAGAACATCACGCTTGGCAACGAGCCCCGGAAGTGGCTCGGGCTCACTGTCGACCGCGAGCAGTCCCGTCAGCAGGTCCGTGAACTCTCCGACCGGTACGGATTCGACGTGGACCCCGACGCGCGCATCGAAGATGTCGGCGTCGGCGTCCAGCAGCGCGTCGAGATACTCAAAGCCCTTTACCGCGGCGCAGACGTGCTGATTCTGGACGAACCGACTGCAGTACTCACACCGCAAGAAGTTGAGGACCTCTTCCGTGTGCTGGAGGAGCTGACCGACCAGGGCAAGACGATCATCTTCATCACGCACAAGCTCGGTGAGGCGATGACTGCCGCCGACGAGATTACCGTTCTTCGTGAGGGCAAAAACGTCGGGACGGTTGCAGCCGACGACATCACGCGGGAAGAACTGGCCGAGATGATGGTCGGCCGCGAGGTGCTGCTTGACCTCGACCGCGAACCCGCCGATCCCGGTCGACCGGTCCTCGAAGTCAAGAACCTTGGTGTCGAGGACGACCGTGGTGTCCGGGCGGTCGACGGTATCTCGCTATCGGTCCATGCCGGGGAAGCGCTCGGTATCGCCGGCGTCGACGGTAACGGGCAGTCGGAACTCGTCGAGGCGATTACCGGGCTCCAGTTGCCCGACGAGGGGACGATCACGTACGACGGTGTTGACCGGACCGATGACAGCCGTCGGGAGCGCATCGAGGCCGGGCTGGCCTACATTCCGGAGGATCGACAGGAGCGTGGACTCGTGATGGAGTACAATCTCGTCGAGAACGGCCTGCTTGGGAGCCAACACACACAAGAATACGCCTCGAACGGGCGTATCGACTGGTCGTCCACGCGCGACCACGCGGAGACAGTTATCGAGGAGTACGACGTTCGCCCGCCGGATGCCGACGCCCACGCGAAGTCCCTCTCAGGGGGTAATCAGCAGAAGTTCGTCGTCGGCCGGGAGTTCGCACGCGACCCCCGTCTCGTCATCGCCTCGCATCCCACGCGCGGCGTCGACGTGGGATCGATGGAGTTCATCCACGACCAGATCAACGAACTCCGTAACGCCGACCGGGCCGTCCTGCTCATCTCCTCGAACCTCGACGAGGTACAGTCCCTCTCGGACCGTCTCGCCGTCATCTATGAGGGCAACATCATCGACGTGGTCGATCCCGACCGTGTGACCGAGGAGCAACTGGGGCTGTTGATGGCTGGCCAGAAACCCGACTCAGTCCCGACAATCGCGGCTGACGGGGTGGGACAGCGATGAGTGGCGACCCCCAGTCACCGGACCCGGACGGGATGTGGACACATGTTCGACAGCGCCTCATCAGGATGAGTCAGACCTCGGTCGGCGACCGAATCCTCATCGCGGTCTCGGCACTGTTGCTCTCTCTTGTCGTCGGCACACTCATCGTCACCGTTGCGGGACTGATGGCGACCTGTCGGTCGCCAGTCCTCACTATCGGCGGCTCGACACTGTGTTACGACCCGTTCTTCGTGTTCAATCGGCTGTTCCTCGGGGCGCTTGGCGATCCCTTCGCTGGCGGCTGGTCACCACTGAACGCGCAGTTCGCGGCGACACTCCGGGAGACGACGATACTGGTGTTCACCGGGCTTTCGGTGGCGCTGGCGTTCCGGGCGGGCATCTTCAACATCGGGACACAGGGCCAGCTCATCGTCGGTGCGCTGGCCACCGCACTGACAGTGCTGTGGATCGGGTCACTGATCTCGGGGACGCTCGCGTTCGTCCTGCTGATTCCGGTCGGCCTGCTCGCCGGCGCGGTTGGCGGTGGCTTCTACGGGGCGATTCCCGGCGCACTGAAAGCGTATGCTGACGCGAACGAGGTTATCACAACTATCATGCTCAACTTCGTCGCTGTCCTCGTCACAAGGTATCTCGTCAGTACCCACTTCGCCGATCCGACGAGCCAGGCGACACAGACACCGTCTCTCCCTATTGAGGGGCAGTTCCCGTCGCTCCTGTTCGACCCTCGGACGGACTTCTCGCTACTCGCGTTGCTGCTCGCGCTGGCGTTCGTCGGCAGTGTCTACTACCTGCTTGAACACACCGCCTTCGGCTACGATCTGCGGACCGCCGGGATCCAGCCCGCGGCTGCGGAGTACGGCGGCGTCAACTCCGCACGGACGATCCTGTCCTCGCTCACGCTGTCGGGCGCGCTGGGTGGCATCGGCGGGGCCGTGTTCGTGATGATGACACTCGGGAAATTCCAGACCGGCGTCCCGAGCTACGGCTTCGATGGCATCACCGTCTCGATTCTGGCCGGCAACAACCCGCTGGGTGCTGTCTTCGCCGCGTTCCTCTTTGGCGTGCTCAAATCCGGATCGAACGTGGTGGCCTTTGCCACTGACGTGCCGCCACAGCTCGTTGGCGTCCTCCGGGGCCTCATTATCCTGTTCGTCGCGATGCCGGAGTTCTTCCGTATCATTGGCCGGCGGCTCGCCACGGGCGACCGCGACAGGCAAGCACCTGTCGCTGCAGGAGGTGGGTCCGATGACTGAAGCCGGTATTGCGGGCCGCCTCCGCGCGGCCTCGGAGCGGCAACTCATTGCGGCAGCCGCCGGGCTGGCCCTGCTGGTGCTCGCCGTCTTTGGCCTCGTAGCGCCGACCTCGACGCCGGGACAGATATTCTACGTCCTCGTCTCGAAGTCGACACTGTCGTCGACGCTACGCCTCTCTGTTCCGATTGTGCTGGCCGCACTCGGCGGCATCTTCGCTGAAAAGAGCGGCATCATCAACATCGGCCTCGAAGGCCTGCTCATCATCTCGGCCTTCGCGGCTATTTACGGGGCCGACGTGACCGGCTCGCTGTGGCTTGGCTTCCTCATCGGTGTGATTGCGTCGACGTTGCTCGCGGCGCTGTTCGCCGCCGTCTGTATTGAGTTCCGCGCCGACCAGATTATCGCCGGGCTGGCCGTCTGGCTCATCGCGCTCGGGCTCGCGCCCTTTGCCTCGCAGGTGTTCTACGGCGGCCCCAACACCAGCAGCGTCGGTACGTTCGACACGATAACTATCCCGGCGCTTGCCGACATCCCCTTCTTCGGTGCGCTGTTCGACGCCTCGCCTGCCGTCTACATCATGTTCCTCGCCGTGGCAGCCTCGTGGTATGTCCTGAACCGCACTACCTTCGGCCGCTGGGTCCGGGCTGCCGGCGAGAACCCGAAGGCGCTGGACACCGCCGGCGTCGACGTGTCTCGTGTCCGCTACACCGCTGTCCTCCTCTCTGGCGTCCTCTCGGGAATGGGTGGGTCCGCGCTGGCGATCAACATCGGCCAGTTCACTGGTAACGGCCCGACGATGGTCAACGGCAAAGGGTTCATCGCCATCGTCGCGTACCTCTTTGGCAACTACAACCCGGTCGGCGCACTGCTGTCGACCACGTTGTTTGCCGGCCTTGACGCCGTTCAGCTGCGCCTCCAGACGGCTGATGTCGTTGCAGTCCCTGACTCGCTGGTACAGACGATTCCGTTTATCGCTGTCATCGTCGTGCTCGCACTCGTGGGACGCACCCGCCTACCCGAAGCCGCTGGTGAGCACTACGAGTCCGGCGAGAAGTGAGCTAGGCACTGGTGTTTATCTCTTGAAAGCCTGAACGGTAGAAAGGGGCCGGTGGCGTCTGGCTGTACAACGCCGAGTCTGCAACGAACACCGCTCCTAGCCGAACACTGATGAGTGCGGCAGGCACAGGTTGGGATATCAAATGACACGTCGATACGACCACGCGCGGGTTCAGGAGTACTGGCAGCAGACCTGGGAGAAAGAAGAGGTTTTCGAGTGCCCGACCGACGCCGACGACCAGACCTATGTCCTGGGGATGTTCCCCTACACCTCCGGCTCGTTGCACATGGGACACATCCGGAACTACGCCATTACTGACGCGTACGCCCGGTATCGGCGGATGGCTGGTGACGATGTGCTCCACCCGATGGGCTGGGACGCCTTCGGCCTGCCGGCGGAGAATGCGGCCTACGAACGGGACACGGACCCGGAGTCCTGGACCCGGACCTGCATCGACCAGATGAAAGACGACCTCCGGGAGATGGGCTTTGGCTACGACTGGTCCCGGGAAATCACGACTTGCGACCCCGAGTACTACCAGTGGAATCAGTGGCTGTTCACCCAGTTTTACGACGAGGGACTGGTCGAGTACGGTGCGGCGACGGTGAACTGGTGTCCGGACTGTGAGACAGTGCTGGCCGACGCGCAGGTTGAGACGCCGCCGGACGAGCGTGAGATGACGACCGATACCCACAGCCACACCCACGGTGGCGGCGTCTGCTGGCGCTGTGGGACCAGTGTCGAGCAGCGGGACCTCGACCAGTGGTTCTTCACCATCACCGACTACGCGCAGGACCTCTACGACGGGCTGGACGACCTCGACGACTGGCCCGACGGCGTTCGGGACAGCCAGCGAAACTGGATCGGCCGCCAGGACGGCGCTCGCGTCACCTTCGCAGTCGGGCACGATGAGCACGAAACTGTCGACGCATTCACGACGCGACTGGACACGGTGTACGGCGCGACGTATCTGGCCCTCTCGCCTGGCCACGACCTCGCACGAGCCCTGGCCGCCGAGGACGACGCCGTCGCCGAGTACGTGGAGACGGTGGCGAGCACGGACGACGTGGGGATGAGCGGCGTCGAGACGGACCTGACAGCCACCCACCCGTACACGGGTGACGAAATTCCCGTCTACGTGGCAGCGTACGTACTGGACGACGTCGGGACGGGGGCGGTCATGGGTGTACCGGCCCATAATGAGCGGGACCACGACTTCGCCGTGGAACACGACCTCCCCGTCGAGCAGGCCGTCGAACCAGTCGATGGCAGCGGGACGGACCTCCCCCACGCGCCCTACACTGCCGACGGGATGCTCACAAACAGCGGCGAGTACGATGGGCTCGCGAGTTCCGCTGCCCGCGAGCAGTTGCGTGACCACGACGCCGCCGAGTCAGCAGTGACCTACCGACTGCGGGACTGGCTCATCTCCCGCCAGCGCTACTGGGGAACGCCGATTCCCATCGTCCACTGCGACGACTGCGGCCACATCCCGGTTCCTGAGGAGAATCTGCCGGTGGAACTGCCGGACTACGTCCAGACGACGGGGAACCCACTGGATGCCGCTGAGGAATGGAAGCAGACGGTGTGTCCCGACTGTGGAGCCGACGCCGTCCGCGAGACGGATACGATGGACACGTTCGTCGATTCCTCGTGGTACTTCCTCAGATATCTCTCGCCACACTTCGAGGACGCACCCTTCGACCAGTCCGCTGCTGACGAGTGGCTCCCGGTCGACGTGTACGTCGGCGGCGAGGAACACGCCGTGCTCCACCTTCTCTATATTCGCTTTTTCACCAGAGCGCTCTCGGATATCGGCCTGCTAGACCGCGAGGAACCCGTCGAGCGGCTCATCAATCAGGGGACGGTGCTCCACAGCGGCGAGAAGATGTCCAAGTCGAAGGGCAACGACATCGCGCCCCACGAGTACGGAGCCGAGACGACGCGGCTGTTCGTCCTTTCGGCGGCCCACCCCTCACAGGACTTCGAGTGGACGGTCAAGGACGTGTCGACGGCCTATGACTTCCAGCAGACGCTGTTTCGCCTCGTCGCCGAGTACACTGACCAAATGGAGGTCCGGACCGAGAGCGCCGACCACGACGCCTACCTGGAGCGGGAGATCGACCGGACCATCGCGGCCGTCACCGACGAGTACGACCGATTCCGTTTCCATCGGGTCATCGGCGAAATACAGCGCTTTGCGCGCCTGCTCGGGCGGTACGCGAGCTACGACCGACCATACCAGTTCGCCTACACCCGCGGCCTGCGGGTGCTTGCCGGACTGGTTGCGCCGCTCGCTCCGTTTCTCGCCGAAGAGATGTGGCAGCTACTCGATGAGGACGGCTTCGTCGCCGAGAGCCGCTGGCCCGAACCGCTTCGGGATGTAGCCGACTACCGAATCGAGCGTCAGGTCGTCCGGCGGACGCTCGACGACGTGCGCGAGATCACGGAGGTCGTCGACATCGAGGAACCGAACGAGATCGAACTCGTTGTCGCCGCGGACTGGAAGTACCGGGCCTATGAAATCGCCCGTCAGGCCGATCCCGACGACGCCATCGTCGGCGAAATCATGGCCGACGACAGCATCAAACAGCACGGCGACGTGGCCGCTGACTTCGCCGACCGACTCGCCGACCGCGGTGCGGGACTCGAACCGATAATCGACGGCGAACGCGAACTTGATGTGCTCCAGCAGGCCGCATGGCTGTTCCGCGACGAGTTCGGGAGCGATGTGGTGATCCGGCGAGCGTCGGCGGACGACGACCTCGCGGCGAAGGCCCGGCCCAACAAGCCCGCGATTCACATCTCCTGACTACTCTGTCCCGTCACGGACCGCCTCGTGGGCGTCAGTCACCGCGCGGAGCAGGCGGTTCCGCTGTTTGTGGGACACCAAATGCGAGCGACAACCACAGTCCGAACAGCCGAAGGCGTCGACCCGGTCGAATCCCGTGGCTGCCGAGCCATCGACCCGCTGGGCGACAGCGCACTCGATGTCGGCCTCAGTCGTGATGACCTGGTCGACGGTCGTCGCCTCGTCGCCGAGCAGGTAGTCGATGTGCCAGTGACGGGTGTCGTTGTCCCCGGCGGCGACTGCGCGATGCCGGTCGATCCGACTGAATCCGCCGCTCCCCAGCGCGCTCCCGGTGTACGCGTACCAGCCCGCCGGAAACCGTGACTCGCCGAGTGCGCCGACCTCGATGCTTCCATCGGCGTCCCGGTCGAGAAACAGGGTGTACGTCCCTCCGGCCATGTGCCCGTTCAGGTTCCGATATCGGGATCGGCTGCGAGATCGCCAAACCCGTCGATACGGAACTCTCGGGTGTCGGTGCAGTCCTCGTTTTCGGCGGCGAGTTCGCCGATGACCCAGTTGAACTGGCGGCCGAATCCGTCGTAGGGCGCATCCCCGAGCAGGTCGGTGACCCGCTCGCTTGTCAGCTCCTCGTCGTACTCCTCGGCGAAGGCAGCGATGTTCTCGGCGGCTGTCTCTGCCGTTTCCTCGTTGGTCTCGTCGGCAAACGCTGTGGCGAGCGTCTCGCTAAGATCGGACATGTTTGAGGGAATGCGACGACACTACGTAGTCGTTCTGGAACGGTGTGGGGTGGCCGTGCGTTTCTTCTACCGCCAGCGACAATATCAGCTAATGCGCCCGCTGCGTGAAAGCCCGACTGTAAGGACGCTGGCCATCATCGTCGGCGTGTTCGCCCTCCAGCAGGTTACCGGCTTAGTGACTGAGCCCCGGAGCCTGTTTGCCCTTTCGCCTCCACTGCTCAGTCGCCCGTGGACGCTCGTCACGAGCGTGTACGCACACGCTGGCCTGTCACACCTGCTTGCAAACGCTGCCGGTCTTGCACTGGCCGGCGCCATCATCGAACGCCGGACGTCGCCGACCCGGTTTCACGCTTTCTTCGTCTCCACCGGTGCACTCGCTGGCGTCGCGCAGGTTTCGATCACGAGCCTCGCTGGTCCGCTCGTTCCCGGCATGGTCAGCCACGTGTCCGTTCTCGGGGCCAGTGGCGCGATCTTCGCTCTCTTCGGATACCTGCTGGCAGCCAACCGCCTGACCGACACCGTCATCGGAGGGTTCGAACTCGCGCCGCGTGTCCAGCTGGCCCTCGCCGGCATCGTCGCTGCCGCGATAACGCTTGCGACCGCCAACCCCGGCGTCGCGCTCATCGCGCACTTCACCGGCCTCCTGCTCGGCTTCCTCGCCGGCCGTGTCCACTTGCTGCGGCCGGGCGAAGCCGCTCGAACGGCGGACACCTCAAACTACTGAGGACGGCTACTTTGGATCGCTGTGGCGGCAGGCGTACTGGCGGTCGCTGAAACCAGAATGGCGCGCCAATCCGATCAGCCGGTCGTCGAGTAATCCTGGCACAGCTATCCCGGCCCGTATGGGGAGCGCCATTCGTAGGTGGTTGGTAACAATAAGCAAGGAGGCCGAAACATAGTGTATGAGGAACAGTGATACGAAGATAGCGGACCCACCGCTTGGCAGGTGTCCCACCTGTGATGTGACAATCCCGGCCGAGAAGCTCGTACTCATGTACGAGAACGCCGGCGATTGGCCCAGGATGATCGCTGCGTGCCCGAACTGTGACGACCCTGTAACCCCAGTGTGAACCCAGTTGAATAGACATGAATCCGACAGATGAATATGCATAGTCGAACTGTGTCGACTCTCTATGCATGTAGTAGCCACCGATTAGGAGGTTTCTACTGTGGGCCTAATTAATGAAACTCAGACCAGATGGGGTGACTGAAGATGGGATCATCGAGTAGCGACAGCCCCTCGCTGTCACAACGGGGTGGCACAGACAGATTGCGGCCGCCGGAGAGCGTTCGATATCTCAGTCTCCTCTGTTCTGCCCTCCGCCGACTCTGGCGGCTGGCGCTCGTCGGGATTCGACCGGTCGCGTTCTGGGTGGCTGTGATGCTCCCACTGGTGTACCTCCCACCCCTGTATGGCTTTGGAACAGGCTGGTATATGCCCCTGCTCGTCGAACTGATACTGCTGCACGTCCTCAGCATCTTCCTCGGCCACGGACACACCCCGTTCTGGAGCAGTTGAGCACCGTTGTGAGGACGGCTGGCCCATACACGCATTCCACCCGAAACAGGGGGGTATGTGAACTGCTGACAGTGGCAGGATCACCCGACGAACACTCGATCATCAAGCTCTTCTGTGGCTGTCTCGGCCAGTTTCTTCAGATTCACGGTGTCTTCTCGGTTGTACGACACCAATGTTTCGAGTGCACCATCACGTCCCTGCTCGTGTTCTCGCCAGAGTCGCACCGCGTCCTTGCCGGAGATGTCCGGGCGGTCCCGTTCGATGCCGATGTCCTTTTCGACTTGCTTGAGGCCGCCGGAGAGGCCGATCTTCTTGCAGGTGTACATGAGGTCGAGATGCGGGCGGTCGAGGTTGATGTCGAAGTTCGCTTCGAGGAATGGAACGTCGAAGCGCTTGCCGTTGAACGTCACTAGCAGATCCGCGTCGTCGAACGCTGCCCGGAGATTCCCTGCGGTCAAGTCGTCGCCGGCGACCAGCGTCTGGGTGTCTCCGTCCTGATGGAGGCTCACCGTCGTCACCTGGTTCCGGTCCTGATCTAGTCCCGTCGTCTCGATGTCGAAAAAGCAGGCTCGATCACGGAACGTCTCGTACAGCCGCCAGCGCTCGCTGTTCGGGAAGGCACGATCGAAGTAGGACACGTCGGTCACGGCGATGCGGTCGCGGCCCTCGTCGATGAACTGCTGGATGCGGTCGCCCCGCTGGCCGCCGACGACGGACGGTTCGAACTTGTCCCAGTGGGTTACACCCTGTTCCCAGATGGACTGTTCGGTCTTCTCTCCGACGCCGTCGGTGCCGATGAAACTGTTCTCGACGCGCACGCTCTCGGGTACAGGCGGGGCGATATGTAAGCCCGTCGGTGCGGTGAGGTCCATCAGCGGAGCGGTCGAGTGACCGTTCTACCCCCCGCACATCGGAAGGATACTGTCGTACACCGATTGGTTCTCTAGCGGCACAACGACCGTGCTGTTGCAGTCGGGACACATCGACTGCAGTCGGTCGAACGTCTGCTCACAGAACGGATAGAGGAACGGCGACGCGCCGGCAGTGTCGGATTCGGCCATGGCTACACGAAGGATGAGCGGGTATGAGTGCTCATCTTCTACGTGTATACAATGGCCGTAATTTAGCTACTATCTATATACTCTGTGACGAGCGAAAACACGAAGCCCAATCGGGTCACATGGAGTCTCATGACGACGGTTCTGCTCGCCACTAGCTCTGTCCACGTAACCGCGGCCGCCGCTGACTACCTGCAGGACCGGCTCGTGCCGGCTGACGACGACATTGTCGTGGTCGCAGTTCATGCCACGGACGCGCCGTCACGCGACGCGGGCGACGCCATCAACGTAGCGCACTCGCGGCTCGCGGCGTTCGCGCCCGTGACGGTGACAAGAGACGGGAAGCCGATCACTGAGATACTGGCAGCCGTCGACGAGCATGACCCGGACGAACTCGTCATCGGCCCGCATCGTGGTGACGGCGACGGCGTCGGATCGACGGCTCAGGCGATTCTGGCACGCGTCAACCGCCCCGTTGTCGTGGTACCTCTCCCCTAGCGGGAGAACAGACCGTCTTCCTCGAACGTCAGATCGAGGTCGACGTTGAGCAGGTCCTCAGTCATCGCGGCAACCGTCGGCGCGACATCCGTGTCCGGGTCTGTCGCGAGTGGCTTGGGCGAACCTGGATCAATGTGGGGAACGGTGTGTGACGCATCTTCGATGGACTTGCCGTCCTCGTTGTGGACTCGGGTCGCGACGACGGCCGAGGCTGGCGCACCGATGTCGCGCAGTCGCCCCTGCTGTCTCGGGAGGAGATCGCTCCCTCGATCGCTCGCTGGGACGACGAATGCCCGCCGCTGTGCGGTCGTGGCAGCGGCGACGGCCTGGTTCGCGGCGACCGGCGGCACGTCGAGCAGGACGTGGTCAAACCGCCCGGCCAGGTCCTCGATGGCCCGTTCGAGCGCCTGTGCGCTCTCGGCGGTCTTTGCTCGTGCGAGCCGTTCGAAGGGCGCGTGGGCCGGACAGAGCGCGATCTGCCCGTCGGCGTCAGTGTCTAAGTCGAACAGTGCCTCCTCGACCGGCACGTCGTTGACGGCCACCGCGGTCACGTCGGCGTCGAGCCGGCCCTCGACGTAGGTCGCAAGTCCCTGCGTGCCAAAGGCCGTGTCGACGACGGCGACGGATCGTCCACCCCGGGCCAGCGTCGCCGCCGTCTCGACCGTCAGCCTGGTCGTCCCCGCCCCACCGGTACATCCCACGAACGCGAATGTCGAAACCCCCATACACTGGCTATTATCTTATCTTTCGGTAAAAAGATGCGGAATTTTAGTCGAGGGCGGCCACGATGTCCGACTCGATAGCGTCCAGTTCGTCGTCGTCTAGGTCGGGGCTGTCGGTGACAAGCGCGTGGATCGGGCGGCCGCCGTCGTCCTCGAACCGCGGGACGATATGGCCGTGGACGTGGGACACCTCCTGACCGGCCTCCTCGCCGTTGTTGAACGCAACCGTGCTGGCGGGTGCATCGACGGCCGACTCGACGACAGGGACGAGTTCATGCAGGGTCGACAGCACTTCGCCGGCCACGTCCGCCGGCGTGTTGTTCAACCGCTCGTGGTGTGCCTTCGGGATGACGAGGGTGTGGCCCGGCGACAGCGGGTTCGCATCGAGGAACGCAAACACAGTGTCGTCCTCGTAGACGGTTCGACTCGGGATGTCGCCAGCGACGATCTGGCAGAAAATGCAGTCCTCGCTCATGGTCGTCTCTGCGTCCGGCGGTCACATGAATCTAGGTGTCGGCGACGCTCGCTACCGTTTCGGTGAGGGTTGCCACGTACCCGTCGTAGGAGTACCCTAATCGCGACAGCCAGACCTCCTGATACGACGGATGCAGGAGCGGGACCACGGGTACCCCGAGCGCTTCACTCTGGTACGGGTCGAGCACGCTGTCGGTGAACCCATCGAATCCGTCGTCGTCAAGCGCCAGCACCGTTTTCGTTGCATGCTTGCCGGTCGTCAGCACCACCTCTGGGCTGACTGCCTCGACCTCGTCGACGAGGTAGGGGCGACAGTTCGCCAGTTCCGCGTCGGTCGGGTCGCGGTTCTCCGGCGGATGGCACTTCACGGCGTTGGTGTAGTAGCAGGCATCGTGGCCGAACCCGGCGTCGGCGAGCATCTGGCGGATCTTCTGGCCGGAGCGCCGGGAGGTGTAGGCCAGTCCGGTCAGGTTACCACCCTGCCACTGGTCTGCTTCGGGATCTCCTTCGGCCGGGGCTTCGCCGACCACCACGATCTCGGCAGACAGTGAGCCGTTGCCCCATGAGATACAGGTCCGACTCTCGGCGAGTTTGGGACAGCGCCGGCAGTCCTCTGTGAGCGCGTTGCGCTGCTCGTCGTCGGGGAACGCTGGCACACGTGAAGCGAAGGCTGTGGTCGGCAAATCGGTGGCGGTCAGAGTGTGCCACACTCTCCGTTCACCACAAGACGTTTGTCGCTGGTCGCTGCCACAACGCGTGTATGCCCTCCTACGAATACAGGACTCTCGATGTCGATACTGGCATGTTCGGCAGCAGCAGTGTCCCTGTCGACGAACTGAACGATCTCGGTGCTGACGGCTGGGAAGTCGTCGCACCGATAACGGAGAACAGCGGACAGACGTCCGGGTTGCTCCTCCAGCGTGAGTACTGAGTCGGTCGTGCAGTAGCGTCACACATTCAGACACAGTTCTTTGGCTGCGATATCCACGTGCCGTATATGCCCGCGGTCGCGCAGTCGGTGAGCCGTCGTATCGATAGCTTGCGGGCTGCCGCCGCGGACCTGCTCGCTCAGGAGTTCGACTGGTCAGCGGGCCACCTTGCAACGATTCTCTCCGGCGGTGCGTTTGCGCCGTCGCTACTCACGTTCTGGTTCGTCAATGGCCTCATCGATTTCTCGACGGCCATCGCCATCGGATCGATTCAGGGGCCGGGTGGCCTGGTCGTCCGTCTGCTCACTCGTCCCGAACTCGCCTCGCTTCCGCTCGTCCGGCATTCGCTCCCTCGTCGTGACCCTGCCCGAACGGTGCTTGCCAGTGCTGCACTCGGAACGCTGTTCTACCTCAGCGTCGCTGCGACGATGTTCGGGACGGTTGTTCTGGCTCCCTGAAATCTGAACCGTACTGGCAGACGGGTACGCACACAACCGATTGTCCTTTATTGCCGGCGGCGAATGTGCCGGTATGGAACGTTTCGCCGCTGTCGACGACCAGTACGACCCCGACGCCGTCGAGGACGGCGTCTTCGAGTACTGGGACGATGTCGACGCGTACGAGCAGACGAAGGCTCACCGGGCCGACGGCGAGGACTACTTCTTCGTTGACGGGCCGCCATACACCTCCGGCGCGGCCCACATGGGCACGACGTGGAACAAGACCCTGAAGGACTGTTACATCCGCTACCTGCGGATGCAGGGGTACAACGTCACCGACCGACCGGGCTACGATATGCACGGCCTCCCCATCGAGACGAAAGTCGAGGAGCGCCTCGACTTCGAGAACAAGAAAGACATCGAGCAGTTCGGCGAGGAGAACTTCATCGAGGAGTGCAAAGACTTCGCCGAGGAACAACTCGAAGGCCTCCAGACCGACTTTCAGGACTTCGGCGTCTGGATGGACTGGGACGACCCGTACAAAACGGTCAACCCTGAGTACATGGAAGCCGCCTGGTGGGGGTTCCAGCAGGCCCACGAACGCGGGCTGGTGGAGCAGGGCCAGCGCTCGATCAACCAGTGCCCGCGGTGTGAGACTGGGATCGCCAACAACGAGGTCGAGTACCACAACGTTGGCAAGCCATCGATCTACGTGAAGTTCCCACTGGCGGACCGCGAGGGCAGTCTGGTCATCTGGACGACGACTCCGTGGACCATTGTCGCCAACACCTTCGTCGCCGTCGACGGCGATCTCGACTACGTCGGCGTCGATGCCGTGAAAGACAGCGCGGACTCGTCCGCGAAGCGAAGCGGCGAAGCCGCGGAGCGCGACACGGAACGGCTCTACGTCGCCGAGGCATGCGTCGAGGACGTGTTGAAGGCCGGTCGCTACGACGACTACGAGGTTGTCGAGGAATGCACCGGCGAGGAGATGGTCGGCTGGGAATACGAGCACCCGCTGGCCGAGGAGGTCCCCGACCACGCCCAGGGCGAGGGCTCTGGGCAGGTGTACACCGCCGACTACGTCGAGGCCGACCGTACTGGCCTCGTCCACTCCGCGCCCGGCCATGGTGAGGAGGACTTCGAGCGCGGGCAGGAACTCGATCTGGAGATTTTCTGTCCGGTTGGCAGCGACGGTGTCTACACCGATGAAGCGGGCAGGTACGCTGACACCTTCGTCCGCGACGCCAACGACGACGTCATTGAAGACCTCGACGAGAACGACTATCTGCTCTCCAGCGAACAGGGCCACACTGTCCGCGAGGGGCAGTGCTGGCGCTGTGACACCGATATCGTCCGAATCGTCACCGACCAGTGGTTCATCACGGTCACCGATATCAAGGACGAACTGCTGGCAAACATCGAGGACAGCGAGTGGTACCCACAGTGGGCCCGCGACAACCGATTCCGTGATTTCGTCAAGGACGCGCCGGACTGGAACGTCTCGCGCCAGCGCTACTGGGGCATCCCGATCCCGATCTGGCTGCCGGATAGCGAGGCGACAGCCTCGAACGGAAGCGGCGAAGCCGCTGGAGGCTGGTCTGGCGACATGGACAACGCCATCGTCGTCGGCGACCGCGAGGAACTCGCCGAGCGGGTCGATCAGGATATCGATCCCGAGAACGTGGACCTCCACAAGGGGACCGTCGACGACCTCACTATCACCGAGGACGGCACGACCTACACCCGCGTCGGCGACGTGTTCGACGTGTGGCTCGACTCCTCCGTTGCGACGTGGGGGACCGTCGACTACCCCGAGCAGACCGAGGACTTCGAGGAGCTGTGGCCCGCCGACCTCATCATGGAGGCCCACGACCAGACCCGTGGCTGGTTCTGGTCTCAGCTGGGAATGAGCACCGCTGCGACCGGCGAAATTCCGTACAAGCAGGTGCTGATGCACGGCTACGCCAACATGCCCGACGGCCGCGGGATGTCCAAATCGAAGGGCGTCCTCATCGACCCTCACGAGGTCATCGAGAAGCACGGTCGGGACCCGATGCGACTGTTCCTGCTCTCCGTGACCGCGCAGGGCGAGGACATGAACTTCTCGTGGGAGGAGACTGCCGAGATGCAACGGCGGCTCAACATCCTCTGGAACGTCGCCCGGTTCCCGCTGCCGTACATGCGCGCTGACGACTTCGAGCCTGGCGATCCGACTGCGTCGGATCGAGGCGAAGGCGGCGAAGCCGCCGAAGCGACGACGGTCGAGGACGTCCGAGATGATCTCGAACTCGTCGACGAGTGGGTCCTCTCACGTCTCCAGAGTGTGATCGAGGGGATGACCGACGCCATGGACGACTTCGAGAACGACAAGGCTGTCGAGGAACTGCTCGACTTCGTCGTCGAGGACGTGTCACGCTTCTACATCCAGGTCGTCCGCGAGCGGATGTGGGAGGAGGAGGACAGCGCCTCGAAGCGGGCTGCCTACGCCACGCTATACCGTGTGCTCGAATCCGTGGCCACGCTGTTTGCCCCGTTCACGCCGTTCGTCGCCGAACAGGTGTATGGCGCGCTCACCGGTGATGCCGGCCACCCGACGGTCCACATGTGTGACTGGCCCGAGGTCGACCCGTCCCTGCACGACCCCGCACTCGAACGCGAGATCGAGGTCGTCCGCGAGGTCGAGGAAGCGGGTTCGAATGCCCGACAGCAGGCCGAGCGGAAACTCCGCTGGCCCGTCACCCGCGTCGTTGTCGACGTGGACAGCGACGACGTGGCTGACGCGGTCCGTGCCCAGGACGCGATCATCGCTGACCGGCTCAACGCCCGCGAGGTGGAAGTCGTCGGCGCAGACGCAGAGTGGGACGAACTCCAGTACTCAGCCGAAGCTGACATGAGCGAACTCGGCCCGGCGTTCGGTGACGACGCCGGCCGCGTGATGAACGCGCTTAACGAGGCCCGTGTCGACGAGCAGTCACTCGGGACCCTCGAAGACACGGTCAACGATGCGCTCGGTGACGACATCGAACTCACCGAGGAGATGGTCGAGTTCCGTCGTGAGACGCCTGACAGCGTCGCCGGGACCGAGTTCGCCGCGCTGGACGGCGGCGGCGTCGTCTACGTCGACACCGCACTCACTGAGGACATCGAGAGCGAGGGCTACGCCCGCGAGGTCATCCGTCGGGTGCAGGAGATGCGCAAAGATCTCGAACTCGATATCGAGGAACGCATCGCTCTTGACCTCGCTATCGACGACGAGCGCGTGGATTCGCTCGTCCGGAACCACGAAGACCTCATCAAAGAGGAAGTCCGGGCAGACGAACTCGCTGCTGTCGAGGACGGCCACCGGAAAACGTGGGAAGTCGAAGGGACGGAAATGGAGATCGCGATTGTGCCAGTTGCGGCCGCAGAAGCGTCGGACTAAGCTCTGAACGATTTCGAACGAAGTGAGAGGTCGGTTTTCACCTATCAGCAGGATGCGCTGGCGGAGCGGTGACTACAGCTGTTCTGCGACGACGGGTGCGGCGCTGACTTCGCTGACGGCACGTTCGAGCGTGTCCGTACCGTAGACGGCCGCCACGCCCGCCCTGTTCAGCTTTGTCAGGGCGTTGCTGGCGAGCATCGGGTGGACGCAGGTGACGAAGACCCGCTTGGCGTCGCGGTCGTCGAGGACAGCGACGGATTCGCTCATCGTCGATCCGGTTGCGATGATGTCATCGGCGAGAACCACGTCACGGCCCTCGACCGATGCGTCGCTCGGCCTGATCTCGATGTCTCCGGTGTCGTAATCTCGGTTCTTCTCGAAGAAATCGGTCTCTCCCTCACCGTAGGCGTCACGGACCGTCTCTACGAGTCCGATTGCGCCTTCGTCCGGCGAGAGAAAGAGCGGATCGGCGAGATCGTCCGGGAGCGGGTCGGCGAGGACACTCGCGGCGTCGACGTGGGCCGCTGGGACGTCGAAGAACTCACACACGGCCGGTTCGTGCGGATTCACCGTGATGACGCGGTCGGTGCCGGTCGAGATGGCCCGCGCCATGGCCCGAGAGGAGACTGGCTCTCCCGTCTTGAACGCCTCGTCCTGCCGGGCATAGCCCATATATGGGAGCACCGTGACGACGTCGGTCGCCCCGGCTTCCCTGACTGCGTCCTGGAGCTGGAGCACCTGCACGTGGGCGTCGCTGTCGACCGTCGAGGCGACGACGACGGCTCGCTCCCCTGCGACGTCGTCGGGAACCCGGACGACATACTCTCCGTCCGGAAACCGCTCGTATTCGACGCGTCCGAGCCGCTCGTCGGCCGCGTCGGCGAGCGCCGCCGCGAACGTCTGTGATGCCGCGCCGGGAATAATCATGTGCGGTGGGTGGCTGTCCGGGCTAAACCTCTTTTCGGTTCCCGGACACCATCGCTGTCTTGGATGGTCGATATAGAAATATAACCAAGGAATCATTTACCGCATACAGTGTTCGAGTAGCTTGTGTATTCATGCTGTTGCCGGATGTGTGATAGCTTGTTCCATCTCCATGGGTGTGAATAACTGACATACTTATGACTGTTCGGTCCCAAGGAGGTGACAGAAGGAGTCTTCCAAATATGATGCGAATACTTCACGTGGATGACGAGGCTGCTTTTACGGACTTGACGGCTCAGTTCCTCGAACAGGAAGACGAACGGTTCGAAGTTCGAACGGCAACGAATGGGGCTGATGGGCTTGAGATGCTCCGGGCGGAGGAGTTCGATTGTATTGTCTCCGACTATCAAATGCCAGCGATGGACGGTCTCGAATTCCTTGCCGCCGTCCGCAAGGAGCATCCCAACCTGCCGTTCATCCTCTATACGGGCAAAGGGAGCGAAGAGATTGCGAGTGACGCGATCACTGCTGGAGTGACGGAGTATATCCAGAAAGAGACCGGAACCGATCAGTACACGATCCTGTCCAACCGAATTACGAACCTTATCGAACGATATCGTGCCGTCCGCACAATCGATCTCAGCTACAGGGCAATGAAGACCGCCAGCGAAGGGACAAGTCTCGTCGAGCCAGATGGAACGTTTTCGTACGTGAACCCCGCGTTCGAGGACCTGTTCGGATACGACCGGGGTGAACTGAATGGCGAACACTGGAAAATTCTCTACCACGACAGGGAGGCGGACCGACTGGAGAACGATATCATCCCGGCCGTGAAAAAGACCGGATACTGGTCGGGCGAGACAGTTCGATTGACGAAAGACGGTGACAGGCTCGTTACGAATCATCGACTCGCCTACACTGACGACGGGGTGATCGTCTGTACGGCGCGGGACATCACATCTGAACGGGCCCAGTTGACCGAGCAGACCACTGAGTTCGACGTTCTCGTTGACGCCATGGATGACCACGCCTTCTTCACACTCGACCACGAGGGCTATATCACCCGCTGGAACGACGGCGCACAACGATTCACGGGCTACGAGGTGGAAGAGGTCCTCGGTGAGCACATTTCGACGTTCTTCGAGGAGTCAGAGCGGACGGACGGGCTCCCGGAGCGCCTCCTCGAAACAGCGAAAACAGAGGGTTCCGTCTCCCACGAGGGGTGGCAGATTCGAAAGGACGGTACACGCCTCTGGGCGGCGATAACTCTGTCTGCCAGTTTCGATGATTCCGGCACGCTTCGAGGGTATGGAATTATTTCGAAGAAAGCCAGCGAACCGAAGATTCCACAGTAAGGGCTCATTGTCTCCACCGATCTGTTTCAGGAATCCAGAAGGAGTTTATTATCTTCGTTTCGATAACTTCGAACAGTTCAGGCAACGGCGAGGCCGACGACGTCGGGAATTCCCAGCGAGCGTTGTCGCCAGCCGCCCTGTCCATCGGCGGTCGCGGCGGCCGTCGTGGCGACCAGAAACGTCCCGTTCTCGGTGATCGCGTAGGTGTCCTCGCCGTGGGTCACGTCGATCACGCGCTCGGTAACGGGGAGATCACAGGAGGTCCACGATCCCGCTTCGAGTTCGTACAGGCCGTCCGCGGCTGCGGCGTGGGTCCGGTCGCCGTCGCTGGCGATGGCCTGGTGTGTCCCTGATCGGACCTCCGACCACCCCTCGCTGGGACCTCCGTCGCCGTTCCGACGATAGAGTCCGTCTGCCGTCGCTGCGTAGCCGGATGCTACATCTACCACGTCGGCCAGACCAAGGCGTTCGAGTCCCGGAAGGGTGTAGACGCCGTTTGCAGCGGCGAGCAGGTCACCGTCGATGGCGCGCACGTCATCGACGCGACCGATGTCGTGCCAGTCACCGTCGTATCGCGCGACGCGTCCGTCGGCAGCTGCCAGCAACCCCTCTGCATCGTAGCCGACCGCAGTGGCGGCCCCGAATCCCGTCTCGGCGAAGCCGTCTTCGGTCAGTACCAGGACGCTCTCGTCGGTTGCGACTGCAACCTCGCCGCTCTCGCCGGCCACGTCTCTGGCGGTACAGCGTTCGCTGAGGCTGAACCGACCGATCTGGCCGCCCGCTGTTTCGACCCGCGTGATGCCCAGACCCGATGCGACGTAGGCGTGAGTCTCGGGTCGTTTCTCGCCATACATCCGCTTCTCTGAAAGTGCGATGTTGTCGTCGCTCACCTCATATCGCCTCTTTGTATGCTTCGAGTGCATTCTCTATGTCTTCACCTGTGTGGGCATCACAGATGAACTGTGACTCGAACTGGTTCGCCGTGAGGAAGACGCCCCGGTCCTTCATGGCGGGCCAGAACAGGCGCTCCCACCGCTCGGTTTCGGCCTGCGTCACGTCGTGGCCGTTCTTCGGGCAGTAGTCGAACCGCGGGCAGGACTCGTTTTGCTGGCAGCCAGCCTCACAATGACCTTCGAAGGAATCTGGTCCGTCGCGGGTGAAAACTACCTTGAACATCGAATCCCGACCGACGACAGTGTATTCTGGGGCCTTGTCCTGCAGAATGTCCTGCAGACCGGACCGGAGCTGCTCGCCGAGGTCGTTGATGTGGTCGTATACGTCGTGTTCGGCTGCATATCGTAGTGTCTCCAGTCCGGCCGCCATCGTCACTGGGTGGCCCGAGAATGTCCCGGACTGGAACACGTCGCCAGCGGGCGTGAACTGCTCGATGGTTTCGCTTTTGCCGCCGATTGCACCGACCGGGAAGCCGCCGCCGACGATTTTCCCGAACGTGGTGATATCCGGGTCGATGTCGAACACACCCTGGGCACACTGGAGGCCGCCGACGCGGAAGCCTGTGATAACCTCGTCGAAGATGAGCAGGGAGCCGTGGTCAGTACACAACTCGCGGAGTGTCTCGTGGTAGCCCTCGACCGGGTGGACGATGCCGTAGTTTCCGAGGATGGGCTCGGTGAGGACGGCCGCGATGTCGTCGCCGTGTTCCTCGAACACGTCGTGGGCTGCCTCCTCGTCGTTGAACGGCACGGTCAGCGTGTGCTCAGCGAAGCTCTCGGGGATGCCGGGGCTAGATGGCGCGGTGTGGTCGCCCTCGCCCTCGACCAGTGTGGACTCCTGTGCGCCGTGGTAGCCGCTTTGCATCACGACGACCTTGTCGCGCCCGGTGTAGCCACGGGCTAAACGGACCGCCGAAACAGTCGCTTCAGTACCACTGTTGACGAACCGGAGCATCTCGACACTGGGGACGTGACGGGTGACGAATTCGGCCAACTCGACCTCCACTTCTGTCGGCGCGCCGTACATCGGCCCCTCGGCGGCGTGTTGCTGGACGGCCGACTGGACCTGTTCGGGGAGGCTGTGACCCAGCAGGAGGGGACCGTAGCCCATGACGAAGTCGATGTAGCGGTTCCCGTCGGCGTCGATGACGTGGCCACCGTCGCCCTTCTCGACGAAGAACGGGTACGGTCGGGTCGCTCGAACGGAGGAGTTGACGCCGCCCGGAAGAACTGACAGCGCGCGGTCGTACAGCGCTCGCGACTGTTCGTGGTTCATATTCTGGGGTTCGACTGCTGCCAGAAAGAAACTGTTGTTAGCCGTCTGTGTGATTTCGCCGAGCGGAACGGGTGCCAGCGAGACGGGATGAACGGATGTCCGAATTATCTCGGAAAGAAAGCATTTCGTAAAGAGTTACTGTTTTACACTGCGTGTTCATCTACATAGTCAACAGAATGCTAGCCGAATGTGCTGGAATATCGTATATGAGTGGACGGACGGGCGTCTTTCGGGCGCGTGATGCGCTGTGAGCGACTGGGTCCCGACCACCTGCATGCGCTGTGCCGTCGGCTGTGGACACATGCACCGGGCCGCCGACGTGGGGTACGGCATCGACACGGCCCGCGGCGACGCGGCCCACCCGGTCAGTCAGGGGCTGGCGTGTTCGCGCGGCATCAGCGAGAGTCAGGACCCCGACGGCGAGTGGCTCTCGCGGCCGATGGTCCGCAGCGACGGCGAACTCCGCCAGACGACCTGGGACGTGGCGCTGGCCCGCGCCGTCGAGGGCCTCCAGGCGGTTCACGCTCGCGACCCGGATTCCGTGGCGATACTCGGGAGCGGCCAGCAGACCAACGAGGCCGCCTACGCGCTCGGCAAACTCGCCCGCGGTGGCTTCGGCACGCGCAACTACGACGCGAACACGACGCTGTGCATGGCCAGCGCCGTCACCGCGTACTATCAGGCGTTCGGCAGCGACGCGCCGCCGTGCACCTACGCCGACATCGGCGAGGCCGACCGCCACGTCGTCTGGGGGGCGAACCCGGCCGTCGCCCACCCCGTCCTCTACCGCTGGATTAGACAGGCCGCCGACGAGGACGACGTGGAAATCGTCGTCGTCGACCCCGTCCGCTCTGAGACGGCCGAGAACTCCGAGCACCACGTCGCCCCGGACCCCGGCAAGGACCTCGCGCTCTCCCGGGCCGTCCTCGCGCGGCTGGTCGAGACCGGGCGGGTCGACCGCGAGTTCGTCGCCGAGGCGACCGAGGGCTTCGAGGACCTCCTCGCCTCGCTGCCGGACGCCGAGGCGGCGGCCGCCGACGCCGGCGTCGAGATGGCGGACGTGGACCTGCTGGCCGACGCGCTCGACCAACGGGCGCTCGTCTACTGGGGGATGGGCGTCAATCAGCACGTCCAGGGGACCGAAATCGCGCGCTCGCTCATCGACCTGACGCTCGCCACGGGGAACCTCCGGCCCGGCGGCGGCCCGTTCTCGCTGACCGGCCAGGCCAACTCCATGGGGACGCGCATCTGCTCCTCGAAGGGCTCCTGGCCCGGCCAGCGCGCCTTCGAGGACCCCGACCACCGCCGCGTCGTCGCCGACCACTGGGACGTGCCGGTCGACCGCCTGCCGGACGACCCCGGCCCCGGGCCGGTCGGGATGCTCGAAGACGGTCCCGAGGCCGTCTGGACCGTCGCGACGAACCCCGTCGCCGGAATGCCCGAGGCCGAGAGCGTCCGTGAGACGCTCGAAGACGCCTTCGTCGTCGCTCAGGACGCGTTCCACACGGAGACGACCGAGGTCGCCGACGTGGTGTTGCCGGCGGCGACGTGGGGCGAGAGCGAGGGGACGACGACGAACATGGAGCGGACCATCTCCCGGGTGCGAGTGGCGACCGACGTGCCGAGCGGCGTCAAACAGGACCTCGACATCATCGCGACCATCGGCTCGCGGCTGTTCCCCGGCCTGTTCGACGACGACACGTCCCCGGACCCGGAAGCGATCTTCGAGGAGTTCACGGCGCTGACCGAGGGCACCGTCGCCGACTGCTCGGGCATCACCTACGACCGCCTCGACGACGTGCACGCGGTCAGGTGGCCCGCGCCCGACGAGGACAGCGCCGGCGGCTACCGCTACTACGAGCGCGAGGACGAATCGTGGTCGTTCCCCACCGGCACCGGCCGCGCGCAGTTCTCGACCGGCCGGCAGGGGGCGCTCCCCGAACCGACCGACGAGGAGTACCCGCTGACCCTCACCACCGCCCGCGAGGCGGACGGCTACAACACCGGCGTCCGCTCGCGCGGCGGCGAGGCCGGGCCGCTGGTGGCCCGCATCCACCCGGAGACGGTCGACGAACACAGTGGCCTCGTCGCCGACGACCGGCTCACCGTCGCGACCAGGCGGGGCTCCGCGACCGTCGACATCGACCGCGACGAGGGCGTCCCGCACGGCATGGTCTGGCTGCCGATTCACCACCCGGCGACGAACCGCCTGACCCTCTCCGAGCGGGACCCGCAGTCGAACGAACCGCACTTCAAACAGTGCGCCGCCCGCCTCGTCGCCCCGGAGGCCGAACTGCCGCCGGCCGCGGCCGACTGACGCCACGGTTTACCCTTCTCCGACTGACGGTTCGGTTTCACCGTTCGCCGGCCGAGCGGACACGCACGCGGCGCTCGTCGACTGACGGAGTCACCTGTTCACGGCGTTCGCCGACCGAGTGAATCACGCAGAATAGCCGAGGTCGCGTCTCAGTCGCTCCCGAGCGTGCCGCTCCGCGGGAGTCCGTTGCGAGTCACCGTCGACGAGGTGTCGGGCGTCGCCAGTCGGACGGCGCACTGTTTGTAGTTCGGCTCGTTGGACTCGGGGTCGACGGCCGGCAGCGTCAGTTCGTTGACGGCGGTGTTGTGGATGTCCATCCAGATGGTTCCCGGCGGGACGGCGTCGTCCGGCGCGAGGTCGACGGTCACGCTGCCCCGCCGCGACTCGACGACGGTCCGGCCGCGGTCGAACAGCTGGACGTACTGGCCGGCCGTCTCGGGGTGGATGCGGGCCGTCGGGACGTCGCTCGTGTCCCCGTCCGCCCTGACGTCCGTGTTGTACGCCTCGGGACGCCGCCCGGTCGTCAGCGTCAGCGGATAGGTTGCGTCGGTCGGTTCCGGGAGCCCCTCGTACGTCGGCTCCGTGAACTGCGCCCGGCTGGAGTCCGTCGGGAACGACCAGGTCTTGCCGTCGTCAGCGTCGGGTTCGTAGTACCGATACCCGCCCTCCGTGGACTCGTCCGGTGCGGGCCATCTGACGGCCAGTTCCGCGTCGAGGCGGTCGTAGGTGATGCCAGAGCAGTCGGCGACGGTGCCCTCGGTCAGCGCCGCGAACTCGTCGAAGACGGTCTCCGGGTCGATGGGCGGGTCGTCGAAGAGCGTCTCGTCGATGCGGTTTCCGATTGCGGCGATGATGTCGAGGTCCCGCCGGACGGTGTCTATCGTGTCGCTTACGGCGGTGACCTTGGAGACGCGCCGTTCCATGTTCATCGTCGTCCCCTCGCTCTCGCCCCACGTCGCCGCGGGCAGCACCACGTCGGCGTACTCGACGGTCTCTGACCGGAACGCGTCCTGCACGACGAGGAAGATGTCGTCGAGCGACCGCCTGACGTTCGTGGCGTCCGGCATCCCGACGACCGGGTTCGTCGCCACCGTCCAGCAGGCGTCGATGTGGCCGCGGTTGATTTCGTCCACGATTCCGACCGGCCCCGGCCCGGATGAATCGGGAAGCCGCCCCAGTGGCACGTCCCAGTGGTCGGCGACCGCCGCCCGGTGCTCGTCGTCGGTGAACGGCCGGTGCCCGGGCCACGCCTCCTTCGAGGAGACGACGCGAGCGCCTATCGAGTTGGCCTGCCCGGTCAGCGAGAACGGGCCGCTTCCGGGGCCCATGTTCCCCGACGCCAGGCACAGATTGATGAGCGACCGCGCGGCGTCGGTGCCGTTCGTGCTCTGGTTGACGCCCATGCCCCAGTAGACGAGCGTCCGGTCTTCGAAGGCGTCGGACAGCGCGTCGACGGTCTCGACGGAGACGCCGGCGGTGTCCGCGGCGCGCTCGACCGCCGGGAGCGAGGCGACGAGGTCCTCGTAGCCGTCGGTGTAGCCGTCGACGAACTCGCGGTCGACCCGTCCGGTCTCGACCAGCCGCGCGAGGACGGCGCGTGCGAGTTCGACGTCCGTCCCGGCTTCGAGCTGGACGCACAGGTCGGCGTCGGCGGCGGTCTCGCTCCGCACGGGGTCAACGACGACGAGACGGCTGTCAGGTTCGCTCGCGCTGTCGAGAATCCAGCGGTAGAGGACGGGGTGTGCCGCGGCCGGGTTCGCGCCCCAGACGACGTGGGTCTCCGCCTTCGGGATGTCGTCGTAGGTACACGGCGGCGCGTCGCTGCCGAAGGCGTCGTAGTACGCGGTGACGGCGCTGGCCATGCACAGCGTCGTGTTCGCGTCGAAGTGCTCGGTGCCGATGCCGGCGCGCGCGACCTTCCCGAGCGCGTAGGCGGCCTCGTTGGTCTGCTGGCCGCTCCCGAGGACCGCGATTCGGTTCGGGTCCTCCGCTATCGTCTGGATGAACTCCGAGGCGACGATGCCCAGCGCCGTCTTCCAGGACGTCGGCTTGAGCGTGTCCCCGCGCCGGACCAGCGGCTCCGTGAGCCACTCCCCGTTCGGGTTCTCCGTCTCCCTGATGCCGCGCTCGCAGGCGAGACCGTTCGAGACGGGGTGGTTCCGGTTCCCGCGAACCGTGTCGATGCCGTACCCCTCGTCGACGCCGCGCTGTTGCTGCCCGCAGCCGACGGCACACCGCATACAGGTGGTTGGCTTCCAGTAGCTCATCTCGTGGGACAGTTCGCCGTCGGTTCGTCGCGCTGATTTCGGGTAACGAGGCGCGTTCGGCCGCGGGCCGGCGGACGCCGGACGAGGCAGCGCGCACGCGAGTCGTTCCGTCGTTCGTTTCTCATGGTACTGGTATACGGCTGAGAATCACGTGTTCGTACACGATATCGCCCTGTATATTGTAGATATTCATGTGAGCAGCCGAATAACACTTTCGTTGAAAGAAAATTTCAGAAAAATCACGACGAGTGACCACAGACGTTCGGTTCCCGCGCTAGCACCTCCTCCCGGCCGAGCCCCGCCGGGACGACCTGGTCGGGTCCAGATGCTCTCCGGCGTCGGTACCGGTCGAGGCGTTTCAGGCGCTCGGACGCTGCTTCTCAAGGATTTCTCCGCTTCTGCCGACCGTCCAGCCACGTTCGACGGATTTCGATTGACGATTACACACTCGAATCCGTGACTTCGTTGACGTTCGTAAGAATCGCTCGCCGGACCGGGACAGAAACGATGGGATTGTCGGGATGTCTGAATCGAGCGAAAATATTCCGATTTTGTAAACGAACACCGTTATAACACTCTGTTCGATAGCATATACTGAATCAATGTGTTCGAACGTGGTAGAAATCCGGCGCAAAGATAACAAATTACAACAACAGTTCGGTTCCGGTCGTCGTCCGACGGCGGTCACGGGGGTGTCACTATGGGACTGATCAAGATGACGAAGTACCGGACGCTGCTGCTCGCGACGATTGGATTCAACTTCTCGTTCCTCATCTGGTTCTCGTTCGCGCCGTTCACGGGGCCAATCGCCGACGAGTTCGGCCTCACGACGGCCGAAATCGGAATCCTCGCCAGCTCGGCCATCTGGATGGCTCCCTTCGGCCGGATGCTGACCGGCTGGCTCTCCGATAAGTTCGGCGCGCCGGCCATCTTCGCCATCGTGCTGGCGTACGTCGGCGTGTTCTCGATGGCGAGCGCGTTCGCACAGGACTACTCCCTGTTCTTCGTGACGCGGCTCATCGTCGCGACGGCGGGCATCACGTTCGTCATCGGCATCCAGCACGTCGCCGAGTGGTTCGAAAAGGAGAACCTCGGACTGGCCGAGGGCATCTACGCCGGCGTCGGGAACGCCGGCGCGGCGGGCGGGGCGCTCGTCCTCCCGCGCGTCTTCGGCACCGGCTGGAGCGGGCCGCTGTTCGCCACGAGCTGGCGGGCCGCCTTCTTCTACACCGGCATCGTCTCCATCTTCCTCGCCGTCGCGTACTTCACGCTCGGCGAGGCCGCAAAGAGCGAAGAGAAGCGCCAGGCCACCAAGGACAACGCGAGCTTCAAGGACTGGCTCCACACGGCGACCCGCTACGGGACCGTCGTCCTCGCGCTGGCGTACGTGATGTCCTTCGGCCTCGAACTCTCGATGAACGGCTGGCTCGCCACCTACTACCGCGAGGCGTTCAACCAGGACAACCTCGTCGTCGCGAGCACGTTCGCCGCGACGTTCTCCGTCGCCGCCGGCCTCCTGCGCCCCATCGGCGGCTACGTCAGCGACGTGCTCGCCCGCAAGGAGAAGAACATCCTGCCGTTCTTCAAGGGCCGCTACCGCGAGCAGTGGACGTTCGTCACGCTGTGTTTCATCGTCGTGACGATGTTCGCGATGACGCTCGCCGGCCTCTCGGGCGTGCTGATGAACGCCGTCGTCGTCGGCTTCCTCGTCGGCACGGCCTGTGCCTTCGCCGAGGGCTCCATCTTCGCGATGGTCCCCTCGATGTTCCCCAACAGCTCCGGCGCGGTCGCCGGCGTCGTGGGCGGCGTCGGCACCGTCGGCGGAATCATCTACCCGCTGATTTACTCCGCCCCGTGGCTGGCGAACCTCCACCTCGGCTACTCCATCGTCGCGGCCTCGATGATTCCCATCGTGCTGCTCGCGGCGTGGGTCTTCCAGCCGGAGATTGCGCGCGTCGCCAACACCGCCGGCTTCGTCGGCGAGTCGAGCAGTACGGAGACGGTTCCGACCGGGGACGACTGATGCGCTCGGCCGTGGTCCTCGCCGGCGGGCACGGCACCCGTTTCGGCGACGCGGACGAGGCGACAGCCGACCTCGACGGCGAGCCGATGATTCGCCACGTCGTGGCCGGGGTCAGCGACCCCGTCCCCGACGGGGGCCCGGTCGCGGGCATCCGAACCGGCTGTCGGGTCGCGCGCGGCGAGTGGACGTTCGTCACGCCCTGCGACCGACCGTTCGTCCCCACCGCGCTCCCGCAGCAACTGTTCGAGGCCGCGGACGGCGACGGCGCGGTTCCCCTCGTCGGCGGCAGACCGCGCCCGCTCTCGCCCGTCACCGTCGCGGACCCGGTTCCCGAACACGCGTTCGACGAGTTCGACACGCCCGCCGCACGCTGCGTCCCCCGGGACCGCTCCGCGTAGTCTGTCGACACGGCCGCCGAATCGCCCCGCAGCCCGTCGGTTTTCTCGTTGTTTCAGTCCCCCGGAGCGACGCCGCTCTCGCCGCCGAACACTTCTGGACACTCGTCCGCCCGAGCGGGTCTGACCGTCCGTTCGTCAAACGGCCCGCCTTATCACCGCCGTCTCGGAGCGCTTCTTGACGGTCGTACGCTAACTCGCTCTCTACTTCGACTTTGTCAACGAATAGGGTTTTACCTCTCCAAATAAAACGTTAGAGCGTAAATTAACGGACATTCGAACATATATGTGTGATAAAATAGTACGTACTTTCGAAACGGGAGGGCGATAACGATGCCACACAAGAAAGAAGATATCAAGGACGAGTTGTACGGTGACGAAGTACGAGCGAAACTGGAGGAGTTCGCGGAGAAGGGGTGGGAGTCTATTCCCGAGGACGAGCGAGAGACGTGGTTCTCGCGGTTCAAGTTCTGGGGCGTGTTCCACCACCGCGGCGGCCAGGAGTCGTATTTCATGATGCGGCTGACCAACTGCGGTGGCGTCCTCGAACCCGGACAACTGCGGGCTATCGGCGAGGTCGCCCGTGACTACGCAAAGGGTCCGGTGGAGAATCCAGAATTCGGTAACGGCTGGATCGACTTCACGACCCGACAGTCGATACAGCTCCACTGGCTCAAGCTCGAAGACATCCCGGAGATCTGGGAGAAACTCGAAGCCGTCGGCGTCTCCTCCCGCTCGGCCGGCGGGGACGCAATGCGGAACATCTCCGGCTGCCCGGTCGCCGGCAAGGCCGAGGAATTCGTCGAGTCTCGCGAGATTCTCGACGAGATTCAGGAGACCATCCGCGGGGACAACGATCTGGCGAACATGCCCCGGAAATTCAATATCTCGGTGACGGGATGTCGCCAGGGCTGCGCCCAGGACAGCATCAACGACATCGGGCTGGAGCCCGCACACAAGATAATCGACGGGGAGGAAGTCGAGGGCTTCAACGTCCGCGTCGGTGGCGGCCTCGGCGGGCGCGAGCCCCGCGAGGCCCGCCCGCTCGACCTGCTCGTCCGCCCGGAACACGCCGTCGAGACCGTGCGCGCGTTCGTCGAGTACTACCACGAGGAGGGTAACCGCCAGAACCGCTCGAAGAACCGCGCGCGCTTCTTCGTCGACGAGCACGGGACCGACGAAACCCGCGCGGAACTCGACGAGCGCCTCGACTTCGAGTTCGAGTCCGCCGGGACCGACTTCCGCGGCGAGTACACGTACAACGCCGGCAAGCGCTCCGGTCACGGCGCCCACGACCACGTCGGCGTCTACGACCAGAAAGACGGCAAGAACTACGTCGGGCTCTCGGTCCCCGTCGGCCGCCTGTCCGCGGAGGACGCCATCGAACTCGCGGACCTGGCCGACAGATACGGTTCCGGCGAGGTGCGCCTGACCCGCCGGCAGAACCCGCTCATCATGGACGTGCCGGACGCCCAGCTCGACGCCCTGCTCGGCGAGTCGCTGCTCGAGAAGCACTCGCCCGAGCCCAACCCCTTCGTCCAGGGGGCGATGGCCTGCACCGGCACGGAGTTCTGCTCGCTGGCCCTCACCGAGACGAAGGCGCGGATGGCGCGCCTGCTCCGCTGGCTCGGCGACAACGCCGACGTGCCCGACGACGTGGACCGCATCAAGATGCACTTCTCGGGCTGTACGGCCGACTGCGGGCAGGCGATGACCGCGGACATCGGCCTCCAGGGGATGCGCGCCCGCAAGGACGGCCAGATGGTCGAGGCCGTCGACGTGGGCGTCGGCGGCGGCATCGGCGAGAACCCGTCGTTCATCGAGTGGGTCCGCCAGCGCGTGCCCGCCGACGAGGCGCCCGGCATGATAAAGAACATCGTCGAGGCCTACGCCGCGCTGCGCTCGGAGGGCCAGACCTTCCGCGAGTGGGTTGACGCCACCGGCCACGAGACCATCGTAGAACTGGCCGAGCCCCACGAGGTCGAGGGGTACGAGGACCCGTGCCTGGCCGACGGCAAGCAGTCGTGGTACCCCTTCGACGACGGCGAGAGCCCCGCCCCGACCGACGCCGAGGGCCACCCCATCTCGGCGGACGACTGACGATGACAGAAACGAACGGTCCGAACGACACTGACCGGATGTCCGACGCCGTTGGTCCGTCGGAATCCGCGGCTCAGGGGGTGGCCTACGACGCGGCACCGGAACTACTGGAGTAACGCGGCCCCGGCTCCGAACAGCCGGTTTCGGCGACGCGATACGCCCGCAGTAGGGCGTGTATGTGTCTGTCGCCATCGGGTGGGGCACCGCTCGTGTCCACAAGCTCCACCTCACTTTTTTGCCGCTCAGAACCGCTGTGCGAGCCCCGCGCTCGTCGCCATCTCGACGACGCCGAACACGACCGCTGGGAGTGCGGCATCTGGGGGAAAGCCCGCAGCCACGACGAGCGCCGCGGCGACGGCGAAATCGCGCATCCCGACCGAGAGCGACCCGGCGAGCCGTGTTGCGCGGTCGGTCCCGGCAGTGACGAGCCAGCCGAGCGCGTAGCCGACCACATTCAGTGCAAGCGCAGCGATACCCACGAGCGCAACAGCGCCGATATCGCCCCGAAGCACACCAGCGTTTGCAGCGGTGACTCCGCCGATAATGAGGACGACCATCACCGCAGATATCGCGGGATAGCTGTCTTCGTGGCGCATGACCGTGGCCGGGAACCGGGCCCGAAGACCGATAGCGAGCACCATCGGCACGACGACGGCGACCAGCAACTGCTCGACGATCGGCCAGGTCTGGACGGTGCTGCCCTCGCCTCCCACGAGTGACATCGCTGCGGGAACAACGACAGTACTTCCGAGGCCCGCGATGACGAGCACGACGGAGGACAGCGCGGTGTTTCCCCCCGCGAGCTCCGTCATTGTCGGTGTCACCAGCTCCGGCGTCACCGCCCCGAGCAGGACGAACCCGACGGTCAGTTCCGGTGAGAGTTCCGCTGCTCGGGCGATGCCGTACGCGAGCAGCGGCATCAGAAGATGCCCGAGCAGCGTCACAGCAAGCGCTCGCCCCTCGATAGCGCGGAATCGGGAGACAGAGAGCGTCAGCGAAACGCTACCGACCATCAGTGCCAGAATCGGCGTGGCTGCGCGGGTAACGACAGCGACACCGGGGACCAGGACACCGATAGCGACGGCGAGCAACACCCAGCCGAGCAGGTAGTCTTCGACGATATCAGTCAGGCTCACAGGTGCGCTGTGGTCCGGTGTTGAGTGGTCATCTCACGGCCGCAGTGCGGCTGACGCTGTCGAGATCGCGTCCGTACGTCGAGAGCAACTCCGTCTGCACGGCGATTGCTTCGTCACGGAGCCCACAGGGAACACAGTACTCGATGTCGATTTCCATACTCAATACCACATCGAACCGCCAATAAAACGGTCGTATCCAGCCAGGCACCGGGTTACCAGTCGGAAACGTCTCCCGAGAGGTTTTGCCGACGGAACCCAAGAGGTTCGTATGAGCGACGCGCAGTCTACCGACAGCGAGTGTACAGCGTCGTGGTGTCACACGGAGTCCTGGTGTGGACTCACCTGTGCGATGGACGTCCTTGGAAACAAGTGGCATCCCGTGGTCGTCCACCGACTGCTTGCCAACGGGCCGATGGGATTCGGTGCGCTGGCCGATGACATCGGCACCGTCACGAACAAGGTCCTCTCGGAGACCCTCACAAACCTGGAAGCCGACGGTATCGTCGAGCGAACCGTCATCGAGGAGCAACCGGTCAGAGTGCAGTACTCACTGACCGAGCGTGGTCGTGACCTGAACCCGGCTATCGAGGCACTCCAGCAGTGGGGTGACGCGCACCTCGACGGCCGAGACGGACAACTGTAGCTGGTCACTGATTGGACATACCGACGTACCACTCAGTGGTTGGTCTGAGCGTGTGCGGGCGGTCGCCCTTACTTGTCGTACTTACCGAGGTCGCACTCGGCGGCCGGGCCACTATCGCATTCGTAGCCGACCGCTCTGGTCGTGGTGACGAGGTCGTAGTACCGGCCCTTGGACTGGTCGGCTTCCGGGAGCCCCTTGACGACTGGGACGCCACGCATGGCCTGGTGATCACAGGCCCGCATCGTCTGGTCACCCATCCCGACCGAGTACTCGTGGCCTTCCAGCGCGCGGATGACGGCCGGTGGGTAGAACGTCCCGGCCCGCTCGACCGCGGCAGCGTACTGAAGCGTCTGTGCGTAGGCGAGATGCGCCACCCCCGACGGACGCTGGGAGTTCCCGTACTCGGCAGTAAATGCGTTCTTGAAAGCGTCCGACAGGTCCGATGCGATGCTGATGTCCCACGCTATCGTCCCGTAGACGCCTTCGATGGCGCTGGCGGCGTTTCGTGCGACGATCCGGTTGTACAGCGGGACTACGATACCCACGTTGTCCGGAAGGATTTCTCGGGCTGTCCGCAACGAGTTCGCCGCGTCTAGCCCGTAGTGGTTCAGGAAGACGACCTCCGCACCGGAGTCTCTGACCTGCCTGAGTGGCTTCTCGTAGTCCGTCGTCCCGAGCCGCGTCGCGATACTGGTGAGTTCCATCCAGCCGCTCGACGTGAAGAACTCCCGGATGGAGGACTCTACCGACTGTCCCCAGGTGTAGTCTGCGTAAATCTGGGCGTACTGCACGTCGCGGCCGAACTCCGCCGTGAGAACCGGGATGAGCGCCTGTGCGGACATGTAGGCGTTGAACATCTCGCGGAACGAGTACCGGACACAGTCCTCACCTGTCGTGTCATTTGAATGGGTCAGACAACACATGTACGGGACCTTCCGCTCCTGTGCGACCTCCTGCTGGGCGATGGCAACGGCGCTTGACGACCCACCGGAAAGCATGATGACGTCGTCCTGGTCTATCATCTTCTCAGCGTTCGACGTTGCAATGTCGGCTTTCGTCTCCGTATCAGCACTGACGTACTCGACTGACTTGCCGAGGACACCATCCCCAGTGAGCGTGTCGAACGAACCCTCACCGACCCACCCACCCCCGTTGTTGAGATGCGTGACCGCCAACTCGTACCCGCGGAGTTCGTCTTTCCCTTCGGCGGCGTACGCACCTGACTGTGGGACGTTGAACCCAAAGGTGACCGCGTCCCCCTCGACCGGATAGTTCCCGAGTGGCGGGTTTTCGACAGTCTCTGTCTCTCTCGTTGTCCCCCCGCTCAGACATCCAGCTAGTCCGGTGAGTCCCGCAGTCCCGGCCCCTCCGGCGATCCGTAGCAGGGACCGCCTGTCACTTGTTCGCAACTGTCGCTCAGATCGCATAGCACATCATCCATCGACACGTATATATAATATTTTATTTGGTAGTAAACAGGCAGACACACCTATTTATATGGTAACAAGCCAGCACGTATCGCTACTGACACAGGCTGGTCGTCAGGCGTGAAACCGCTCGGATAGACGGCGAGTCACAACTCACAGGACCACACAACTACATCTCGTGCACGAGTGCGTATCGGCGACGCTCGTCCGGATCCAGTCAGTCCAGAATATCCCCAGCTTCAGTGTCTGCCGCCACGTCAGTGTCGAGCTCGATATTCTGAATAAGCGCGACGAGATCATCCAGTTCGGGGAACGTGTAGACGGTCATCCCGAGTTCGCCGTCGTCGACAGTGATGTGCGAATCCACAACGAACACGAGGTCCGAGTCAGGCCAGCCACCCATTTCGTCGACGATGCCGTTGGCCGGTCCGAACACGAAGTTCGGCGTCCCCATATCGATAGTCGTTTCGAGGACGTTGGCCCACCCGTCGATGAACGCGGACGTCATGATGTTGCCGATCTCCTGCATCGCCGAGCGTTCCATATCGCTGAACCCGCTCCCCTCGCTGGGTTCGCCCATGCCACCCATCATCGCGCTGGCCATCCTCTTGCTGTCGTCGGGGTCGAGCAGGAACAGGACGTAGCCGTAGGGCGGTTCGCTCAGCTCGACGTAGATACCGACACCCTTGTCGCTACCGATGTGCGTCTTGACGTCCTTGATATCGAGAAAGTTAATCTGTGAGGTTCGAACTGACGCGTCGAGCCCGGTCAACTGACCGAGGTTCTCCGCGACCGTTCCCGACCCCTCCTTCGCCATCTGGTTAAAGAGGTCCAGCTTCCGCACGTCCACTTTCAGGCCCATACGCGTTGCAGCGGCGCGAGGGGTTTTAACCCCACCGCCAGAGTTACGTATCAGTCGCGTCGACGGCGAACTGCTCGTTTTCACACACCGTGTTCAACACGACCGACGTTGAGGCCGAGTGAATGTCCGCGTCGGTCAGCAGCGTCTTTATGAGGGCGTTCATTTCGGCCGTATCGGTGAACTTCCCGACGGCCACCACGTCGTGGCTGCCAGTCACCTCATAGACAGCGATCATCTTGCGCTGTTCCCGTAGCTGGTCGACCACCCGCGCGAGCCCGCCACCCTCAACCGAGAGCTGGAACACGGCCGTCACATCGTAGCCGAGCGCGCCGTAATCGATGTCGACAGTGTACTCGTCAATGACACCGTCCGACTCTAGGTTGTCCATCCGCCGTGACACCGTCGTCGCCGCGATACCGGTCGCGGCGGCGACATCGCGCGCGCTGGCCCGGCCGTCTTCGAGCAGTGCATTCACAACCTGCCTGTCGGTATCGTCGACCATTTCGTCCGTCAGACTGCCTCAGGCCCTTCTTTTCCGGTCCGGACCTGGTAGGCACTGTCGACAGGAAGGACGAATATCTTGCCATCGCCCTTTTCCCCAGTGTGTGCACCGTCAGCGATCGCCTCGACGACGTCATCTACGGGAATATCGGCGACCACCGTCTCGATTTTGACTTTCTGGTGCAGGTCGACGACGTACTCTTCGCCGCGCCATTGCCCCTTCTTGGCGGGCTGTGAACCGCGGCCGGAGACGTTTGTCACTGTCAGCGACGGCGCGCCAACCTCCGCGAGTGCCTTCTTCACGTCGCCCAGTTTGTCCGGCCGAATCATTGCCACAATCATCTTGATTTCGGTTTCGTCAGTCATCGTTGAGGCCTCCGTCAGCACGTACGGGTTCCGTCACTTTGCCACCGTCGGTGACGACGCCCTCGCCACCGCCGAACTCGGGATAGGTCTCGACGCCATGTTCGCTGACGTCCAGCCCTTTCTGCTCGTGTTCGGGCGTGACCCGTGCCTGCCCGACTGCTTTGAGCACGTACCAGATACCGCCGGTCGCCACAATCGTCCAGGCTGCGATGGCGACGACGCCGATCAGCTGTGCGATGAACGCGTTGGTGACTGAGCCGACCGCCCCGGACGTGGCAACGAACGGGAACAGCAGCGTTCCGAGCACACCAGCACTCCCGTGAACCGGAAAAACGGCACAGACGTCGTCGATCTTCAGCCGATTCTCCATGAGGCTAAACACCAGCGGGAGCTGTCCGCCTGCGAGGCCGCCCACCACGAACGCGCCCCACCAGGTCGTCGTGTCCGGAATCGCCGTGATACCGACTAGCCCAGCGAGCAGGCCGTTCGCGACGTACAGCGTGTCGACCTTGCCGGTCTTCAGCCACGCGATCAGGCCGGCCCCCATCGCCCCGCAGGCCATCGCGATGGTCGTCGTCATTGCGACGCGGCCGACCGTCGCGAAGGCACCGAGAGCAAGCGCGCCGTCTTCGACGACGAAGACGGTCGCCGCCGTCCCGACGTTGAAGCCGTACCAGCCAAAGGCGAGGATGAGCGTCCCCAGCACAGCGAACGTCATCGAGTGTCCTGGGATGACGTTGACGCTGCCGTCGTCGTTGTACCGCCCCATCCGTGGGCCGAGAACGTATGCAGCCGTGAGGCCTGCGATGCCGCCCATGCCGTGGACGATCATCCCGCCCGCGAAGTCGTGGAACGCTTCTCCGCCGAAGCTGATGTACGCGCCGGCCCACGTGATCCCGGTGACAACGGGGTAGATAACCGCCGCCAGCAGGAAGGTGTACGTGATGTACGCGCGAAGCTTGGCCCGGCCGGCCACTGCTCCGGAGACGATGGTTGCCGCCGTCATCGCGAAGACGGCACCGAACAGCCAGCCGACGTAGTCGTTTACGGCTTCAGCGCCGAAGGCCGGTGAGAACCCGCTCCCACCGACGAGGGAACTGATTCCAGCCCCGATGAGGAAGAACACCGTAACCCCGACCGACCAGGTCAGGAGGTTCTTCGTCAGTTGGTTCGCAACGTTCTTCGAGCGCACCTGCCCCGCCTCGAGCATGGCGAAGCCGGCGTGCATGAAGAAGATGAGGAACGATACCACCAGCACCCACAGGAGGTTGACACCTTCTGCGAGCACGTTCGGATCTATCTGTAGTGCTGTGTAGCTCATTTCTAGTTCACCCGTTTCGTTTTATAGCTGACTGGAGTTTGCACGTCCAACTTTTCACCACAATCCACCAACTTCTCAAATTCTTTCACGGGAGATGCACTGGTAACACCACTACATAATACTTGTCTTTATGAACACGGAAATTTGGGGTGAGATAGTAGACGACCGTCCAAATTAGGGTATAATATTATGGATATAAGGTTGTTGTCCGTCAAGAAAGTACGTATACGAACACTGGAGATCTGGACAAATGTCGACCCTGTTCCCGGCCGGAGACGGACAAATCGGCCGTTTTAGCTTGCGCGCGCTCCCACTCTTACTGCCACGCTACCAGAACACCTACCGCCTGAGTGCCGCGGTCAGTGCCACCGCGCCCAGCACGACGCTCGCGAGTGCGAGCGGCGACAGCCGTGGCACGTCGAGTTGAAAGAGGAGGGTTGTCACCACCACAGCCCCGCCGACTAACGCGGTGGTCCCCGAGACGTGTGCGAACTCGACCGTGGTGCTTGGTGCCGTGCCGAGGTCAGCGTGCAGGACGACGGCCGCGTGGGCGAAGGTCCAGGCGAGCACCGTCCCGCCACCGGCGGCTAGCACCGCCGTCGTTGTCGCGCCTTGGAGGGCGGCAACCAGCAGCCCAAGGAACAGCGCCGTGCTGGCGAGGTCTATCAGACGGGGCGAGCGAACCAACTGGCCGCCGCCGAGCAGTATCACGCCGGCGAGGGCGGCAGCGGTCGAGACGGCTCCGATGCCGGCCACGAACAGCGTCACGATGCTTGCTGTGACGGCCGTCCCGCCACAGACCAGCCCGGATCTGGTTGTCATCGCCCACCTCGCCAGGCCCGTTCTGTGACCCGCTGGAGCGGTTCCGTCGGTCCCCAGTCGTGGACGGCCACTCCGGCCGCCCGAAGCCGACGCAGCCGTTCCCGTCGTTCTAGCCGGGCCAGCCGGTGGCCTGCTGTATCTGTTGCAGTCGGATCGGGACTGAGTGCCGTCACCGGGTGGCCTCTAGCAGCTAGTCGGCGGACCAGCGCTTCGCTGTCCTCGTCACACAGCGGGCCGAGAAACACGATGTTGGCTGACGTGGGGAGCTGTGCGACCAGCCTATCAGTGTTCGGCGCTCGGGTGACCGGCGTGGCGGCGAACGCACGGTCAGTTCGGAGGAGTTCCCGAGCCTGTTGCTGGTGTGCGGTACTCGCGCCGGGAGCAAGCCACTCCGCCTGTGGCGAGTAGGCGGCGACGCCGACCTCGTGGCCGTCTTCGGGGAGTCCTTCCACGAGCGCGACGGCGGCCATCGTCGACCGCTCGATGGCTGTCTCAGCGTCCGGTTGCGGAGCGAGAGCGGCTTCCGCCCTGGCGTCTACTACAACCACAACCGTCGCGGACTGTTCGCGACGGAACTCGACGGTCCGCAGGTCGCCGGTCCGGGCGTACTGGTTCCAGTCGACACGCGAGAGCGGATCGTTCGACCGGTGCTCCCTGACAGCATAAAACGAGACGCCCTCGCCACCTTCATCTATCGGGACCGCACCCGGTCGCCGCGCTATCGCCGGTACCAGCGGCAACAGCGCGGAGCCGGCGGGCCGCTCCCACGTGACGGTATCTTGCTCGGCCGTGACGCGGGTTCGCCGGGCGACCACGCCGACTACGTCCCTGACGACGACAGTTGCTGGGTCGAACACGCAGCGGTCGGTCCCGCCGGTAATTTCGTACGTAATCGTCGCCTCCGCGCCCGGCCGCAACGCCGTTCCCAGCGACGCAGATCCCTCGACAACCCGGACCGTGTCGGGGACCCCGTCGGCGACCCGCAGGTCCGGAATCGTCCGTGAGCCATCGTTGCGGACTGTGAGCGCGACGGACACCCGCTCGCCCAGCGCCGGCTCGGCCGGCGTGAGAGAGCGCTGAATCGAGACGCTAGCTGCCGGCGCGACGACAGCCCGGTCGTACGCACCGAGTGTGACACCGAGCCCGCCAAGCAGGACCAGCGACGGGACCTGTGCCACCAGTCCGACGCCGACGGCGACCAGCGCGGCACCGGCTAGCCCGAACCAGCGACCGGTCCGCTGGACCGTCTCGCTCATCGCTCCTCGTCGCGTTGCCGGAGTTCGGCCGTCGCATGGGCGACACGTTGCTGGAGCGGGGTAACTCCCGAGAGCCAGCCGGACAGCCGGGCACGGAGCGAAACCGATGTCCCGTCGAACAGCTCTCTCGCCGGCTCGCTGTCCGTCCACGCCCCGGATCGGAGCGCCGCCTTCGCGTCGTCTGGCGACAACCCCTCGCGTTCGAGCACGGTGACCGCGACACCCTCGACACGTCGGCGGATCGCTTCTTGCCCCGTCCCGGCCTGCAAGGCCTCGTCGACGTTGTCGCCGGGGACCGTGACGTACTGGCTATCGGTGTCTGGCAGCCTCAGTCCGCGCTCCCTGTCGAGGGACCGAACCAGCAGGGCGAGGATGGCGACACCGCCCGCGAAGACGGCCACGGCGAGTACCGGAAGGTCCGAGACAGCTCCTGAGGGAAGAAGCGGTGCGCCGATGGCGGCAAGTACAAACCCGGCTGCCGTCGCGACGAGGCCGACCGCCAGCGGCACTGGTCGGACTTTCATCCGTCTCCCGTCCCGGTGGGAGTGTCCGCAGGCTCGTCGGTCTCTTGTGCAGGGCTTGTGGCTCCGCCGTCGGGGCCCGTTGCGATGTCGTCAACCCCATCGGTTACCGTTTCCAGTGCCTCCCGGGCGCGTGTCTCGATATCCGTATCCGGCCGCTCCCGGCCGTAGCGCACCCGTTCGAACAGCGTCCTGAGTGACGCGACTGCGTCGGGGTCGGCACCGGCGGCCGTCGCCGTCGCTTCGACGTCCCGCGGGGTCGACGCGCTGTCTTCGGGGATAATCCTGTCTTCGAGACTCGCCCACGCCCGGTACACATCGTTGGTCAGTGGGACCTCGATATCGCTCGCGCTATGTGACGTACTCTTCGTGGCGTTCGTCGCGGCCACAGTCGGCGTCTCGCCGCTCGTTTCGTCGACCGTCTGGCTCTGTCCGGCCAGCCGCCACAGGACGAACAGACCTACTGCGACCGCACCGACGAGGGCACCGACTGCCGGCGCGGGAACGCTGGGGAGCAGTGCGCGCGCCCCGCTCTCTGACTCGGGCGGGTCGATACCGCCCTCCGGGTTGTCGAGGCCCTGTCCGTCTGGGTTGTTGATTTCGCTATCGTCCGGCGACATCTCCGCCTGGTCGGAGCCGGTCGCAGTGTCAATGCTCGCGGCCCCGACACTGAACGACAGCAAAGCGACCGTGGCGACGACTGCCACGAGGAGGGACTGTCGCTGCATACACGGAGTCCGCCCGTGGCGCATGAATATGTTGGGGAACTGTCTCTCGGCCGATAGCTCAGAGCCGGTCAGCCAGGTCCTCGGCGAAGTACGTCAGAATCAGGTCCGCGCCGGCCCGCTTGATGGACAGTAGCGACTCGTATGCGACTGATTCGAGGTCGAGCCATCCCTTCTCGGCGGCGGCATGGAGCATCGCGTACTCTCCGGAGACGTTATAGGCGGCGACGGGCCGGTCGTAGGACTCCCGGACGGTCTTGACGATGTCCAGATACGGCAGCGCTGGCTTGACCATCAGCACGTCCGCCCCCTGCTCGACGTCGAGATCGACCTCGCGGCGGGCCTCGCGTGCATTCGCGGGGTCCATCTGGTAGTGACGGCGGTCGCCGAAGGCCGGCGCGCCGTCGGCAGCGTCCCGGAACGGACCGTAGAACGCTGACTCGTACTTCGCGGCGTAACTCATGATTGGCACGTCGTCGAAGCTGTCGGCGTCTAGCGCCTTCCGAATCGCGCCGACCATCCCGTCAATCATCCCCGAGGGAGCAACCATGTCGGCCCCGGCCGCGGCGTGGCTCGCGGCGATTTTCCCCAGCAGTTCCAGCGTCTCGTCGTTGCGAACCGTCAGCCGCGGGTTCTCGGCGGCATTGTCTTCGAGGACGCCACAGTGGCCGTGATCGGTGTATTCACAGAGACAGACGTCTGTGATGACGTAGGCATCGGTCTCGCTCGTGATGTGGCGGGTCGCTTCCTGCACGACGCCGTCCTCGGCCCAGGCGCGACTCCCTCGTTCGTCTTTCGATTCGGGGACACCGAACAGCATCACCGCTTCGACGCCGGTCTCGCGGACTTCCTCGACGCGGTCGACCGCCTCCGAGACGGGAACGCGCTCGTGGCCCGGCATCGTCTCGATGGGGACGCGCTCGTCGGTCGTCGCGTCCACGAACACCGGCGCGATGAGGTCCGACGCCGAGAGTTCCGTTTCGCGTACCAGCGGTCGCACTCCGTCGGTCCGCAGGCGACGCGGGCGCTGTGTCAGGTTCATACTGCTCCTTCGGTCCGTGGATGGCATCAACCCACCGCTTGACTGGACTACTCCGTCTCGATTCGCTCGCGGAGCCATGCCGTCGCATCGGCGACGGCGGCCGGGTCGTCGCCGGTAATCTTCACCCGACCTGGCGTGTCGTCTTTGCGCGGATAGCTCCCCACAGCGACGTCGAATCGCTCGCGGGCCAACGTGATGTGGTTGATGAGCGCGCCCTCCGGCGCGGGCGTGTGAATCGTCTCCGTCGTCCGGTCGCCGTCGAACTCGTCGGCGATGGTCTCGTACATCGCCTTCAGTTCCTCGGGGATACCGGGAAGGACGTAGACCCCGTCGACGACACAGCCGGCGGCGAAGCTTTCGTCGGTCAGCAACGCTTGCCCGCCCGCTGGCACAGACGCCCACGCGTCGAGGTCCAGATCCATGTCGTACCGGTCCACCATTTCGGGGTTGTCCGCGGCGAACTGCTCGGCCTTCGCTTCGAGATGCGCCCGAACGTCGTCGGGGACGACGAGACTGCGGCCGAACGCCTGCGCGACCCCGGCCTTCGTCACGTCATCGGGCGTCCCGCCGATGCCGCCGGTGACGATGACCGCGTCGAACGCGTCGTGGTACCGCGCTACGGCGTCAGCGATGACCGACTCGTCGTCGGGCACGGTCAGGACACGAGCGACGGTCGCACCCGCCGACGTGAGCTGTCGGCCCAGCCACGATGCGTTCGTGTTCTCCGTGTCCCCGGCCAGCAGTTCGTCTCCGACGGTGAGCAGTGCGACGTCCATCCTTTCGCTGTCGGAGTCTGGCAGCGTTAAGCGTTTGGCTGGGTATGCGTTCGGCTGCTGTCTCCGAATTCATATATTGGATCCAGCAATCCCGAAGTATGGCACTTGTCAACAATTGTGCCGAATGCGTCAAACGCGTCTACCCCGACAGTCAGGAGCCGCCGAACACAGATAGTCAGGATGCGGCGGAATCCGCGACACGGACAGTGACAGAATGACAACATAGGCGATATCGGGTTAGCCCCGTCACAACACGTCTGCGTTTCCGGGCTCCGATCCCTGACGCCGCAAGCGGGAAGCAGGTCCGCGAGCCGTCGTCAGGCTCCCGTATCGACCGCTTCAGCAAGCAACTCCGTCACTCCGACGATCTCGATGTCGTCCTCGTAGCCCCCGGTCTTGCGGCCGTCCTCGTACATCGTCATGCACATCGGGCAGGCGACGACGAACTTCTCGACAGTCGCGCCTGCGTCGGTGTCTTCCAGCGCTTCACGCAGGCGCTCCTCGCTGGGCTTGGTCTCCTCCTCGAAGTCCATCCAGAGGCCGCCACCACCGCCGCCACAGCAGAAGGAGTCATCGCGGTTCCGGGGCATCTCGTAGAGGTCGGCCCCGGTCGCGCGGATCAGGTCCCGCGGAGCCTCGAACTCGCCGTTGTACCGCCCGAGGTGGCAGGGGTCGTGGTACGTGACGGTGTAGTCAAGTTCCGAACCTGAGAGGCCGAGTGCGCCCGCACTGGCCAGGTCGGCGACGACCTGCGTGTAGTGGAACACGTCGTCTTCACCCCACTCACAGGCCTCGAATTCGGGGTACTCGTTCATGAACGTGTTGTAGGCGTGAGGGTCCGTGGTCACGATGGAGTCGAACTCACAGTCCGTGATCGCGGCGGCGTTGTCTTCCACGAGCATCTCGTAGAGGCCTTCCTCGCCGACGCGGCGCACGTCATTGCCGTCGGTCTGTTCGGCCTCGTAGAGGATGCCGTAGTCAACGTCGGCGGCCTCGAACACTCGCGCGAGGGCTCGCGCAATCTTTTGATTCCGCTCGTCGTAGCTCGGGTAGTCGCCGACGTACCAGAGGTAGTCGACGGGCTCATCGCGGGCGTCCGGCACCTCGAAGTCGAGATCTTCGGTCCAGTCCGGGCGGGCGCGTTCCGGGTCACCGAAGGTGTTGCCGTGCTGGAAGACGTTCATCATCGCGTCCTGGACGTGCTCGTCCATCTCGCCAGCTTCGGTGAGTCGCCGGTTCATCTCAGTGAACTGCGTGACGTGTTCGATGTCCACCGGGCAGGCGTCCATGCAGGCCATACAGGACATGCAGGACTCCATGGTGTGTGCGTCGATAACCGAGGTGCCGCCGTCGGCGACGATTGGCACCTCCTCCTCCTCGCCGGCGTCCCGCTCCTCACGGTAGCGTTTCAGGTCGAGGATGACGTTCCGTGGATCCAGTGGCCGCCCGGAGGCCTTCGCCGGACAGACAGACGAACAGCGGCCACATTTCGTACAGGCGTCATGGTCGAGCAACTGCTTCCAGGAGAAATCGTCAATTTCGCTCGGGCCGATGTCCTCCGGGTCGGCGTCGGCCGGGACGCCCGGCAGTCGCACGCCGGCCTTCTCGTCGCGGGCGACCAGGTTGGCAAACGACGAGAGCATGTGGAACGGTTTCGCGTAGGGAATCCAGGCGACGAACCACAGCGCGATGAGCGAGTGGCTCCACCAGACGAACGGGTACGCAGCCGCGGCCATCTCTGCTGTCATCCCGCCCATTGCGAGCACCTCTTTGACGGACCAGCCCACGAAGCTCACCGTCTCGAAGGAGACGTCTCGAACCGTTGAAGAACCAAGAATTCGGATGCCCTCGGTGAGATAGCCGCCAACGCCCAGCACGAACAGTGCGCCGAGAAACAGGTCGTCCTCGCGGGAGGTGTGGCGGTCGTGGAGACGGTCCAGACGACGGCCGTAGCGCCGCCACAGCGCGACGCCGACGCCGACGACGAACAGTAGCCCCATCGCGTCCATCACGAACGAGTACGAGAGGTAGAACTGACCGACAAAGAACGATTCACCGGTCAATGGACGATAGAGATCCATGTCGATGCCCAGAATCGTCGTCCCAATGAGCAGAGTCAGGAACCCCCAGACGACGAACGCGTGCATCACCCCCGCGATGGTGTCGCGATCCAGTTGTTTGCGGTTCGAGAGGGCCAACCTCGCAGCCGCGAGCGTCCGGCGTGGCAGGTCGTCAAGTCGCTCAAACGAGTCTTCGCTACCCCGTGCGTAGCGACTGACTCGCCCGTACGCGCCATAGAGAAAGACGAGAATAGCGAGTGCAGCCAGATAGTAGAAGACGGCTTTCCCCACGGGGCCGATGCGCCAGAACGTCGGCCGCGTGGTCGTCTGGAGTACTACTGACATACGGTAACACGTGAGACGCGACCGCTTAAATCTTCCCACGAACCCGAGCCGTCTTGCGGGAATTACTTTCCAGTTGAAAGTTTCCCCCCGTTCACGTTACATATCCGACAGACATATACCTCCAGAGACGTAGTTTGGCGCTCGATGGACCAGAAGACCGAAGAACTCCGCGACATCTTCATGGATGTCTCCGAGGAGGAGGCCGTGACTGAGTCTCAGGAGGCTTCGCGGGGATCTCTCACCGATACTGACGAGGCCGATGTCGCGGATCGGCTCGCCGACGTGATCTCGCGGATGCGAGAGCGCTACGGATTTGAGACCGATATCGACGACGAGGCGCTGGCCACAGTTGTCCGGCTGTTCTACGAGGGGAGCGATGACGCGGCCATCGCGGCCGACCTCGGTGTGGACGAAGCCGACGTCGTCGAGGCACGTCTCGATCTGCATCTCCTCCGTGATGAGGACACAGAGACTCCGTTCGACCTGACCGTGTTCCGACGCCGCGTGGCCGACGACGACCCCACCATCTCCGAACTCGCAACCGAGTTCGACATCGATGAGTCTTGGGCTGCCCACTACCGTCGCGTTGTCGGCGCACAGGACGCTGCCCGCCGGGTTTCGCACCGTTTCCAGAGCGAGTTCGAGGACGTGCTCACCGACGCCGGTCTGTCGACGCAGCACGCCGCCTCCCTTCGAGACGACGGTCTCGATGAAGCTACGGAGGACATCGACTCGCTTGACTCCGGCACCGACGTGTCGATGTGACCGGCGCGTAGCTGCCCTCGACGAACCTTTTTGTCCGATAACGCGGCCAGCCAGCCCATGGCCACCCACACGTTCAGGGACCTCGAAACGGCCGCGTACTGCCCGCGAAAGCTCTACTACCGCCGCCGTGACGGGGCGAGTGAGATTCCTGACGCCATCGAATCTGTCCGCCGACTCGCCCTCGATTACGAGCGACTGCTGTCTGACGACGCTGCCTTGTTGGCTGCCCCTATCGAGGTCGGCTCAGAGGCGTACCGTGACCGGCTCAGAGCCCTGCGGGACCGACTCGCCGACTGGGACGCACTCGTTGCACCGGCGGCCATTGATGCGTATCTGGAGGGGAAAGACGCCCGCGGTATCGCACACAAACTCGTCGCGGGACAAGAGGGGCCTGCACCGTCGCTCGTGTTCGCCGGACGGCCGCCGGACGAGGGCGTCTGGGAGCCCCAGACCGTGCGACTGGTCGCTGCCGCGAAGGCGCTATCGTGGGAGCGCGAGCGAGAGGTTCCCTACGCCTACGCGGAGTACCCAGCCTACGGCGTGATCCGGCGTATCGACATGGACGCGCGACGGGCTGGCGTGTACCGGCGAGCGGTCAGGACCGCAGACAGCATCGACGGTCCGCCGGGGCGGGTCCGCAACGACGCCAAGTGTGAGCCCTGCGAGTTCCGGGACGACTGCGGCGTCAAAACGCGCTCGCTCAGGTCAATGCTTCGCTGACCGCTGTCCGCTTGCACGGACAAGCGCCCATCTCAGCTGTGGGACGCCAGCCACGCCTTGATGTCGTCAGCTCTCGCACCCTGTCGGTGAATCGTCCCGGCCGCCACGTCCACGACTGTCGAGCCGGTCCCGCCAGTCTGGCCGCCGTCGAGGACTACGGCCGCACGCTCGCTGATGGCGTCGAGGTCGTCGACGGAGCGGGCGCTTGGATTCCCCGAGATGTTTGCGCTCGTGGCTGTTAGCGGTCCAGCCTCAGCAAGGAGTTCGAGCGCGGCTTCGTGGTCGGGGACGCGGATACCGACGCGGTCTCGACCGGCGACCAGCACGTCCGGGACCTCGTCGCGGCGCTCGACGACGACGGTGACCGGGCCGGGGAGAAATTCGCGCATAAACGCCAGCTCGCGCTCGTTCAGGCGCGTGTACTCGCGCGCTGACGCGATATCCGGAACCGCCATGGAAATCGGCTTGTCGCTGTCGCGCCCCTTCGCGTCGAAGACGCGTTTGACGGCGTCGGGATCGAGTGCGTCCGCGCCAAGCCCATACACTGTCTCCGTCGGGTAGACGACGAGGTCACCATCACGGACCGCTGTCGCGGCATCGTCTATCGCTACCATGGTTAGAGCTGGGATTCGATTTCGTCGTAGTTCGGGAAGTCGGGCCACTGCTGGGCGACCCACGCGTACTCGACAGTCCGGTCGCTATCGAGGACGAACACCGCTGGCCGCGGCTCCTCGATACCGGCCATCCCGTCGAGGTCCATGTCAATCCCGTACTGCTGTGCGACGCCGTTACCCGGGTCAGAGAACAGCCGGTGTTTCCCCTCGATATTTCGCTCGGCAAGCAACTGCTTGTGCTCGTACGGCGTCGAGATGGAGCAGCCGACGACGGTGGCGTTCTCGTACCAGGCCCGGTCACGGATCTCGTTCCAGACGTAGGTAGCCGGGAACGCCCCGTCCATCGCGTGGAAGACGAGCACAACCCGGCCGCTGTCGGCACACAGCGTCGAGAGTGACTCGTCCTCCCAGAACTCATCGTTGACGAGTGGCCGGGTAAAGTCAGGCGCTGTCTCGCCTTCTTCGGGATGGTCAACCGGGTCGAGGTCGACAACGTCGAACTCAAGTTCCATCAGGCGACCCCCCACGCTGTCTCGTCGCCCGCTCCGTAGGTCCGCTCCAGATACGCGACGATATTTGCGCTCTCGGACATTGTCACGCCAGTGTTCTCGTCGACGATGGCTGGGACGGTCCGCTTGCCGGACAGTCGCTTGACCACGTCCCGGTCAGAGTGCATCGGCTCGACGAACCGCGACCGGTAGTCGAGATCGTATGCGTCCAGCGTCCGGACGACACGCTCACAGAACGGGCACGCCTGTAACCGGTACAGTGTGATGGCAGCCTCGCTCATACTTACCCGGCGGTACGCGCGAAAGCCGGGTAAGGGCTTCGCTGGCGCTCCCTTCATGGCAAGTCTTAATTCTTACCCATTACAACTCAGACCGTTGATGGCCCTGGACCCACCTGTGCCGTTTGAGCTGTCTACAGCGACGTTGCAGGCTATCGAAGTCGTTGGTGTCGCGGTACCGAAGCCCGTGGTGCTCGTCAGTGGTATCGCCACCATTGTCGGGTTAATAGTTCTCTCCGCGTTCTTTTCGTCCTCGGAAATCGCGATGTTTTCGCTGCCCGCACACCGGTCGGAAGCCCTGGTTGAGGATGACGTTCCGGGAGCGAAAACCCTCCAGCGACTCAAGGCGGACCCCCATCGCCTACTCGTGACGATTCTCGTCGGGAACAACCTCGTCAACATCGCGATGTCCTCCATCGCGACGGGGCTACTCGCGATGTACCTCTCACAGGGGCAAGCCGTGGCAGTCGCAACGCTCAGTATCACTGCGATTGTCCTGCTGTTCGGCGAGAGCGCCCCCAAGAGCTACGCGGTCGAGAACTCGGAGTCGTGGGCATTGCGCATTTCACGGCCCCTCAAGTTCGCCGAGAAGGTGCTGCTCCCGCTCATCCTCCTGTTTGACTACCTCACGCGCATTGTGAACAAAATAACAGGAGGTCGATCCGCCATCGAAACCTCCTACGTCACCCGTGAGGAAATACAGGACATCATCGAGACAGGCGAGCGCGAGGGTGTTCTCGACGAGGACGAGCGCCAGATGCTCCAGCGGACGCTCCGGTTCAACGACACCATCGCCAAGGAGGTAATGACGCCGCGGCTCGACATGACTGCCGTCGCCAAGAGCGCCTCCGTTGAGGAAGCCCTTGAGACGTGTATCCAGAGCGGCCACGCCCGCGTCCCTGTTTACGAGGGGAGTCTCGACAACGTCATCGGTATCATCCACATCCGGGACCTCGTTCGGGATCTCAACTACGGCGAGGCGCTGGCCCGCGATATGGACCTTGATGACCTCATTGAGCCGACCCTGCACGTCCCCGAATCGAAGAACGTCGACGACCTGCTGACAGAGATGCGGGCCGAGCGCCTGCACATGGTCATCGTCATCGACGAGTTCGGGACGACTGAGGGGCTCGTGACGATGGAGGATCTGACCGAGGAGATTGTCGGCGAGATACTCGAAGGCGAGGAAGAGGAGCCAATCGAGTACGTCGACGACGTCACGGTGACGGTCAAAGGCGAGGTCAACATCGAGGAAGTAAACGAGGCGCTGGACTTAGACTTGCCGGAAGGTGAGGAGTTCGAGACCATCGCCGGCTTCATCTTCAACCGCGCCGGGCGGCTCGTCGAGGAGGGCGAGATTATTACCTACGACGGCGTCGAGATTCGAGTCGAACAGGTCGAGAACACGCGTATCATGAAAGCCCGCGTTGTCACGCTCGAAAGCGATGACGCGGAGCCGGCCGGCACCGAAGACACGGCGGATTGAGTCGGTGGATACAAGCTGACCTGTAACAGCGAGAGAGTCCCGCCCTTTCCGTGAGGGACGAGTGTTCCAACGCCCTGTCGGAACCGAGGACCGAACAGGGCGGGCGAGAATCGCGTAAACTCCTGTGAGAAACCGCCGCGTTACTTCTGGCACTGAGTCTCCAACGCTTCAAGACCTGCTTCTAACACCTCTGCATACGCTTCTGAAAGCTCCAAGTCGTTCGCTTCCGCGTAATCTTTCAGACGACCGTGCAAGCGAGTTCTCACCCCGTGCTAGCTCCCGTAACTCTAGCACCTTCCACGCAA